>CAIXWQ010000487.1 GCA_903923175.1 uncultured delta proteobacterium | reverse complement strand
GGCTGCGCGCTCGGCGCGACCGGCCTCGCGGGAAGCTGGGCCGTCGAGGCCGCGCGCAGCGGCGGGACCTGGCCCGCAGGCTGCGCCGCGCTCCCACCGAGCGGCGACGAGGAGGGGGGCCAGGCAGGCTGACTCGACGGCGGTGGTGCCGGCTGCGTCGGCGCCGCAGGCGCGCGCGGGGAGACGATCCCCGCCGCGAGCAGGCTCGAGGACTGCGCCATCCCGGGCGCGAGGCTCGGGAGTCGGCCGCGCTCGAGCGGCGGCGCCACCGGCATGCGCGTGGTGTCGCGTCCGGGCGGCGCGGCGGTCGGCGGCTCTTCGAAGGGCTCCTCGAGATCCACGTCCAGGTCGACATCGAGCGAGTCGGCGTCGAACTCGTCGAGCTGCACCTCGCGCGTGGAGCTCTTCACCTCGGGCGTGCCGAAGCGCTTCTTCGCGCGCATCACGTCGCGCTTGTACGTCCCGGTCTCGATCTCGCGGAGGATGCGCGCCCAGTAGGAGCCGAGCGTGTTGAAGCGCTGGATGATCGTCTGGAACTTGAACCGCGTGCCGGTGTTCCGGATCTTCTCGCGCCGCAGCACGTAGATCCGCCGCTCGACGTCCTTGTGGACGATCCCCGGCGGGATCTTCTCGATCCCCATGAAATACTGGTCGTAGAGGATGCGAAGGCGCTCCAGGCGCAGCTCCAGCTCCTCGACGAGGCTTGCGACTTCCTCCGCTTCCAAGGCTCCAAAGCCTACCCCGGCGCGACGACCCGTGGGGGCGCAATGCGCGTGGCCGCTTCCCCCGGCGCGACGGCAGCGACGTCGCCGATGCGGGCGCCGTGGGAGGGGCGAAGCGCGGAGCTTCCGCCGCGTGAGGAGCGTGGCGTTTCGCGCCCGCGTCGCCCGCGTCGCCCCTGTCGCCCGCCGCGGCCGCGCGCCGGGCGCCGCACGCTACAGAGGCGTGACGGTCAGCTTGTCGAAGCAGACCTGCGCGTCCCAGCCGTCGAAGGCGAAGTGGTCGTGCCCTTCGCCGGCGAGCGGCTGCGCGTCGGGCATCGCGTGCACGAGCGTGCCGTTGACCAGGAAGCGCACCTCCTTGCCGTCCGTGCGCACGAGCTCGAACTTGTAAGTCGTCCCCTGCACCAGCTTGCTGTCGGCGATCGAGTCGCCGCCGGCGATGAGCCGCGTGATGCGCGCCTCGGGCCCGTGCTCGTAGAGGCGCGCGAGCCAGTGCTCGGTGTTGTTGTGCGCGCCGAGGACCGCGACGTACGCGGTCGAGGTGTACTCGTTGCCGGTGGTGTCGAAGCCGCAGCCGTCTCCGAACAGCTCGGCCTTGATGTCGCCGTTGTTCGTCAGCGGGATGGCGTCGAATTCCACGCGCACGTTGGCGGGGAGCTTGCGCTTGAGCCAGAGCGGGTGGTTGCGCGGCTTGGCGGTGCACACGCGGCCGTTGCGGATCGAGTACGCGCCGTAGCTGGTCGACGACCAATCGCTCACGCCGAGATCCGCCCGGTCGAAGTTGTCGACGAAGGGAGCGGTGAGCAGCGGATCTTCCTTGGCGGTGCAGGGGCCGGGCGGCGGCGTGTTCGCGGCGGCCGGGGGCTTCTTCGCGGGCGCGGGCTTCGCCGTGACGGCGTCGTCGGGCTCCGCGTGGCAGGCGGCCAGGGGAGCCGCGACGATCAGGGCGGCGGCGCTGAACAGCGCGCGGAATTGGGCTCGGGGGCGCGACAAAGCTCGGCTCGGGGGGCGCGTGCCCGGGGCGGGCGCGCCGGCGGTAGGGAATGGGGGAGGGGCCGAAATGGCTGGAAGACGGGCCGGAGACTAGCAGGCGCGCGCGTCGCCCACTACGTTCGGCGGCCGCCCGGGGGCACCCCCCTCGCGTGGCCGCCAGGAACCCTTCATGCACCCGATCCTTTTCAAGATCCCGCTGCCGCACTGGAAGCTCCCCATCGTCGGCGAGCTCCATGCGTTCCCCATCTACTCGTACGGCGTGATGCTCGGGCTCTCGCTGATCGTCGGCTGGTACCTGTCGCTGACGCTCGCGAAGAACGACGGCCTCCCGCGCGAGGCGATGGCGAACAACTACATCTTCACGGCGATCATGGCGATCGTCGGCTCGCGCCTCCTCTACGTCGTCACGAACCTCGACGAGATGAAGACGTGGAAGGAGATCTTCGCCATCCGTTCGGGCGGCCTGGTCGCCTACGGCGGGTTCCTCGGCGGGTTCCTCGGCAGCTGGATCTACTGCGCCCGCAAGAAGGTCCGCCTGATGGCGTGGGCCGACGTGGCGGTCCCGTCGCTCGCGAGCGGCCTGATGATCACGCGCATCGGCTGCTACCTGTTCGGCTGCGACTTCGGCAAGGCGCTCCCCGAGAAGGCGCCCGCGTTCCTGAAGAAGCTCGGCACGTTCCCCGAGTGGCACTACGACTACCTGACCGGGAAGTTCCTCGAGCCGGGGAGCGAGGAGCTCTACAAGGCGTCGATGGAGAAGGGGCGCAACATCCTGCCGGGCTCGCCGGCGTGGGTGCAGCACTCGCAGGCGAACCTGCTCCCGGTCGACGCGCACCACTCGCTCGCGGTGCACCCGACGCAGCTCTACGAGTCGCTGTGCGGGCTCTTCCTGCTCGCGATGCTGTTCTGGGCGCGAAGTGACATCAAGCGCCGCGAGGCCGCCGGCAAGCCCTTCTTCCGGGGCGAGCTCTTCGTCGTCTTCGCGTTCGGCTACGGCGTGCTGCGCTTCCTGCTCGAGATGGTCCGCGACGACGCCGAGCGCGGCCAGTACGGCCCCGCGTTCCAGCCGCACGTGGTGTTCCCGATCGCGCTCATGGTGATGGCGCTCGCCTTCGTCTTCGGGCTCTCGAACATCTTCACCGAGAAGAACAACATCCGCACGATCGTGCGATCGGTCGCGATCCTGATCCCGTTCGGCGTCTTCCTCGCGATGAAGCCGGCCCAGTTCCAGGACGCGCCGCCGGTGCAGCTCTCGACCTCGCAGTGGGTCGCCATCATCACGGGCGCGCTCGCCGCGGCCTGGTACCGCATCGGTCACGACAACGCGCACGCCGATCCGGTCGCCGCGGCCGAGCTCGGTGACGGCGTTCAGGATCTGCTCGACGCCGAGGCCGCCGCCGAAGAGGGGGGCTCGGCCGCGGACGAGGAGGAGCGCTCCGAGTCCGAAGAGTCCACCGAGGACGAGCCCGCGTCGCAGAAGCCCTCGACGGCGAAGAAGTCCGCCGAGGAGCGCGAGGAAGCAGCGGCGTCCGACGAGCCGCCCGCGTCCGAGAAGAAGAAGCCCGCCGCCGAGGTCGAGGAGCCTGCGGCCGTGGCCGAGAAGCCTGCGGCCGACGACGCCGACGAGGCCGACGTGAAGGCCGAGACCGCGAAGAAGAAGGCGGCGGCCGAGGAAGAGAAGGCCTGAGCCGCGCCGCGCGCGATCGCACCACGATCGCGCGCACCGGGGCGGCAGGTGAGCAAGCGGACGGGGAAGAAGGGAGAGCGACGTGCTCGGGCTCCATTTCGGCGACATCGTCCTCACGGTCATCATCCTCGCGATCGTCTTCGGCTGGTCGCTGGTGCCGAGGCTCGGCGAGCGTATCGGCCGCCTGCTCTCGCGCGGCGGCCCGCGCGCTTGATCGGCGCGGCGACGGGCCGCGGGTAGCATCCGCGCATGGTCGCTCCGTCGCTCCTCGATCCGCTGCTCCCGCTCGCGCCCACGCTCGATCCGCTGCTCGATCCGCCGGCGGTTCGGGCCGCGAGGGCGCTCGTCGGCGTGCTCGGCGCGCTCCCCTTCCGCAACCGGCAGGCCGAGGCGCGCGAGCGCGCGCTCGAGGACGTGACCGCGCGGTTTTCCCCTGCCGCCCGCGCGCTGGCGCCCGACGTGCTCGCGCGCGACGGCGGCG
>CAIXWQ010000486.1 GCA_903923175.1 uncultured delta proteobacterium | reverse complement strand
GGCAGCCTCGTACGCCCCCGCGGCGCGCTCCGCGGCCGCGTGCTCCTCGACGGCGTCGCGTTCGACGCCCGCTCCCCCGCGGCGTCGCTCGCGCGCGGCGTGGCCTTGCTCTCGAACGATCGGCGCGACGCCGGGATCTTGCCGGAGCGCAGCGTGGTCGAGAACGCCGCGCTCGCCACCCTCGGCCGCTACGCCACGCTCGGCGTCCTCGCGACCTCCCGGCTCCGCGCCGCCGTCCTCGCTGCGCTGCGCGACTTCGACGTGCGCTCGCCGTCGCCCGACACCGAGCTCTCGGCGCTCTCGGGCGGCAACCAGCAGAAGGTGCTGCTGGCGCGCTGCGCGCTCGCCGAGCCGCGCCTGCTGCTGCTCGACGAGCCCACGCGCGGCGTCGACGTCGGGAGCAAGCACGAGATCCACGCGCGCATGCGGGCGTGGTGCGCGGCCGGGGCGGCGATCCTCGCGATCACCACCGAGGCCGAGGAGCTGCTCGCGGTCGCCGATCGCTGCGTGGTGCTCCACCGCGGACAGCTCGTCGCCACCATCCAGGTGCGCGGCGCGGGCGCCCCCGAGCCGGTCGAGGTGCGGCGGCGAGTCTTGAGCGCCTCGATGGGCGCGGCCGGCGAACCCGCGCGAGGAGCCTCGCGACGCAGCGACGCGGAAGAGGTGCACGCGTGACGCTCGAGCCGCCCGCCCGCTCCACGCCCGCCGGTCACGCCGCGCGCGCCGCGCAGCTCGCGCGCTCGCCCATGGCGCGCGCCCTCGCGGCGCTCGCCGTGATCGTGCTGCTCGGCTGCGACTTCCACCAGCACGGCGCGTTCTACCGCTGGAGCACCCACCAGCAGGTGCTGCGCGAGGTCGCCGTGAACGGCATCCTCGCCTGCGGCATGACGCTGGTCATCGTGACCGCCGGCATCGACCTCTCGGTCGGGAGCGTGCTCGCCCTCGGCGCGGTCGGCTTCGCGACCCTCACGCTCACCGCCGGGCAATCGGCGCTGCTGGCGATCCCGGTGGTGCTCGCGGCCGGCGCGCTGCTCGGAGCGGCCAACGGCGCGCTCGTCTCGGTCACGCGCATCCAGCCCTTCGTCGTGACGCTCGCCAGCATGGTGTTCGCGCGCGGACTCGCGAAGCGCCTCGCTTCGGGCAAGAAGGTCACGAGCTACGCCATCGGCCCGGACGGCGTCGGCCATTCGAACCCGCTCCCTGCCATCTTCGACTGGCTCGACACCCGCATCCTCGGCGGCACGATCTCGATCGTGACGCTCGTGTTCCTCGCGTGCGTGGCCGTCACCTGGTTCGTGCTCGCGCGCACCACGCTCGGCCGCCACCTGTACGCCGTCGGCGGCAGCCTCGAGGCCGCGCGCCTCTCGGGCGTCCCCACGCGCCGGGTGACCACCATCGCCTACGCGCTCAGCGGCCTGTTCGCCGCGCTCGCCGGCATCTGTCAGGCGGCGCAGGAAACCCAGGGCGATCCCGAGACAGGGCTCGGCTACGAGCTCGATGCGATCGCGATGGTCGTCATCGGCGGCACGCCCCTGCGCGGCGGCAAGGGGGGGGTCGGCCTCACGCTCGTGGGGGCGCTCACGATTGGCTATCTGCAGAAGGTGCTGAGCATCAACGCGTTCGCGCTGGAGACGCGGCTGATGCTCACGGGCGTGATCATCCTCGGGGCCGTGCTGTTCCAGCGGGGGCGATAGGCGTCGTCGGCGCGCGCGCCTCCCGCGTGTCGACCGGCCGTTCGCGCCTTCCCCGCCTCGCCGCGACGAGCAGGTAGGCCGCGACGGCGAGGGCGAGGACGACGACCCCGATCGCGAGCGCGAGCGCGCGCCGCCGCGCCAGCGCCCGCCGCTCGGCCTCTTGCCGCGCGGCCGCCTCCAGCGCGTCGAAGCTCGAGAGGTCCTGCGGCCAGCGGGGGGCGACGCTCAGGCAGATCTCCGGCGCGTGGACGCTCAAGCAGATCTGCGGTCCGCCCGAGAGGTCCAACGTCTGCTCGGCGACGAAGCGCGCACGGCGCGCGAGGATCTTGCGACGCGCATCGCCTTCGCCGCAGACGCGGTCGTCGATCGTGGCGTCGATCCCGAGGGCAGCCGGCAGCGCGCGCAGCGCCTCGCCCGCGTCGGCGAAGCGTTCCGCGGAGGAGCGCGCCACGCACCGCGCGAAGAACGCGTCGACCGCGGGCGGGAGCGTCACGCCGTCCTCCGCCGCGCGCACCGACGCCGGCGGAATCGGGTCCATCAGGACCTCGCGGAAGAGGATCATGTCGGAGTCGCCGCGCCAGAATCGCCGGCCGACCAAGAGCGCGTAGGCGAGCACGCCGAGCGCCCACACGTCGGTCGCCGGAGTCACCACGTCTTCCCGGGTGGTCTGCTCGGGCGCGATCGTCGGAGCAAGCGGCTTCCACGGCATGCCCTTCGCGGGCGCGAGCGCCGCGACCTTGGCCGCGCCGAAGCCCAACAGCCGCGCGCCGCAGACGCCCGCATCGTCGCTCACGACGAAGATGGTGTCCTCGTCGACGGTGCCGTGCACGACCCCGCGCGCGTGCGCGGCCGCGAGCGCGCCCGCGACGTCCGCGAGGACGACCTGCGCCTCGCCGGGCGTCGGCCGCGCGCCGCGTGCGAGCCGCGTCGACAGCCGCTCGGCGCGCAAGAGCTCGGTGACCACGAAAGGGCGCGCGCCCGCGGCGTCGAGCTT
>CAIXWQ010000485.1 GCA_903923175.1 uncultured delta proteobacterium | reverse complement strand
GCCGAGGAGGCGCTTGCCGGGTTTCGCGACCTCGAGTCGCGGAGCGCTGGCGTCTTCGCGGTGCACCGGCAGCTCGCCGAGCTGAATCAGGCGCGCTGCTTGGCCGCGCTCGAACAGCCCGCGGAGGCGATCGCGGTGTTCGATCGGGTCGTCGATGAGATGCGGGGCGACCCCGGACGCGGGCATCGGGCGCTGCTCGTCGTGGCGCTCCGGGGGCGCGCCGAGGTGCAGGCGGCGCTCGGGCGGCTGGATGGCGAGGAAGCTGACCAGGCAGAGGCCGCGCGGATCGAGGAGGAGGCCTGAGCTGAGGACGCTGTGTCAGATCCGCGTACACGACGTCGTCATGGGAGAAACGCGTCAGTGCGCTTCGGCGCGAGGGAGGCCGTAATGGCTCGAACCAGTGTTTCGCATCCGATCCGTGTCGACTGGGCTCACGAGCTCGCCAGCGGTGGCCGCCTCGGGCTGACGTTTGCGCCGGGGAAGAAGGACGCCGCGCCGATGTCCAAGGGCGGTGCTTGGGACCGCGACCTCGCCGCGGATCTCGAGTGGCTGCGGCTGGACGCGCGGCTCGGCGTCCTGATCTCGCTCGTCGAGGACGATGAGCTGCGGAAGCTCGGGATCCCGCGACTCGTGCCGGAGGCCGCCGCGCGGGGCATCGAGCTCGTGCGCTTCCCGATCCGCGATCAAGGCGTGCCGAGCGATCGCGCGGCGGCCGCGAATGTCGTCGCGGACGCGATCGCCCGACTTCGCGAAGGCGCGAGGGTCGCATTCCACTGCCGTGGCGGGCTCGGGCGTGCCGGCACGATGGCTGCGTGCACGCTCGTCGAGCTGGGGACCTCGCCGCTCGAAGCGACCGCGCAAGTCCGAAAGGCGAGGGACGGCGCGATCGAGAACCCGACGCAGGAGCGATTCATTCAGCAGTGGCGCGAGGGTGGCTCGCGCGAGCGATGAGCGCTCTCGAGGCCACCGGCGCGACCTGGTGGGTGACGCTGATCTACATCGAGCCGACCTACGCCGCCCACAACGGGATGACGGCGGTGCCTTACCGATGGACCTTCGAGGTCGAGGCGCCGGACGCCGACCACGCGGTGCTGGAGGCGATCCGGCAGCTTCGCGCGGCCGCGACGGAGTCGAGCGTGGGGTGGGTGCGTGAGATCGTGACGTGGGACGTGGCGGTCGCGCCGGTTGCGACTTGATCGGGCCCGGAGGGGCGGGGGCTTCTTCGCGGCCGGGCGGGTCGAGAGCGCCGCGCTCACTGTCAGATGTTCGCCTGCCGCACGTCTCAGCGACATGGCCAACACGCCGCCCGAACGCCTCGACTGGTCCCTGGTGCGCGCCGACTTCGTCGACGCTGGCTCTGACGATGTGCCCGGCGATGACAGAGCCACCTGGTCGATGAGCGTCTCGTTCTCGCTCTCGAACTCGTCGCGTCTGCTCGCAAGGGCGCCCGTCCCGTTCACCTCGCGCTTCTCCGGGCGCGACCCGATGTACGACGGGACCGGCGAGGACGTCGACGACGAGTCGACCTTCGGCATCGAGGCGAACGACGAGGCGCGCGCGTTGCTGACCTGGAGCGACCACTGGCAGGCGGGGCTCACGGCCACGTTGATAGTGTACGCGACGCGCGAGGAGTTCGAGCGCGGGCTGGACGAGGCGATGGAGTGCTTTCGGGACTGCGAGTTCGAGGACGCTATCGAGCTGCAGCCGTGAGGGAGCATCGCAATAGGCCGGTGCGCGTTCCGCGAAGACGCCGCTCTCACGGTTGACGATGTCCGAACCGGGCGCGAGACTTCACCGTAGATCGACATGGGCAAGCTCGGACTTTTCGCGAATTGACACAGCATCCGTTGCCGCGGCACACGACGCGAGCCGGCTTGGCGGCAATGCTGCGGACGCCTCGGCTGCGCGCCCTTTGGGTGACGGCCCGTGAGATCTACACGCATCTTCACCGGCTAACCGGCGTAGCCGAGTGGCCGACCGCGCTGGCCCAGTCGATCGTACCAGGAGCTTGACGACTGGGAGTCTGCCCGGCGCGCTCTCGAGCTCGCGCCAACGAAACTTACGCGGAGCGCGGGGACGAAGT
>CAIXWQ010000484.1 GCA_903923175.1 uncultured delta proteobacterium | reverse complement strand
CTCGCCGACCGCATCGCCAGGGGCCCGTTGACGCCTACGGAGTTCGCGTGCGTGACGCGCGGCCTCCTTCAAGGGCTGAATGCGCTGCACGTGAACGGGATGGTTCATCGGGACCTGAAGCCGAGCAACATCCTGCTTCGCCGGGACGGCTCGCCCGCGCTCGCCGACCTGGGCATCGCCTCGGACGCCGATGCCTACCTGCCGAGGCTCACGCGCGCAGGCGCGACGCTCGGCACGCCCGAGTACATGAGTCCGGAGCAAATCCGCGGTGAGCAGCTCGATCTCCGGTCCGACGTCTACTCGGCCGGCGTCGTGCTGTACGAGATGATCGCTGGCCGGGTTCCGTTTGGCGGCGCGAGCGAATACGACGTGAAGTCGATGCAGGTCCGCGAGGCCCCCGACCTCGCCCCGCTCGGCGATCTGGCCCCTCCGGCGGTCGTCGGCGCCATCGAACGGGCGCTCGCGAAGTCTCGGTCGGATCGGTGGCCGAGCGCCCTCGACTTCCTCTCGCACCTCGGCCTACTGGACGGATAGAGCGCATTCGACCGATGAAGCCCCCCTCCGAACGCTCGTACGTCATCGGCGCAGCCCCCGAGGCCGACATTCGCGTCGACCTGCCGACGGTCTCCTCGACCCACGCGCGCCTCACGCGAGTCGGGCGCGCCTACGTGCTCGAAGATCTCGACTCCAGCGCGGGGACCTTCGTCGACGGAAACCGCATTCAGCACCAGACCGTCGACTCGTCGAGCGAGATCTCGCTCGGCAGGAAGTACGTGACGACGCTCGACGCGCTGCTTCGACTGGCGGGGAGCGAACCGAGCGTCGAAGAGCCCCTCGTCGACGAAGAGACGTGGCTCATCGGCGCGGCCGAGGATGTCGCGATCCGCATCGATGCCCCGGCGGTCTCCTCGCTCCACGCGTCCCTGATCCGTCGAGGGAGCGAGTTCGTGCTTCGCGACAACCAGTCGACGAATGGCACGTACGTAGGCGGCGAGCGGATCGACGAGTGCGCCATCGACGCCGCGAGCCAGATCACCTTCGGCCGCAAGATGGCGCCGACGACGCTCGCGGCGCTCCTCAATCTCGCTGCGCGGGGAAGGGCCTCGCCGAGCGACGCCGAGCGACCGCCCCAGTCCGTGCATGACGTCGGACGTGATCTCAGGCCGGAGCAGGCGGGGAGCGCGCATCCCGAGGTCGAAACGATCGCGGTCGGCACCCAGATGATCATGATCGGGCGGGACGCGCAGTCCGACGTCCGCATCGACGACTCTCGGGTTTCCGGGCGACACGCGCGCGTCTTCTCCAACTGCGGTCGCCTGATCATCGAGGACGCCGGAAGCGCCAACGGCACGTACGTCGACGGGGAGCGGGTCTCGTGGCGGATGCTCACCGAGGCCTCCGTCGTGGAGATCGGCCCTCGTCGCCTACGATTCGAAAGGGAGCGCGCCCCGGTGCGCCGCGACGGTGCCTACCTCGACGTCCGCGGGGTCGTCGTCGAGGTCCGAGATTCAGGCACTGGCGCGCCGCTACGGCTCGTCGAGGACCTGTGGCTCTCGGCCCTCCCGGGAGAGATCATCGGCGTCATGGGGCCGGCGGGGAGCGGCAAGACGACCGCCTTGAACGCCATCACGGGCTTCGCCCCGCCGAAGGCCGGCGCCGTCGTCCGGATCAACGGGGAGCCTCTCTACGAGCCGAGCCGCACGATCGACCCGAGGCTCGCCCCCTCGATCGGCTACGCGCCGCAGGACGACGTGGTCCACGAGCTCCTCACCGTCGAGGAGGCCGTTCGTTTCTCGGCGCTGCTACGGAGCCCACCCGCCGTCGGCGCCCAAGAGATCGACCGGCGCGTCGAGGAGGCCATCCGGTCGGTCGGCCTGCTGGAGCGGCGCAACGTCAAGGTCGGTTCGGTCAACGCGAAGTTCCTGTCCGGCGGGCAACGCAAGCGCGTCAACATCGCGCTCGAGCTCGTCACGAATCCGCCGCTGCTGCTGCTCGACGAGCCCACGAGCGGCCTCTCCTCGCAGGACGCCGCCGAGCTGATGACGCTCCTGCGCGGGCTCGCCAGCGAGGGGCGCACCATCATCCTCACGATCCACCAGCCGTCGTACCCGATGTTCGTGCAGATGGACCGCGTGCTCCTCATGGAGAGGGGCAAGACGGTCTATTTCGGACCGACCGCCGTCAACGCGTTCGAGTACTTCGGCGTCGCGGAGCGGCAGGCGGGCGCGATTCTCGAGCGCCTCGCGAGCGGTGGCCCGGAGGAGGGACGCTCGTGGGCTGAGCACTTCCGGAGCTCCGAGGCGAGATCACGCGCGGTCGAAGCCAGGGCCAAGGCGCTCGACGCCGAGCCACCGAAGCCGCTCCGCCACGGCGGAGTGCGCACCGGCTTCGCGGCCCTCGCCGTGCTCGTCCAGCGCGCGCTGCTCCTCAAGCTCCGCGATCGGTTCTTCTGGATCGTGGCCATCGTCGTGCCGGTAATCGTCGCCGGGCTCTTCGTCGCCGTCATGAAGACGCAGCTGAACGGAGACAGCTCTTGGTTCACGAAGGCGACGCTGGAGCACAACTACTTGGTGGTGCTCACCATCATGGTCTGCTTCTTCGGGGCCCTGTCGTCATGCCTCGAGGTGTTCTCGGAGCGTGCCATCCTGAAGCGCGAGCGCCGGACGGGGCTCTCCGTCGGCACCTACATCGCCTCGAAGGCCGTCCTCTACGCCATCCCTGCGGTCACGCATCCTGCGCTGAGCCTGCTCGTGATCATCTCGTTCGGCGGAGCGCTCTCGGGGAGCTTCGGCTCCTACTTCGTCGTGCTGGCTCCCGCGTTCTTCGCCTCGGCCTGCGCCGGACTCGCGCTGTCCGCGATGCTCGCCTCGGCCGAGGGGGTGATCGGTCTGGCGGTCGCCTATGCGATCGTGCAGACCATCTTTTCGGCCTTCGCGCCGATGTCCGTCGCCACCGGGCCGGGCGCGACGCACGCGTGGCTCGACGTCGCCGCCATGCCGGTCACCGCGCGCTGGACGCTGGCCGGTCTGGTGACGCGAAGCGATCTCTGTCGCGAGGGGGCCGTGTCGAGCTCGGCCCTCGCGAACGGCCAGCTCGCGCAGTGCAAGCTGAAGTTCTATCGCGATCACGCCATCACGCCCGTCGCGTCGGTCGAAGACCGAACCGACGCACGGCGCCTCTGGGCCTCCGTCGGGGCCAACGGCGCGCTCTCCCTCCTGGCGCTCGCGGGCGCCGCTCTGCTGCTTCGGCGGCGGACCTCTGACAACTGAACGGAGCCGACCAATGCAGGGTGATTGCAGGCAGTGTAACGCGCGCATCCCCCCGGGCAGCCTCGTCTGCCCTCGCTGCGACTCGCCGGTCGAGGGGGCGCCCACCGGAGGGCGTCGCAGGACCGAGGTCGAAGAGGGGGTCGGCGCGCCGCAGCAAGGGTACCGGCCCCCGCCGCCCCAGGACTCGCCGCGCGCAGCTCCCCAGCCGATTCCTCCGACCAACCAGCGTGAGGCCGAGAAGGCCCCGCGCAAGACCGCGCTCGACTCCGATTCTCCGCCGCCGATGCCCTCTGGTGGGTTTCGACCTGGCCCGGCGAGCCCCGATCCGCGCGCCGCAGCGGCTCCGCAGCCGAGTCGCCGCGGCGCCACGATGCTCGATGAGCCGGCCTCGTCGGGCGACCCCTCGGGCCCCGCTCGCTCCCAGCGCGCCGCCCGCATCGTCGGTTGGATGATCTCCTTCAACTTCAACGAGACGGGGCAGGAGTACGTCCTTCGCGAGGGGCGCAACGTCATCGGCCGCAGTCGCGCCGATTCGGTCTCCGTCTCCCTGTGGTACGACGGCAAGGTCAGCGAGGAGCACGCGTTCGTCATATATCGCAACGGCAAGTGCGCGGTGAAGGACAACGCCTCGCAGAACGGCACCTACCGCAACGGCGATGACATCGGCATCGGCGAGACGTCACCCGTCGTGCACGGCGACGTGCTGCGCTTCGGCGACTCGACCTTCAAGGTCTTCCTCCTCGATCCGGAGGAAGCGGCCAGGCTCTGGCCGTCGGCGAGCAAGTAGGGCCAATGCGCGGGCTTCGCGCCCCGCAGCGACCTTCGATCCCCCTTGGAGACGGCACCCATGCGTTCCCGCTCGTCCGTTGGAGTCTGCGCGCTCCTCAGCCTCGTCGGCCTTCTCTCCGTAGCCGCGCCCGCGGCCGCGGCGAAGGACTTCTCGATCCGGAAGGTCCGCAAGGAACAGAGCCGGCTGGTCGTGTACCACAACCCGCTCGTCCTCGAGCCGGGCGCGCAAGTGCACTTCCGGCTCAAGAAGGGCGGGTGCGACGCCGATCCAGCCAAGCTGGCCAAGCCCGTTCGGCCCGACGAGAGCTACTCGCTGCTGATCGTGCTCGACCGAGCGGGCGGCATGGGGCGATCTTCGGACGCAGTTCTCGGGGCGCTCAAATCATTTCTTCGACGGGAGTTCGCGAAGAAGAAGAACGGTGAATACGCGATCGTCGACTCGGCCGGGAGCAAGGTGAGGGAGCTCGGCAAGCTCGTTTCGAACCTCGACGAGCTCACGAAGTTCGTCGACGAGGCCGCGGCGTCGAACGGCCGCGGAGGTGACGTCTACTCGAACGCCGAGCGGTCCCTCACCGTTCTCGGCAACAGCACGATAGCCTTGCGGGCCGTGCTGATCATCTCCGATGGCTACGACTCGATCAGCCCGGAGGCAGACCCGAGCAACCGACTGACCAAGACCGCGTCGACCTACGGGATCCCGGTGTTCGCCGTGACCGTCGATCGAGACGGCGAGGTCGAGGGCCAAGAGAAGGAGAAGCGGAACCTGAAGCTCGGCCGAGATCGGCTGCTGAGCGTCGCGCAGGGGACGCACGGCGAGGTGCTGGCGACCGTCGCGGCGGACTCGAACCTGCAGCCCGGGATCGAGACGGCGCTCGCCAACTTCTCCGACGGGTTCGACGTGTTGCAGCGCTCCGAATGCACTCTGTGCGGCGACGTCGACGCGGCCGAGATGACGGTCGAGATGAGCGTCGAGGGGCCCAGCGGCGTGCTCTGGCAGTCCGGGAAGCTCGGCAATGATCACATCGCCCTCGGAACGGTGGGCGCCCTGCCCGCCTGCCAGTGCGCCAAGACCGAGGACTGCGCGCAAGGCCTCCAGTGCATCGAGGGAGCGTGCTCCGCCCCCTGCGAGAAGGACTCGCAGTGCAACTGCGCCTCTGGCACGGCGAAGTGCACGACCGGCCGATGCCGGTGCGAAGGGGCCGCCGCGTCGCAGGGCGCCTCCTCTGGCGGCTCGGGGCCGAATCCCTCGTCGGGGAAGCTCCCCATGTCGCTGATTCTCTCGATCGGCGGAGTGATCTTGGGCGGCGGCGCCCTGTTCTTCCTGCTTCGCCGCAAGGCCCCCGCGCCTCCGGTGTCCGAGCCGCCCCCTTCGCCATCGGCGTGGCGGACGATGGACTCCGAGCTCGACGCCCCGACGCCCGCTGCGAGCGACGAGTCGCGTCTCGAAGATGCGCCTCCCCTCACCGCCCCCGAGGCCCCCGCGGAGAAGCCCCGCTATCGGCTCGCCGCGGAGGACGGGGGCGCGAGCTACCCCCTGACGATCGGCGAGAGCACCCTCGGCGCCTCGGCGAGCTGCACTCTCCAGCTGGAGCACCCGAAGGTCTCCGGCACGCACGCCAGCATCCGAATCGACGAATCCGGCGCGGCGTGGCTGGTCGACGAAGGGTCGACGAACGGGACCTGGCTCAACGGCATTCGGCTCGCGCCGAAGGCGACGGCCGAATTGAAGGTCGGCGACCGCATCGGCTTCTCCAAACTGTTTGTCTTCTTGCTCACTGGCTCGCGCGCTGAACCACTCGCTCCGAGCCGGGGCGCGACGCGTATCGATTAATGGAGGCTGTCACGGAAGCGCTAACCATCGACCTCGGCGGAGCGACCGACGTCGGCAGAGTTCGGGAGCTCAACGAAGATTCCCACGAGTTCGTCCACGCCTCCGCCGGCGAGGTGCTCGTCCTGTGCGACGGCATGGGAGGACACGCCAGCGGCGAAGTGGCGAGTCGGGTGGCGTGCGACCAGCTCGTCACGAACCTGCTGACCCTCCGCCTCCCGGACGCGCGCGAGCTGATCTACCGAGCGGTGGAGCGCGCGCATGCCGAGGTCCGCGCCATCGCCCAGCGCGACGAGGCCAAGCGCGGCATGGGCACCACGTGCGTCGTCGCGTTGATTCGCAACGGCGCGCTCTGGTTCGGCAACGTCGGTGACAGCCGCCTGTACCTGCTGCGCGGCGGCGTCGTGAAGCAGCTCTCGGTCGACCAGACCAAGGTGCAGGCGCTGGTGGCCCGCGGCATCATCACGAGCGAGGCGGCGGCGACGCATCCCGACGCCGGCGTGCTGTCGCAGGCGATCGGCCAGAGCAAGGAGATCGAGCCCTACGTCGTGTCGGAGGAGCGCGGGTTCCCGCTCCAGGCTGGCGACGTGCTCCTCCTGTGCAGCGACGGGGTCTACGACTGCCTCAAGCCCGAGGACTTCACGCGGTTCCTCGCCCCCCAAGCGGCCTCCGACGCAGCGCGGCTGATCGTGAAGGAGGCCACTGCACGCGACGGGAAGGACAACGCCAGCGCGATCGTCGCGCGCGTACGCGCGGCGACGAGCGTACTGGCGGTCCAGCGTCAGCCCGGCGATACCCAGCCGGAACAGATCGCCTTCGCCGAGGATCCGGCGCCCTCCGCGGGCGGACCAATCCTCAAGCTCAAGCGCTCGAGATGGCGAACCCCGCTGCTCGCGTTCCTCTCTGGAATCGCAGTCATGGCGCTGGCATCGCTGATCGCGCGCCGACTCTGGTGCGGAGGGACGACCTCCGCTTCGGAGCCGCAGAATGGCGCGCAGAGCAAGGGCCAGGCTTCGGGGGCGGCCGTCGCCGCCTCCGACCGTGCGGCCACGAATCAGCCTCGTGCCGGTTTCGACACGCCGCCGGCCGCCGGCGCGCCCTCGGCATCGGCATCGGCGTCGGCATCGGCGGCAGCGACGGGGGGGCCGAAGCCGGCGTCCGGTGCTACATTGGCCAAGCCGCGGCCGACCACAACTTCGACGTCGCTTTCAGGATCGACGTCGGCAGCGCCCCCCTCGACGTCGACCCTACCGACCGCGACCATCGCCGCCCCCTCCCCAACGGGGTCTGCCGCTGGCTCGAGCCGCTAGAGGTCCGTGAAGGAATCGTCTCACCTAGAAACCGGATTCCCGGGGCAGGATTGGCTCTTTCGATGATTCAGTGCTCCCACTGCGGCCGCCTCAACCCGCCCGACGCACCGCGATGCGAACGTTGCGACGAGCCGCTCGCGCGCGCCGCGCCGGTCGTCGTCGTGGGTCAGGTCATCGAGGGGCGCTACCGCATCGACGAGTTCCTCGGCTCGGGTGGCATGGGGCAGGTGTTCGCCGCGACCGACGTTCGCCTCGAGCGTCCGGTCGCACTCAAGATGCTCAACGCCGACCTCCTGCAGAACGCGACGGCGCGTCGGCGGATGGAGGGGGAGGCGAAGGCGCTCGGCCGCGTGCGGCATACCAACGTCGTCGAGGTGCACAACCTCCTCGAATACCAGGGGATGCTCGTCCTCGACCTGGAGCTCGTGCGCGGTCCGAGCCTGGCCGATCGGCTCAACGACGGTCCGATCCCTTGCGACGAGTCGCTCAGGCTCTTCGCGGGGATCCTGGCCGGGCTGGAGGCGATTCACGCCGCCCAGATCGTCCACCGCGACGTCAAGCCCGGGAACATCTTGCTCGCCGGCGGGAGCGTTCCGAAGGTCGCCGATCTCGGCATCGCGCACGACGTCGGCGCGGCGCGGATGACCAAGCTCGGCGCGCAGCTCGGCACCCCCGAGTACATGAGCCCCGAGCAGATTCGCGGCGACGTCGTCGACGTCCGCACGGACGTCTACGCCTGCGGGATCATGCTCTACGAAATGCTCTCGGGGGAGGTCCCCTTCCAAGGGAAGAGCGAGTTCGACGTCCAGTCGGGGCACGTGCACCAGCCCCCGGACCTCACCAAGCTCGAGGGGCATGCTCCGGCGAGCGTCATCGCCTGCGTCGCGCGGGCGCTCGAAAAGGCGACCGAGGCGCGCTGGCAGAGCGTGACGGAGATGTCGGCGGCGCTCCTGCACGGCAAGACCGAGCCGAAGGTCGAACCGAGGGTCGAGCCGAAGCAGCCGACTCCGCCGCCGCCAAGTGCGCTGGCGGCCGAGCCTCCTCCTCGCCCGCCGCCGAACGTCATCGTCACTGCGGGTGCGGGCGTCAGCTTCGACTCGCGGGCGAGCCAGCCGCTCGAAGAAGATGAAGCCCCGGACTCCGAGCCCGAGCGCGAACCGGCGGCGGCGGCCAAGGTCCGCGCCGACGGCGCGAAACGAAAGGGCTCCATCTTGATCGCGGCGTTGGTGCTCGGCTGCTCGGCCATCGCGCTGCTCGCGGCGCTCCTGAGCGGCGGGAAGGACAGCGGGGCTGCCGCCGCTGCGCCCGGCGCTACGACGATACCGGCGGCAAGTCAGTCGCTGGTGGGGACGGTGGAGGCTGCGCGGCCCGGAAGCGGCGTGGAGGTGGTCGACGCGGGGAGCTCGAGGTCGGCATTGCCGCTCGCGCCGACATCTTCTCTGGCACCTCCGGCCAGTGAAGCCACGACTGCCCCGCAGGCGTCGAAGCCCCCGAGTCTGGTGCCCGCATCGGCGCAGCCCAACAAGCCGCGGCCCGCGACGCCACCAGTTCGAGCATCCGCCCCGCAGCCGCCGCCGCCCCTGCTCGAGCCTGCGGCGACGGCCCCCCCTCCGACCGCGGCGCCCAACTGCGTTCCTCCGTATACTTACGACGAGAGCGGAATGAAGCGCTACAAGCCAGGATGTGAGTGAATCATGACGATCCAGCAAGTTCGCCGCGCCGTCGCGGCCAGCGTGATGCTCGCGGTTCTGTCGGGCTCGCTGTCGTCGGCGGCGTCGGAGGAGTGCGTTCAGTTCTTTGAAAAAGGGCAGGCGCTTGAACAAGCAAACAAGCTGCTCTCGGCGCGCGAGAAGTTTCATGCGTGCATCCCAGAGTCTTGCGGGAAGAACCTGCCAAAGGACTGTCTCGCGCGCTACGAGGCGTTGCTGCCTCGGATCCCGACGGTAGTGTTGGAGGCCGTGCGCGGCGACGAACAGCTCGTCGATGTGGAGGTGTCGATCGACGGGAGCGTGGTCGCCAACCGGCTCGAAGGGCGCGCGCTCGAGGTCGATCCGGGCGAGCACGTCTTCGTGTTTACATCGAAGGGGGAGACCGTCACCGAGAAGCGGGTGATCTTGGAGTCGAAGAAGGGGCAGTCGGTGAAGGCGAGCTTCCCCGTCGCGAAGGTCAAACCGGTAGTGAAGCCGGTCGCGACGAGCGCGGCGAATTCGGCGGAGCCGCCGAAGGTCGGGGACGCGGGTTCCGAAGCACGATCAAGGCCGCCACAGGCCATCGCTGACGCCCCGAAGACTCGACGGAGTAGCGCTCCCGCACGCGACGAGCGCCCTGAAGCCCATGGCGACGGTGGCGGCCTGCGCAGCGGCCTCATCTACGGTGGCTTCGGCGTCGCCGGCGCCGGAGTCTTGACCGGTGTGATCTCGGGCTGGATCGCGATCACAAAGGCCGAGATGGTGAAGAGCAGCTGCCCGAACCAACAATGCCTCCCCGCCTATCATAGCGTTCTCGACGGCGCGAAGACGGCGGCGACCGTGTCGACGGTCGGCTTCAGCCTGGCCGTGCTCGGCGTTGGCGTCGGGGTCTACGGTCTGCTGAGCGGCGACGCCGAGCCGCCTAAGGCCGGCGAGGTGCGGCCATGGATTGGCGTGGGTTCGGTGGGTCTGACGGGGGCGTTCTGATGTCTCGAGTGGCCGTACTCGCTGCTTCGGTCGTGCTTCTCGCGCCGCTGTGCGCGGGCTGCGCGAACGTCGCCGGGATCTCTGACTTCGAGAACGTCGAGCCGAGGGACGGCAGCGCCGTAAGCGCCGGAGACACAGGCGGCGACGCGAGTAAGGCTGATGGCGCGGTCGGCCCAGCCGCCCAGCTCTCGTGGGCTCCCTCGGTCCTGAAGTTCGGCACAGTGGCTCTGGGGGTCGCGGCCCCCAGCCAACTGGTCACGATCACGAACGTTGGCGCCTTGGCGGCGCAGCCTATCGGGTATTCGATCGGCTCGACCGGCGGCTCAGGCGCGGGAGGCGATTTTCACGCATCCTCGCCGGTCGGCGGGGCCGCGCCCGCCTTCAACGGCTGTGACGGCGTTTCGCTCCAACCGAAACAGCAATGCTCGATTCAGATCACGTTCAAGCCCACCGTGAAGGGCTATCGAGAAGGGGAGCTCATGCTCAGCGGAGCCTTCCCCGGCGGCGGTATCGCCGTGATGTTGACCGGGTGCGGGGCGCCCAGTTGTTGATGCGACGGCGTCGCACGACGCGCGAGGTGGGCCGCGTACGACGACGTAGACGACCGCGATCGCAGTTGCGTGGAGCTTCGTCCGCTTCGACGTGAGCAAACGCATCGGTCGAAGCCGAAACACTTGGCGTGGGAGAGGCGTTTGGATGTCGACCGTACTCAGACTCTTCGTTGGGGTCGGCCTGAGCTCCCTCGTCGCGGGATGCGCCAACGTCGCTGGGATCTCCGGCTACGACAACGTCGACGACCCCGACGCGAGCTCGCCCGACGTCGGCGGCGACGCGGCGGACACCGCCGTCCTGAGCGATACGGGGACCGCTGACGCCGCTGACACGAGCATTCTGGCCGATTCGGACGCGGCGGACACGGCCGTTCCTGGGGACGCAGACGCCTCCGACACTCCGGCCCTGAACGCGAACGGCGCAGCCTGCAGCACGAAGGCCGAGTGCACGTCCGGCAACTGCGTCGATGGCGTTTGCTGCAACACCGCTTGCGGCGCAGGTGACCCGACCGACTGCCAGGCGTGCAGCGCCGCCAACGGCGGGACCGCCGCAGATGGCACGTGCAGCCCGAGAGCCGCGACGGTGGTCTGTCGGGCAGCCGCGGGGACCTGCGACGTCGCCGAGAAGTGCGACGGCGCCGGGATGACCTGCCCGGCCGACGCGAAGGCGGGTGCTGGGACGAGCTGCGGCCCAGGGAGCTGTTCGGGATCGACGGCGGTGGCGGCGTCCACCTGCAACGGCGCGGGGAGCTGCGTGGCGGGTGCCACGACCAGCTGCAGCGCGGGCTGCGCTGGAACCGTCTGTGCTGGTGATCCGTGTGCGGGCATCACGTGCAGCGCTCCGCCGGCTTCGACCTGCGTCGACGCGAGTACGCGAAAGACGTACGCCAGCACGGGGACTTGCGCGGGCGGGACGTGCACGTACGCGCCCACGACCACGGCGTGCCCCGTCGCGACTTGTTCGGGCGGCGTCGCGACGACGGCTTCGACCTGTGCGGGCGCGGGCGTCTGCCAGCCAGGGACCAACACGACCTGCGCGTTCGGCTGCTCGGGGACGGTCTGCGCGGCGGATCCGTGCGCGGGCGTCACGTGCAGTGCTCCGCCGGCTCCGACGTGCGCGGATTCCAGCACGCGGAGGACGTACGCGAGCACAGGCACCTGTGCGTCGGGGACGTGCAGCTACCTGCCGACGGATGCTGCCTGCCCAGGCTCCGGGATCTGCAGCGGTGGCACCTGCAACTCGGCTCCGGGAGCCGTCGTTTGCGGCGGAATCGCGGTGAATACCTGGAGCGACGGAGCGAACTGTGGGAGCTGCGGTCACGGCTGCCAGGGCGGGGCTTGCGCCGGTGGTGCCTGTCAGCCAGTTACGCTCATATCAGGCCAGGCAAGTCCCGCAGGTATCGCAGTGAACACGAGTGGCGTGTTCTGGTCCAATCAGGGTGACGGAAGGGTCATGAGGATTGGCCTTTCCGGAGGCTCGGCCACTACGCTCTTCCCCGGGCCGGGCGCTTCTTGGGATTTGACCGTCGACGCTGCGAAGGTCTACTGGTCCGACGCATCGGCCGGCTCGGTTCGGAGCATCGCAATCGCCGGAGGCACCGTCACCACGCTCGCGTCTGGGCAGACCAACGTCGTCTCGGTGCGCGTTGATGCCAGTTATGTGTATTGGTCCAGACAGAACACGTCTGGCGCGCTTTCCCGGACGCCGCTTGGGGCCGGCGCCATCACGACGCTCGCTTCCAGCCTCAATGTTCCCGGCGGAATTGCAGCGGATGGAACCAGCCTGTTCTGGGCTCAGGGGGACGGCAGCGGCGGCGACGGGAAGGTCATGAAGATGCCGGCCGCTGGCGGAGCCGCGACAATGCTGAGCGTAGGAACCGGCAACGCTTGGGGCATCGCGCTGGACGCTACCAACGTATATTGGACCGACTCGCTGAATGGCAAGATTTCGCGAGTGCCGATCGCCGGAGGCACGACCACGACCATCGCGTCTGGACTGACGCAGCCTCAGGGAATCGCCGTCGATGCTAGTGGCGTATATTGGGTCAGCGGCACGATGGCTGGCGCGGTCATGATGCTGCCGGCGACGGGCGGCGCTCCACGAACTCTTGCCGTTGGCCAGCCCGGTCCGTGGAAGATCGCGACCGACGCCACGAGCGTCTACTGGACGAACTACGCTCAGGGGACGGTCATGAAGGTGGCAAAGCCGGATCCTGCGGCGACGTGGCTGCCTCCACCCTCATGCGTTGCGTCCGGAGATGGTGCCACCAACTGCGGCACCGCGGGGAACGAGAGTTGTTGCCCCAGTCCGCTCATCTCTGGCGGCACCTTCAGCCGGAGCTACGACGGCGTCACGACTGGCTACACCGATCCGCAGTACAAGGCGACGGTCAGCGACTTCCGACTCGACAAGTACGAGGTCACGGTCGGGCGCTTCCGCCAGTTCGTGAATGCGGTCGTGGCGGGTTGGAAGCCCGCCAGCGGGACAGGAAAGCACGTGCACCTGAGCGGTGGCAACGGGCTTGCGGCGAGTGGCGGCGGATTCGAGCCCGGGTGGGATGCGACGAACTGGAACTCGCAGCTTGCGACCAGTCTGACGACCTGGGGTGACACAACTCACTTGGGTGCGAACCCACCGTACCCGACGTGGACTGGCGGGAATGAGCGCCGACCGATCAACAACCTTACTTGGTACGAGGCGGAAGCGTTCTGTATCTGGGATGGAGGCTTCCTGCCATCCGAGGCCGAATGGAATGCAGCGGCGGTTGGCGAGGCAGAGCAGCGCTCCTATCCATGGGGCGCCACCGCACCCGGACCGA
The DNA here is from genome assembly GCA_903923175.1 of uncultured delta proteobacterium. Taxonomy (GTDB): domain Bacteria; phylum Myxococcota_A; class Polyangia; order Polyangiales; family JADJMO01; genus CAIXWQ01. The sequence goes on along the minus strand of CAIXWQ010000484.1, from coordinate 1,245 downwards.
ATGCCAGCCTTGGGATCTATGGCTGCTACTTCGGCGGGACCGGGACGTGCACAGGAGTCGGGAACATTGCGCCTGTGGGAACCGTTCCGGCAGGAAACGGCAAGTACGGCCAAGCTGATTTGGGGGGTAGTGTCACCGAATGGGTGCTGGATTGGTTCAGGGCTCCGTACAACGAGACGAGTTGCCTGAACTGCGCATACGCGACGTCTGCTTCTTCCCGGTCGGCGCGAGGGGGCGGATTTGGTTCCGTTCCATCGACGATGTTCGCACCAGCTCGCTACGACGCGCCGCCGACTCTACGGCACAGTGACGTGGGCGCCCGATGCGCGAGGAGCCCGTGATGCGGTACCGGCACGCCTTTCAGAAGTGTTCCACGACTGCAGGGCTTCTCGTTGCTCTCTGTGCCCTGAGCGCGTTCGCCACCGGCTGCGCCAACGTCGCTGGGATCTCCGGCTACGACAACGTCGACGACCCCGACGCGAGCTCGCCCGACGTCGGCGGCGACGCGGCGGACACCGCCGTTCCCAGCGATACGGGGACGGCAGACGCTTCCGACACAAGCATTCTGGCCGATGCGGACGCGGCGGACACGGCCATCCCTGGGGACGCGGACGCCTCCGACACTCCGGCCCTGAACGCGAACGGCGTCGCCTGCAGCACCAAGGCCGAGTGCACGTCCGGCAACTGCGTCGATGGCGTTTGCTGCAACACCGCTTGCGGGGCCGGCGACCCGACCGACTGCCAGGCGTGCAGCGCCGCCAACGGCGGGACCGCCGCAGACGGCACGTGCAGCCCGAGAGCCGCGACGGTCGTTTGTCGGGCAGCCGCGGGAACCTGCGACGTCGCCGAGAAGTGCGATGGCGCCGGAATGACCTGCCCCGCCGACGCGAAGGCGGGTGTGGGAACGAGCTGCGCCCCAGGGAGCTGTTCGGGCTCGATGGCGGTGGCGGCGTCCACCTGCAACGGCGTGGGGAGCTGCGTGGCGGGTGCGACGACGATCTGCAGCGCTGGCTGCGCGGGAACGGTCTGCGCGGGTGATCCGTGTGCGGGCGTCACGTGCAGTACTCCTCCGGCTTCGACCTGCGTCGACGCGAGCACGCGAAAGACCTACGGCAGCACGGGGACTTGCGCCGGCGGGACGTGTACCTACGCGCCCACGACCACGGCGTGCCCCGCCGCGAGTTGTTCCGGAGGCGTGGCGACGACGGCCTCGACATGTGCGGGCGCGGGCGTCTGCCAGCCAGG
>CAIXWQ010000483.1 GCA_903923175.1 uncultured delta proteobacterium | reverse complement strand
CGTTCAGCTCGCGAAGCTGAAGCGCCACCCGCGAGGTCCGAAGAAGCCCGTCCCGAAGAGGACGAAGTTCGCGGACAGCGGTCATGTGTCGACGGCGCGTCTGCTCGCAGAATCTCGGAAGAAGTCACCTTGAAAGGGCTGACCTCGGCGTCTGGCTGGGCGCCGCTCGAATTGCCTCCGCCGGCCGCGAGGATCCTTCCATCCGAGAGAACGACGAGGTTGTGCGAAAAGCGTTGTCGATTCATGGAGGCCGCGGGCGACCACGTTGCGGTCGACGGCGAGAAGAGCTCGGCGGAGCTGTACGTCAGTGAGCCGCCGTCGTTCCCGCCCGAGACGAGAACACGACCGTCCGCCAGCAGGACGCCAGTAGCCGCCTCTCGCGCGGTGCCCATCGAGCCGACCGTGGTCCACGTCTTCGAGCTCGAATCGTAGAGTTCCGCGCTGTTGGTGGGCGGTCCTCCTGCCCCGGGGCAATAGCTCCCGGTTCCTCCCGCTGCCAACACGCGTCCGTCGAGGAGGCTCTGGAACACCATCGAGCCGCTGCGCGAAGTGTTCATGTTCGCCACCGCCACCCAGCTCGGATCCAGCACCACCTCGCCACTCATCCCGCGCGCATCCACACTGGCGCTCAGGCGCGCCGCGACCAGCTCGATCTCGGCGTCGCGTCGCTCCCCCGCCGCGTCGACCGCGAACGCCTTCTCGGTCGCCAGCCGCACTCGCCCCTTCGTGTCCACAACCTCGACGAGCCCCTCGCGCACCCGCACCTCACGCACGCCCGGCCCGCTCGCGATTCGCCAGCTCGCCCGCACCTCGCCGCGCGGGGCGTGAAAGACCCGCAATTCCTCCGCGCGCTCGCCCGTCACGACGTGCACCGCGTCGACGTCCGCCTGCACGCCGCGGTAGATCAGCGCCGCTTCGCCCGCTTCTCCGGCCACGGGCGCGACGTCCTCCGGCGTCAGCTCGATCCACACGTCGTCGCTCGCCGCCACGCGCGTGGCACCGTTCGCCGCGCTCGGGAAGCTCACCTTCGGCGCGCCGCCGAGCGCCTGCCAGCCCGATTTCGGCTTCGCGGGCGCGGGCTCGAAGCGCGCCCCCACGCGGGAGATCGCGCGCGGCTCGGCGAGCCTCGCGCCGAGCGCGGTCGTCGCGCGGATCAGCGCCCAGGGATCGCGGTGCGTGCTCGCGGCCTGCGCGGCCTGCGCAGAGACCGGAGCGAGCGCGGCGTCGGGGCCGTCGCTCGGCTCGGTGCCGGAGGGGCCGCAGGCGGCGAGGAGGGCGAGACCGATCCCGAGGCCGAGGGGGTGAGCGCGCATGAATGGATCCTCGATTTCTTGGTGTGGTGAGTTCGGCAACGGCGGTCCGCGCTGCTACGGCGCGGCGGGCGAACCCGCGCGCGGCCGTCGCCGTCGCGCCGCGAGGCCGAGCGCGAGGACGCCGAAGGCCAGGCCGATCCCGCCACGCTCGCCCGTCGAGGACACGGAGCACCCGCCGCTGCTCCCGGCGTCGGGCGCGGCCGTCGGCGGCGTGATGCAGTGACCGGTCGCGACCTCGCACATGAAGCCCTGCGCGCAGTCGGTCGACGTGTTGCAGGTGCTGCGGCACGCGCCGAACGCCGGCTCGCAGACGTAAGGCGCACAGTCGAAGGGGATCGCCTTGTCGGTCTGGCAGGCGCCCGACGCGGCCGCGCAGACCGCGGAGCCGAGCCCCGTCGACGGCCCGGTGCAGCGGTTTCGGTCGCAGACCGTGCCGGGCCCGGAGCCGGCGCAGCTGCCGTCGTCCTTGCCGCTGCAGGTGCCCACGCACGTCCCGGCGGCGCCGCACTCCGCGCGCAGGTCCACGCCGGCCGGCTCGGGCGTGCAGACGCCGGGCGAGCCCGGCAGGGCGCAGGAGTGGCAGCGCTCCTTGCACGCGGTGCTGCAGCACACCCCGTCGGCGCAGTGCCCCGTCGTGCAGTCGCTGTCGTTCGCGCACTTGAAATACGGCGTCGTCGTGATGGTCGGGGTTGCGTCCGACACGCCGACCTCCACGACGCCGAGATCCGGCGCGCCCGTGTCCGGAGCGCCGGTGTCGACCGCTGCGGTGTCGGGAACGGCGGTGTCCGGGAGCGCGGTGTCGGGCGCGCCGGTGTCGACGACGCCTGTGTCCGCAGGGCCGGTGTCCGGCGCGCCGGTGTCCGCGACCGCGGAGTCGACCCCCGCGTCGACCGGCGCCGTCACGCACGCGCCGCCGGTGCAGACGTTGCCGCTCGTGCAGTCACCACTGCCGGCGCAGCTCGATTTGCACGCGAGCCCGCCGCACACGTACGGCGCGCAGCTCGACGTGGCCGCCACGCCGCACGCGCCGGTGCCGTCGCAGGCGGCGGCGAGCGTCGCGGTGCTCCCGGTGCAGCTCGGGCTGCCGCAGGAGGTCGAGCTCCCCGGATACGCGCACGCCGAGGAGCTCCCGCCACAGCTGCCCGCGCACGCGCCCGTCCCGGCGCACGCGCCGTGGCCCGTCTTCGGCGCGCCGGTCACGTTGGCGCAGACGCCGGTGGCGCCGCAGGCCTCGCAGGTGCCGTTGCAGGCCCTGTCGCAGCAGACGCCGTCGGCGCAGAAGGTGCTCGAGCACTCGGTGCCATTGCCGCACGTGGCGCCGCCGGACTTCTTGGCGACGCACTTGGCGGTGGCGGAGTCG
>CAIXWQ010000482.1 GCA_903923175.1 uncultured delta proteobacterium | reverse complement strand
GATTCGTCGGCACTCGGCGATCGACTACGTCAGTCCGATTGAGTTTGAATTGAAGTTCATGAGCGAAGCCGCTACGACGAAGATGGCTGCATAGCCCCGGTGTCTACGAGAGCGGGGGAGCCTCAGACCGACCCCGGGTCCGGCTGCGCGGCGGCGGCGGGATCGCGGGCGTCCTGTGTGATGCGGGCGCCGCGGCTATAGGTGGCGGCGGCGCGCTGAACGACAGCGTGTGACGGCGGTCGTTCCCGGGGGCCATGGCGAGCCGCTCACGAAGCGACCGAAGCTCGCCGGCCAAACGCGCTAGCTCGCCTTCGATTCGCGCGATTTCTTCGAGGATCTCAGGCTGCTTCATCGCGTCCTCCCCCGGGGTGCTCGGCCGCGACTCGGCGAGTGCCGGCCATTCGAGGGCGTTGATGGGGGCTCCTTACACGCGCTTGGCCACGGGCGTCCACGGACGAGCACGCGACCGCGCGGATTGGAGTCCGTCGAAGCGCGGCTCGTCCGGCGAACGTGAGGCTTCGGCCGGTTCAGCCGAGGCGCGCGTAGAGCTCAGCTAGTGCCGCTTCGAGCTTGGATACGTCGGTGCCGCCGGCCTGCGCCATGTCCGGACGCCCGCCGCCGGATCCGCCCACGATCGCCGCGATCGGCCGGATCAGCTCCCCGGCCTTGAAGCGCGTAGTGAGCGACTTCGATACCGCGAGCACCAACGACGCCTTGCCCGCCTGCGCGGCGCCGACGAGCACGACCGCGTCGCCGAGCTTGTCGCGCAGCGTCTCGGCGAGCTCTCGCAGCGTTCCTGCGTCGGCGACGTCAGCCCGCAGCGCGAGCGCCTTGAAGCCGTCGAAGGCACGTGCTTGCCCGATCATCCCGTCGATCCCGGAGCCGGCGGCGTTGCCTGCGCCTCCGCCGAGCGCGAGTTTCTTCTCCGCCTCGGCGAGCTTCTTCTCGAGAGCGCGCCCGTCGGCGACGAGCTTCTCGACCTTCGGCCCGAGCGAGGCCGTGTCAGCGGCGAGCGCCTTGAGCACCGGGCCGAGCGCTCGCTCGAGCGTGCGGGCCTCGCGCAGCGTGTTCAGGCCGGTGGTCGCCTCGATGCGGCGTACGCCCGCGGCGACTGCGCGGTCGCTGGTGATGCGGAACAGGCCGACGTCGCCGGTTCGCCGCGCGTGCGTGCCGCCGCAGAGCTCGACCGACTTGTGCTTGCCGGCGTCCATCGTGAGCACCCGAACGGTGTCGCCGTACTTCTCCTCGAAGATCGCCATCGCGCCCGTCTCGCGCGCCTCGGCGATCGGGAGCACCTGCGTCCTGACCTCGACGTTCGCGAGGACCATCTCGTTCACGACGTCTTCGATGCGTGCGAGTTCCTCGGCGGAGAGCGTCTTGCCGTGGGCGTAGTCGAAGCGCAGGCGATCCGGGCCGACGAGCGAGCCCTTCTGCTGCACGTGCTCGCCGAGCGCCAGGCGCAGCGCGTAGTGGAGGAGGTGCGTCGCCGAGTGGTTTCGCCGCGTCGCCGAGCGCTTGTCGTGATCGACCTCGAGGGTGACCTCGTCGCCGACCGTGAACGTCCCCTTTTCGACCCTGCCACGGTGAACCACGAGGCCGGCCGTCGGACGCTGCGTGTCCAGCACGCGGAAGATCGCGCCGTCCTTGCCGCGAATCTCGCCAGCGTCGCCCTGCTGACCGCCCGACTCGCCGTAGAACGGCGTCGTGTCGATCACCAGCTCCGCATCCTGCCCCTCGCTGAGCGCCTGCACCTGCTGGCCGCCGTGGAGCGCGTGCAGCACGCGCGCGCCCTCGACGAGCTCGGTCGCGTAGCCGACGAACTTCGTTTCGCCCTCCTTCGCGCCGTCGCCGCGGATCGCGTGGTAGACGTCGGCGACCGCCTCGCCGTCGTGGAGGCGGGAGCCCTCGCTGCGCGCCTTCGCCTGCGCCATCGCCTCGTTGAAGCCGGCGTGATCGACCTTGTACCCGCGCTCCTCGAGGATGACCTCGGTGAGATCGAGCGGGAAGCCGAAGGTGTCGTAGAGCTTGAACGCGCTCTCGCCCGACAGGAGCTTGTTGCGCTTCACCTCGTGGTGGTGGAGATCCTCCTCGAGGATCTTGAGACCGCGGTCGATCGTCGACCGGAAGCGGACCTCCTCCTGCTCGGCCACCGAGAGGATGGTGTCGCGGCGTCGCCGTAGCTCCTCGTAGGTATCGCCCATCAGCGAGACGCACGTATCGGCGACCTGGTGAAGGAACGGCGTCGCGATGCCGAGCCGGTGCCCGTGGCGGATCGCGCGGCGCATGATGCGGCGGAGCACGTACTCGCGCCCGGCGCGATCGGGGAACACGCCCTCGGCGATCAGGAAGGCGGTGGTGCGCGCGTGGTCGGCGATGACGCGCATGGAGACGTCGTCGTCGGCCATGGTGCCGCCGTACTTCTTGCCGCTGATCTGCGCGGCCTGCTCGACGAGCGCGCGGAGCAGGTCGGTGTCGTAGTTCGAGGTCACGCCCTGCACGACGCTGCTTATGCGCTCGAGCCCCATGCCAGTGTCGATCGAGGGCGCGGGGAGCGCCTTGATCCTGCCGTCCGCGAACCGCTCGAATTGCATGAAGACGAGGTTCCAGATCTCCATCCAGCCTTTGCCGTCCGGCGTCGGCTCTTCGCCGAAGGTGCTCGGATCGGCGGCGCCTTCGCCCTGCCGGAAGTGGATCTCGGAACACGGGCCGCACGGGCCGGTGTCGCCCATCGACCAGAAGTTGTCGTCCTTCCCCATGCCGATGATGCGGTCGTCGCCGAGGCCGCTCACCTTCTTCCAGAGCGCCTTGGCCTCTTCGTCGGCGGGGGCGACGCCCCCTTCACCGTTGAAGTAGGTGATGACCAGGCGGTCCTTGGGGACGCCGTAGACCTTGGTCACCAGATCCCACGCGTAGGCGATCGCGTCGGCCTTGAAGTAGTCGCCGAACGAGAAGTTGCCGAGCATCTCGAAGAACGTGTGGTGGCGCGCGGTGCGGCCGACGTTCTCGAGGTCGTTGTGCTTGCCGCTCACGCGGATGCACTTCTGGCTCGTGGCGGCGCGGGTGTACGCGCGCTTCTCGCGGCCGGTGAAGAGGTCCTTGAACTGGACCATGCCGGCGTTCGCGAACATCAGCGTCGGATCGTTCGACGGGACCAGGGGCCCCGAGGCGCACGGCTCGTGCCCCTGCTTCTTGAAGTAGTCGAGGAAGGTCTGCCGGACGTCGCGCGCCGTCTTGTTCATCGGGTCCATGGGGGGCGCGATCTGTACTCAATTCGCGCGCCCGCTGCACGCGGCGGGCCCGCCGAGGACAAAAAGAGGAAGGCGCGAACGCGCGAAGGACGTCCCTCCGCGCTTTCGCGCCGTTCCTACCCGGAGATCAGCCGATCGGGAGCAGAGCCACCACGAGCGTGATGATCGATGCGACCGGGACCACGATGAGCGCGGTCTTGTAGAGGCCGTTCGCCTTCGCTTCGTCCTTCTTGTTGTCGGCCCTGAGCATCAAGACGCTGAGCATCACGTTGATGAGCAGCGAGAAGTAGCAGCCGAGGAAGAACTTGTCGGCCGTCGTCAGGTACGGGACGCCGAGCGAGCCCGAGATCGTGTTGTGCGTCGCGGCGATCGCGAGCAGCGCGCCGGTGACCATCGTGATGCGGTTGGTGACGTTCTTCACCGGCAGCAGGATGGCGATCATCGTCACCATGAGCTGGAAGATGACCGCGAGGAGCCCCTTCACGAAGCTCGCGAAGAACGGGCGCTTCACCTCGAGGCGGAACTCCGCCTTCACGTCTTCCTCGCCCGTTCCCTCCTCCTTCGACTTCTTGCTCTCTGCGGAGAAGGCGGCGACTTCCCAGCCCGGGATGCGCACGGTCTCGAGCACGCCCGTGTGCGCGGGATCCTTGATCACGTGGTACTCGAGCCCCTCGAGGGCGTCGGCCGGATCGCTGATCTGGAACTCGAGGACCTGCGAGTCGAACGGGTAGCGCTTGACGTTGATGTCGCCGACGATCTCGACGCCGATCTTGCACTGGCGCTGAAGCGTGCCGTCGGGGTTCTTCTTCTCTTCGACCATCTCGGCCTTCTTTGCCTCGCCGTCGAAGAGCTTGCCGATCTTCGCCTTGTCGCACTTCGGCACCTTCTTGCCGATGAACGTCACGACGCCCTCGAGCTCGAAGGTCTCCTTGACCGCGTCGATCTTCGTCACGCCGGTGACCATGAAGCCGACGTCGAGCGACTCGCCCTTGCGGTCCTCATGCGCCGCGACCGTCGTGTCTTCGTCCTCGGCCGAGCCCTTCATCGTGCCTTCCGCCTTGTCGGCGGGCTTCTCGGCGGGCTTCTCGGCGTGTGCCTCGGCGGACGCGCTCGCGGACGCGCCGGCGTGCGGGGCGGCCTTCTCTTCCTCCGCGTGTGCGGTCCCTGCGACTGCGAGCAGCGGCGCGATCACGGCCAGAGGCGCGAGCCAGGCCCACCAAGCAGAGCGACGTTCCGTCATTTCGAATTCTCCTCGTGCCGCCCTGGCGTCGGGCTCCGGCAGGCGACGCGGGTCGCGCGCTCGGGCGGCGTCATCCGGTGAGTTCCGGCGCCCTCGACATACGGCGAGGGGGCACGGGAGCGACGCAAAACTGCGCGGCGCGACCGCTGAGGCTCGCCGCGATCGCCCCCGTCGAGCAAGCGCGATCTTGCGTCGCGACATGGTGGCGCCTCCGTGGGGGGGCGCGCGGCGTCCTTGGTCGGGCCTAGTCGGCGTCTGAGTCGTTCGATGGAGAGAACGAGCGCGACCACTCATCCGGGAGATCGTGGGCGATGGCGAAAGCGGATAGCAGCCCCTCGACGCTCCGCCGCGCTGCGCTGGAGCTCTCGAGCCACGTGCGGATGCGCAGCGTGATGCGCGCCACGTCGGCGGTCGCGCGCTCCCGGGCGGCGAGCGCCTTGCCCGCCTGAGCCTCGAGCGCTTGGACCTCGCGCACGACCGCGCGCACCGCGGTGGAGGCGCCGGTGTCCTCGGCGGCCTGGGCGAGATCCACGATGCGATCGATCTCGTGCTCGAGGCCGAGGCGGATGACTTCCTCCGGCGGCACGGGGAAGAAGCGCTGGAAGGTCGGATGCGCGCGCCCCCCGAGGTCGCTCCCGAGCTCTGCCTCCAGCTGTCGGGCGAGCCGTGCGAGCGCGAGATCGAGCGCGCGATCGACGGCGTGCACCTGAGCCTCGCCGTCGGCGAGCGCGTCGACGGCGTCGCGTCGCTGCTGCTCGAGCCCGGACCACTTCTCGAGGAGGTATTGCAGCGGGCGCGCGAGGCGCGCGTGGGCCTCGTCGGCGACGAGCGACGCGACCACGTAGCGTGCTTCGCGTCGCGCCATCTCCCACGGTCCGATCTCGGAGGCGGCGAGCTTCGCGCGGTGACTCATGCGGGGAGCATGGCAGAACCGCGCGGGCGCGGAAGCCCATTTCGGGTGCGCAGGGGAGGGCGGCTCAAGGCTTGGAGCGTCGACGCGCGCGGCCGAGCGCGGCCTCCAGCGAGACGAGGTTGACGGCGCTCCCTGGCACGACCTCGTCGCCGAACACGAACGTCGGCGTGCCGTAGATGACCGCGCCGCGCGCCGCGCTCACGTCGGCGTCGATGATCGGCTTGAACTTGTGCGTCGCGATCGCGTCGCGGACCTTGGCGAGATCGAGCGCTTCTGCGGTCGCCACCGCCTCGAGCCCCTTGCCGTCGAGCGGCTTGAGCTTCAGGACCGAATCCTCGACGCGGAAGAACGCCGGCATGCCGCGCTGTGCGGCGGCCTCGAGCAGGAGCTCCGCCGCCGGCTCCGCGATCTTGTGATAGCTCGCGGGGAGGTGTCGCCACACGAGCTGCACTTCGGCCGCGTGGGCGCGAAGGAAGGCCTCGACCGGCCCGCCGGCCGCCAGCGCCTTCTGCGTGAACGGGCACTCGAGGTCGAAGAACAGCTGCACCGTCACCACGCCAAGGCCCGCGGCGGCGCCCTTCCTCGGGGCGACCTTCGGCGCCAGCAACGTCACGAACCTTCGCGTGTGCTTGGCGCCGCCCGCCGTGAGGCGCGCGTACACGTCGGCGCCGGGCACCCCCGCCTCGATCCGCGCCTTGCCGACGCGGACGCCCCACGCGATCGCCCCCTCGACCTCGCGCTTCGAGGTCCCGTAGACGCGCCGCCCGTTCACGTAGAACGCCGTGGTGGCGCTGCCCACGTCGGCCTCGTCGGCGAGGGCGAGATCGTCGTCGATGGCCGCGAGGAGCCTGGGGTCCTTGATGGCCTTCTCGACGTCCGCGTCGGTCAGGCCGTGCGCCTTGGCGATCGACCACAGCGTCGCGTCGTCGAGCGGCTTGCCCGCGAAGCCCGAGGCCGAGGCCCAGAGCTCGTCGATGGTGGCTTGCTGCTCGGCCGCCCCGCCGCGCGCGCCGATCGCGCGCACGACCGCGGCCGCGGCGCGGCCTTGTGGCGTCGAAGGGTGATCGCGCCAGACGAGGCGCAGATCGGCGCTCTTCGCCTGCGCCGCGACGGAGATCCGATCGCCGTACAGGTGGGCGTCGAGGTCGCCGAAGATCTCGAGCGTGGCCGGCGCGGTGCCGCTCCCCCAGACCGCCGCGTCGACGAGCGAGAGATCGAACTGCGTGCCGACCCCGGTCGGCGGCGGCTCGACGAAGTGCCGGGCCACCAGCGCGGCGTAGAGGGCTTCGCGCGCCGTGCCGCCCGCGAGGAGCGTCGCGCCCTCTACGAGGTGGGCGTCGATCACCTTCTCGAGCGCGTGGGTCGTCGCGCCCCGCACCTGCTCGCCGTCGACGAAGAGCACCGGCGTGTAGAGCAGGTTGAGCT
>CAIXWQ010000481.1 GCA_903923175.1 uncultured delta proteobacterium | reverse complement strand
GGCGCCGAAGGGCGTCGCGGACAACGGGAAGCGCACGAGCAGGTTCTGCGTCGCGACCGCCGTGTCCGCGTCGGCCGGCTGCACGCCGTCGTACACGTCGATGAATCCGTTGGCCGCGGCGGCGAGCGTCGAGTCGAGCGCTGCGTTGCGGTAGGCGACTGCCAGCTTGGAGTTCTGGGCCATGCGTCATGCTCCACGCAGGCAGTCGCCCGCGGCGCGAGGGGAAGTGCGAGGCGCGCGCGCCTACTTCGCCTCGGGCGCCCGGAGCGCCTCGAGGTCGGCCTCGATGGTCGCGATCGCGAGGTTCGCGTCGTGCGCGGCCTGCTGCGCCGCGGCCTGCGCCGCCGAGACGGCAGCCTGGGCGGCCGACACCTTGGCCGCGGCGTCGGCCTGCGCGGCGAGCACCGCGGCGGCCGTCGACGACTGCGCCGCAGCGAGCGCGGCGTTGGCCGTCGCGAGCTCCGCGGTCGCGGTCTTCTCGAGGTCGCGCAGCGATTTGAGCTTGTCGACCTCGGCGAGGATCGCCTCGACGGGATCCACGGGCGCAGGAGGCGGGACCGCGGGCGGCTGCGGATCGGCCGGCGCGCCCGCGGGGATCGCGGCGGGGTCGGTGGCGTCGACGCAGCAGAGGGCGGCGAGGGTGAAGAGCGGGAGGGCGATCGAGAGCTTCATGGTGGCGGGTTCCTTCGGGTGGTGACGGTGACGACTAGCGCGCGGCATGCGAGCGCCTTCGGTGGGATCAGGCCGTGACGGGCTTCGGCGCCGCGAGCTCGGCGAGGTCGACGTCGTGCTCGATCTCGCTCGCGAGCTTCGAGCCGCCGGCGGGGTAGAGGATCGCGAGGATCTGCGCCCGCGCGTCCGAGGGGATCGGCGCGTTCGTGGCGCCGTGACCGACGATCGCCTTGACGATCTCGGGCCCGACAGCCGTGACGAGCGCCGAGACGACCTGGACGATCTCCGCGCCCGTGTCCGCGGCGCTCACGACGGGCACCCCGCGGACGCAGCAACGTCGAGCCACGGCGCGGCGAACGTCGCGAAGCCGTCGACGATGGCTCCGAGCTTCGCCCCGTGGCGCTCGAGGATCGGGCGGATCATCACGAGCGCCTTCGTCCCCTTCGCGATCGCGCAGACCGCGAGCTTGTCGGCCCCGGCGCGCCCCGCGGCGAGCGCGAGCGCCGCGGCGTCCAGGCTGTCGGCCGCGTCACGCAGCGCCATCGCACACGCGCCGGTGAGGTCGGCGGCCCCCTGGACGTCGCCGGCCTTGCGCATCGCCTCGCCGGTGGCCCCGCAGACCTCGTCGACGCCGTGCACGACGCGGGCGCCGAGGACGACTCCGGCGACCGCCTTGTCGAGCGTCGGCGTCGTCGAGCCTGGCGTCGCCGCCGCGCAGCTCGTCGAGGTGAGGAACAGCAGCAGACCGATCGCCGTGACGATCACCGCGGGAGGCGAGGGGGGCCGAGGCGCATCGCCAGGGCCGGCTGCGCCGTCGCCCGGCTTCGTGGGGATGAGCGCGCCCCAGATCAGCGCGAGGCCGCGCCGCACCTGGTCGGCATTCGCGAGCACGCCGAAGACGACGTGGAGCGCGCCGCCGAGCGCCGGGTGCGCCTTCTCGAACGCGATGAACCGCGCGCTCGACTGCGTGCGGACGGACGCCGAGGTGATGAAGATCACGACGTACGTCGTGACGAGGTAGGGGTGCGAGGCCACCCAGGCCCACGCGGTGCTCAGCATCTGATGCATGGATCTCTCCCAGGCCGCGCCCGATGTGGGGCAGCCGGTCACGCGCGCACGAGGCGCGCTGTCAGCGATCGCTACGCGAAATACGGGAAGGTGAGCGCGACGCCGCCATCAGCGCTCGAGGGCGTCGCGTCGCCCGAGGCGTAGATCCCGCCCGTGAGGTAGAGCACCGCCCCGTCCTTGAAGGGGTAGCCGGGGAAGTCGCCGACGACGCCCGCGGTGTTGCTGTAGCCCGCGCCGCTCGTCTCCCACGCCGTGCACTTGAGCTGCTGGTGCAGGTCCGAGCCGGTCACGAGAAACGGCGACGAGAAGGGGATCTTCACCCGCGCGCCCGCCGCGACGGTTGCCGTCGCCGTCGCGAGCCGCGTCGAGCCGTGCCAGATCGAAACCTTGAACGTGCGGGAGGACGTGTCGGGGTTGATGACCTCGACGCCGTAGACCGAGACGCCAGGCGCGCAGACGAGGAACGTACGTCCGTACGTGTAGTTTCCGCCCTGCCACGAGCGTCCGCCGCGCGTGTCGATAAAGCCGAGCACGTCCCACGCGGGAACCTTCGGGTCGCCTCCACTCCCAGGCGATGCGCCGAAGGTCCCGTCGCCGCGGAGCACGTGCGCCGCGTTGCCGTCGGGCGTGATGATGCCAGGCTGAGCGCTCGCCGCCGTCTGGTACGTGCCAGAACCGATGAACTGCCCCGCATCGGAGCTGAACACCACGGACCCCGCCGCGCCGTTCACCAGCTCGATGCCGTCTCCGCCCGCGTAGAAGCCGACGCTCGGCGCGGTGCTCACGTTCAGGCACGTGATCGCGTGGCCCGCGAGGCCCGTGTACGGGGTGTCGACGTAGATGCCGCGGCTGGAGGCCGAGCTTCCGTACGCGACGATCGTGTCCACAGCGAGCGCCTGGGCGGCCGTGATGTGCACGTCGCCCGCCGTCACATCGACGCGCAGCTCGCCTCCGCTGCTCGAACCGCTTCCGCCCGAGACTGCGGCGAGGTCCACACCTCGGCATCGTACGAGCGCGATCGCGCCAGAAGCGAGCGCGACGCCCGAGCCGCCGGTCGTCTTCACCGTGACCGCACGGGTGCCCGTCGTCGCGTTCTCGACGATCCAGTCGGCACCGTCGATCGCAGGAAACAGGTGCGTGCGATCGGCCGTCAGGGGACCGATGAGGCGCACGTACCGCGCGACCGCGTCGACGTCGGAGAGCGTGCTCGGCGAGCTCGTGTCGGAGACGAGCACCTCGGACGGGGCCGGAAAGCGGAAGATCGCGTCGAGGGCGTCCATCGTCAGCGAGCTCCGTCGGGGCCTGCGTCGCCGCAGACGAGGTTGAGGTCGAAGATGGCTTGGCTGCCGGTCGGCACGAGGTGGCAGCCCGAATCCATCGACGGATCCGGAGCGACCTCGCCGCCGCACGCGGCGAGCGCGAGCATCAGCAGAGCGAGCGCGCGCACCCTCATGGCCGGTGGAGCACGGACCGGAGCGAGTTCCGCACGGTGCCGGTGCCTGCCGAGTCGGTCGTCGTCGTGCCGCTGACGATCGATGCCGCCTTGAGGGTGACGTAGACGATGCCCGTGTTCGCGACCACGTACTTGTGCTGACCGCCGTGATGCTCGCGGGCGGCGGAGTGCAGGCGCAGCGTCGGAGCGAGATCGGTATCGACGCCACCGTCGGTGATCGTGATTCGCGAGTTAGACCCGCTCGCGCCGACCGCCGTATACGCGGCGCTCCAGTCGATCAGCAGGACGTCACCGGCGACCGCGGCGGCGTGGTTCAGCGCGATGACGGTCGTGTAACTGGTCGTCGCGTTCGAGTAGTTCGCGATCTCGTACACGGACTGCATATCGACGATGCGGTTCGTCGGCGCGTAGTTCGCAAGCAGGTGGATCCACCGCCCGGCGCCCACGCTCGGCTGCACGATCCACGGGAGCACCTGCGTCGCGCTCGATCCGCTGTCGTAGAGGTACAGGCCCGTGCCGTACACGAGGCGCACGTCAGTCGTCTGGACGGTGGAGACGTCGATCGCCTGGAGCGCCGCGATGTTCGCGATGTACGCGAGGCGCGGGATGCCGCCGACCGTGCAGAGCGCCTTCAGCCACAGCGCGCGATTTCCGAGCGACTGAAGCAGCAGCTCCAGGAACGCCGCATCGGCGACCTCGGTGTTGTCCGGCATCGTCAGCGTGCCGGGGAACGATGCTCCGCTCTCGACGATCGTGTGCGACATGGCTTCCTCTCAGGCTCCGAATCTCGCGGCAGTGCCGCCCCACGTCGTGCCGTCGCCCCAGCGGAACGTGCCCCAGGGCCGGCCCGTCGCGACGACGGTCACGCCATCGAGCAGCGCGTACGGCGCCTTCCACTTGGCGATCAGCTTGCGGATCGTCGTCTGGTTGAGCGGGGCGACGCCGCCCCACGTGCCTGCGCCCCAGCGCGTGCCGTCTCCCCAGCGGAAGGTGAAGGCGACGAGCGTCGGGTCGAAGATCACGACCGAGAAGAGCGCCCACGATCGGCCGGTTACCGGCGCGAAGTCGTTCGCCTCGTAGACGGTCGCGGTCGTGAAGCCCGCTTCTCGCAGCCGGTTCTGCATGCCCTTCGAGGAGCGACCCTCGCCGTACGCTTGGAAGGCGTTCCGAAGGCGCGCGCGGAACGTCGTCGAGAGCTCGGCCGGCCCCCGTTCGAGCCGGCGCTCGTCGGAGTGCACCGCGAGCGCGTCGAGGGGCGCGAACGATGGGAAGCGCGCGAGCACCGCGGCCTCGGCGGCCTTCGGGAAGGCGTCGAGCATCGTCGCGATGGTCGAGAAGTAGCGCCGGCCCCACTTCCTCCGGCTCCACTTCGGGACGAGTCCGTCAGGCCCGAGCAGGTAGTCGGTGAAGCTCGTCATGTTGCGACGTAGGTGAGCGCGTCGACGAAGGAGACGACCTCGGAGGGCGCGAGCGCGACGTCCGCCGCAGGCGTGGTGAGCACGAGGCGCGTGCAGCCCGGTGCAGTGCGGACGAGGGCGATCAGCTCGTTCACGTCGACCAGGCCGCCGAAGTCGGTGCCCTTCTCGAGCGCGACCAGACCCGCCGAAATCGCCGCCTGCGCGGCGGCGAGCTGCGCGGCCTTCACGGTGACGGTCCCGGTGAGCGAGACGACGCGGCTGTTGGCGGGGTAGATGAGGAGCCCGACGCACTGCGGCCGCTTCGCGTTGTCCTCGAACCACTGCCGAACCGCGTTCGCGACGGTCGTCGAGACCGGCCCGGTGGGGCCGGCGAGGTACATCGTCACGTAGCTGGGGATAGGGGTCGCCTCGTAGACGCGGGTGCGCGTGACCTGCCCGCTCGCGACGGCGACGCCCGCGAGGATCGCGTTGAAGGCGTACGCGGTCGTGCCCGGGGTCGGGCCGAGCGTGTCCCACCGCTCGCCGCAGCGCGTGCTCAGATCGGCGTCGCTCTCTTCGTCGACGCCGAGCGTCGTGATCCACGATTCGCCCGCGAGCGCGGAGATCGAGACGCCCGGCAGCGGGGTCGAGAGCAAGACGACCGACTCGCCGCCGACGTTGTACGCGCTCCCCGCATGCTCAGCGCGCCAGGAGAGCGGGAGGCTTCCCGGCCCTGCGAGCGAGCCGCCGGTGATGTTCGTGAAGATCTGCCCCCCGATCGTCTCGAAGGCCAGGTCACCGATCGCGATCGTCTGCGGCGTCGTGGAGACGTTCGTAAGCGTCACCGTCCCGACGGTGAAAACCGCCGGCTCGCGGTCGATGCCGTAGAACTCGCTCGCGATCAGCGTGAGCCAGTCGCCCGGCGCGGTGGTCCGAAAGCCCCCCTTCGCGATGTCGGCGATCACGGTGCCGAACTGGTCGCCGAGCACCTGGGCGAAGAGCCCGAGCGCAGCGCGGAGGAAGTTCTTCGGCCCCCAGCTGAAGGTCGGGAGCTTCAGCGCCTTGGCGAACGTGATGAGGCGCGCGAAGATCGCGTCGATCGTCGGCGGCGTCGTGAGCTGGGCCCAGGAGATCACGTTCCCGCCTTGATCGCCGCGATCGTGAGATCGTCGGGTGAGAGCACCAACGTGAAGGGGCCGGCCGAGGTGAGGCCGTTTCCCGTGATGTCGAGCGAGCTCGAGGCGTCGTCGAAGGCGACGGCAACGTCGATCGCGTCGACGCGTTCGTCGCGCTTCGCGTCTTCCTCGAGGCCGATCGCGATCGCGAGCGTGTCGGCGGGGGAGATGTCCGCGTTCAGGTACCGGCTGATGTCGGCGCCGTCGTCGGTCGACCAGGGCAGATCGCCGGGGTTCGTCTCCCATCCGCGCGCGACGCTCTCGGCGACGACGACGGGACCGGCGATCTCGTTCCCGAACGGGTCGAGGTCGAGCTCCCCCTCGTCGTTCAGGACGTACGTCGAGACGTCGACGCCCAGGTCTGCCGAGTCGGCCATCGGATCACCTCGTTCTGAGCACGCCGCTGAGGGCCGCCCAGGCAGTGGGGCTCTCGGTCACGAGCACGAGCGCCTTTGCGGTGGCGTTCGGACCGCCGCCGCCGGGGACGCCCGCGACGAGCGCGCCGGTGAGCTCGACGCCGATCTGGCCGGTGCGAGCCTCGACGGCGTAAGCGTGGATCCCGCCCGTCGAGAGCGCGCCGCCGAGCGTCGCGACCAGGTCCTGCGCCGGACCGATCAGGCTTTGGAGCGAAAGGAGGTCCGCCGCGAGGCTGATGCGCGCGGAAGCGTCGAGGGTGGGCAGCTGCGCGAGCGTCGAAGCGAGGCTCGCGATCTGATTCTCGAGGGCGGTGAGCAGCGGGAGCGGGTCGGGCGGCGTGAACGGGAGCGCGAGGCGGCCAGCGATATCGGAGGCCTTCGCACTTTGGGGGGCGAGCAGGCTCGACACCTGCGAGAGCGCGAGCGGGAGGGAGGGGACGACCTCGCCGACGCTCTTTCCGCCGAGGTAGGTCGTGGTCAAATTCGCACCCGCGGCGATCCGGTCGCGATCTGGAAGGTCCCGGTCACGACGCCGGCCGAGAGGCTCGTGCCGGTGAAGGTCCCGTAGTCGCCCTCGCCGGCGACGCCGCGCGAGGCCGTCGGCGTGAGGTCGACCTCGGGGGCGTCGATGACGATGCGCGTCGAGGCGGTGATCTTGATCTCCTCGAGGCCGTCCGCGCCGAAGAGCGTCGCGATCGGCGTCGGCTGCGACCACTTCGTGATGCTGCCCCCGCGGTGCTCGAACTCGAGGAGCACGAGCGTCCCCTGCTTCACCTTGACGGTGACCCCCGGCAGGCCGCGGATCGGGACGCCGGACGGGTCTGCGATCGGCGATTCGCGGTCCTCGAGCAACAGGTCGAGGGTGCCGTCCGCGTTCTGCGCGGCCACGCTCGCGCGGTAGGAGCGGGTGTAGCGCACGAGCGGCTCGATGAGCGCGAGCAGGATCGCCTCGAGCGGGTTGCGCTCCGGATCATGGCTGGCCGACGACATCGCAGCGCACCCGTTCCTGGTCGATCCGGTAGGTCACGCGCGCGAGGCGCATGCCGTCGAGCGTCACTCCGGGGCGGAGCGAGAAGTCCTCGAGGGCGATCGTCCGGGTGCGCTTGGCCTCGGCGACGGCGATCGTCCGATGCGTCAGGTCGACCGCGGGCCAGGCATCGGTGCCGAGCCAGATCGCGCCGTCGTCGCGCGCGCGCCAGGTCGCACCAGCCACGGCGGCGAGCGCGTCGAGCTCGCGGGCGCCGGTGTCTGCCGCGCGCCCCCAGACTTCCAGCCGCTGCGCGAGGAGCGCCGGATCGATGTCGGCGGCGAGCGCGCCGCTGAAGGCCGCGACGACGTCGGCGAGGGGGAGCCGGAGCGGGACACCGCGCCAGAACTTCTTCACGACGCGCCGGCCCGCGGTGCTGCCGACGACTCGCACCGAAGTCCGCTCGTACTGGCTGCCCCCGCGCGCGACGACGCCGGTGAGCGCGAGACCAGGTGCGGTGATGGTCACCGCACCTGACGGTGCGGCGGGAGCCTCGAGGACGAGCGAGGCCGTCCAGAGGCCTGCGAACGGGAAGGAGACGAGGCCGCGGAGGACCGTGGTCCCGGAGCAGGCGAAGAGGGCCATTCAGCGCAGCCCCGTCCACTTCGGCGCGCCGGGGAGCGTGACCTTCGGTGGCGTCTTTCCGCCGGCCTTCGGGACTCCCTTCGGCCCCTTGCCAAAGCCAGGGCCGAGCGTGCCGACGTCGACCTTCCCCTGCGGGGTCTTCGAGCCGCCGCCCTGCATCGGCTTCGCCTTGCGGACCTCCGTGACCGTGAAGACCACCTCGAGCCGCTCCTGCTCGGGAGCCGCCATCGGCCCGAGGCTGTCGACGGTCTCGAAGAAGAGCGCCGTGATCCCCAGCATCGCGAGCGCCGGGTGCGAGACGGCGTAGGGGTCCGACGAGGGGTTACCCGAGGGGAAGAGGATCGCGAGCCAGCCCTGGAGCTCCTCGATGTGCTCGGGCTTGTAGGTGCGCAGCGTGATCGTCGCCGAGGCGAGCTGCTTGCCCTGAATGGTCGTCGTCGCGCCGTCCTCACCGAGGCCGGCCTTCTTGTCGACCTTGTGGCCCTTCTTGGGCTTCACGATCGCGACGCCCGGCAGCGGGGAGCCGCCGACGAGCATCGTGTGCCAGGCGCTCGAGCCCTTGCCGGAGAGCAGCGGGATCGTGGGCATGGGCTACGCCGCCACTTCCTCTTCGCCGATCGCGCCCATCTCGCGGCCCCACTGCTTCAGCTTCTCGACGACCGCCTCGCCGACCTCCTCCGGGGAGCCTGGCGGCGCGCCATCGAAGTGGAGGTGCAGCTCGCCGATCGAGAACAACGATCCGCCCATCGAGAGCGAGGCTCCGGGCGTTGTGACCGTGCTCGTCGCGAGCGCGGTTGGGGGAGGCGGGGCGACGAGCTCGAGCATCGCGCGGCGCGCGTTGTCGTTCTCGCCGGTGATGCCCTCGGTGAAGCCCTCGCCGGCGAATCCGCCGAGCTCCATCATGATCTTGGAGGGGGAGGCGATGCCGAGCGCCGTCTTCACGGCGGCCGGGAGCAGATCC
>CAIXWQ010000480.1 GCA_903923175.1 uncultured delta proteobacterium | reverse complement strand
GGATCTGCTCCCGGCCGCCGTGAAGACGGCGCTCGGCATCGCCTCCCCCTCCAAGATCATGATGGAGCTCGGCGGATTCGCCGGCGAGGGCTTCACCGAGGGCATCACCGGCGAGAACGACAACGCGCGCCGCGCGATGCTGGAGCTCGTCACCCCGCCGCCTACGTCCGCGGTCACGACCAGCACGACGACGACGGGCGCCTCCGTTCGGGTCGGCGGCGCCTCGTTCTCGATCGGCGAGCTTCACATTCACGTTGACGGCCCCTCGTCGGGATCGCCCGAGGACATCGCCGAGGCCGTGCACGAGGTACTTCGTCAGCACGCGCGCGAGATGGGCGCGATCGGCGAGGAGGAAGTCGCGTGACGCCCCGGGAGGCCGGGCGGCGCATGGTCGAACGGGAACTCGAGCCTCGCGTTGACGCGGTGGTGAAGCTCGCGATCCGTGGCTTCCCGGAGCCCGAGACCGTCGACGCGCGCCGCGAGCTGCTGCTCGACCTGCTCGCGATCTTCGTCCTCGGCGTCGGCGCCGTGGAGGCGATGGTCGCCGAGCTCGAGCCGCCGACGCCCGCGCGACGCCTGCACGTGGTGAAGGAGTAGCGATCGGGCATGGCGATCGATGACTTGGAGTTCTGGTACCTCTGGCGCTTCAGCGAACTCGGCCTGCACGGGATCAATTACGCCGCCGCGCCGAGCAGCGGCCGGGCGGTCGACGATACCGGCTACACCGAGAAGCACATCGCGTCGGCGACGCGGGCCCGCCGCGTGTCGGATGTCCTCGAGCGGCTCCCGCACGACCAGCAGCGCGTGCTCCGCGCGTCCTACACGCCTCTTCTCCCGGCGGTCCTCCGCGAGCTCCACGGCGCCTATGGCGACCTCGCGGGCATCGTTCTGCTCCTCGCCGGCCCCGAGGACGCGCGCGCGGTGGCAGCGGACCGGAGCGCCATCCAGCGCCAGGCCGAGCTCCGCGCGCAGGCGCGCGCCGCGCTCGCGACCGCGGAGCGCGCCTACCTGTCCGGCGCAGGCTGCCAACGCGACGACGAGCGCAACCTCCGCGCCGAGCGCCTCGAGGCCCTGCGCGCGCGTCTGAGTGCAGCATGAGCGATTCGACCGCGCCGATCTCCCTCCGCGCCGCCGTGCGCATGATGGGCTGGGAGGGAAATCCCGTCGACAGCGCCCGCCGGCTGCTACGTCGCCTGCGCGCCATCGAAGCCCGCGACGGTCGCGCGCTCGTCCTGAAGTTCGGCGGCGCGGGCTGCGGGACGCGCTACGCGGTGTCGCTCGAGGCGCTGCGCGTGGCGTGCCCGGAGTACTTCCCCACGCGCCGCGACGAGCTCGCCGAGACGATCCGCACCGAGCTCGGGCGCATCGAGGAGCGCCTCGCCGCCCGGATCGAGGAAGTCTCCGACCGGTGCGAGCTCGTCGCGGATACCGTTGTCGAATTCTCGGACGTCGTGAGGGCGGGCGCGTGATGCCCGCGCGCGCTCAGACCGCCCAGCGCGGCCCCGAGGCGGCGGCGAAGCGCTGCGCCCCGACGAGCAGCGCGCCGGAGCCCTCGAGCGTCACCTCGACGCCCTGGCGCGCCGCCGCGCGCGCGAGCTCGAGGAGCTGCGGATCGGTGAAGCCGTTGCGGGCGAGAATCTCGCCGAGGCGCTCCTCGGCGGGTGGGGCGGGACGGGGAAGGGGGGGCGGCATCGGGGCACCTCGAATGTTCGTGTCCAGGACGTAACAGACGCTAGAAGCATCGGCAAGCGCCTTGACGGGTTGTGCTGGGATGCGGAACACTCTGGACTATGGCCGCGGAGATTGCAGAGGTAACGAGGGACGTGCCCCGGAAGCCGAGCGGGAACGACGTTCAGCGCGCGATCCGTGTCCCTGAGGACTGGATCGGCCGCGCGAACGCGCTGATCCCGTGGATCGCGGAGCCGGGGATCTCCGTCACGACGACCGACGTGCTCCGCGCGTGCATCCGTCGCGGGCTCGAGGCCTACGAGGCCGAGCAGCGCGCCGAGACGAAGACGCCGAAGAAGAAGTGAACGACAGCGCCGCACGGTGCGGCGCTTCACAAAGCTCGGCCCCGCGGCGCTACCAACGCCCGGGGCCGTGGGCCCGCCTGGACAGCAGGAGAACCACCATGACCGTAGCCACCGCGGGGGCGTGCGTCACGTCACCCCGAGCGCCGTCCGCCGAGCTTCCGTCCGACTCGCTCGCCGATCGCGTGATCTTCCGCCGCCGGCGTCGGCCGGGCGCGCCGCACCCGTTCACGCTCGGCGAGGATCTCGCCGACCGGTACGAGGTCGAGCTCGGGCCGAACTGCGGGGCGTTCATCGCCGAGCAGGCGCTCGCCGAGGCGGCCGACCTGATGGAGCTGCTCGACTGCGCGCTCTCGGGCGAGATCGCGCCCGATCCGGCGCTGCTCCCCCGCGTGCTCAACAAGGCGCGCCGCGAGATGCGGCTCGCGCTCGAGCTCGCCGGCCGCATCCGCGACGCGTGGCAGACGCCGGGCGGCGAAGGCTTCACCGCAGGCGCCGTGCTGCGAGAGGGGGAGACCGATGCCGCCTGAGCAGCCCGAAGCCGCGCCGCGCCCGTTCACGCCCATGCGCGCGCTCAGCAAGATCACGCTCGAGGACTTCCTCAACCTGCTCGCCGATGAGGTGATCGCGAAGCTCGGCCCGCGGCTCACTGCGAAGATGCAGTCACCCGACGAGCTGATCACCCAGAAGAACGCGCCGTGTGACCGTCGGATGTTCCTCGAGGCTGCGCGCTCGGGGGCGTTCAAGAGCTGGCGGCACGGCAAGAGCATCTTCGCGTATCGCAGCGAGGTCGAGGAGTGGATCAAGGCGGGCAAGACGCTCGAGCACGATCCGCGGCTAAAGGTGAGCGACGCGGCGAGCGAGGAGGATCTCGCGGCCGAGAACGCGGTGCGGCGCGCGATCGGCCTGAAGCCGCAGCGCATGGCGCTCGCCGCGCGCGCGAGGAGGCCGGCGACGCCTGTCGCGTCGGCCGCGGGCGACGTCGCCGAGGGGCGCGGGCAGGCGCGCCGCGTGGTGGCAACCGACGAACCGAAGGGAGCCGTGTAGATGGCCCGCAAGCGTTCAGGATCGCTGCAATGGCGCCCGAAGGGGTGGCACGCCCAGCTCACGATCGATCTCCCCGAAGGGCGCACGACGCGCCGGCTCGTCGACCTCGAGACGCGCGACAAGGGGCGCGCCGGGCGGATGGTGGCGAAGCTCGTCGCCGAGCTCGCCGCCGGCCGCCTGGTGCTCGACGACGTAGGCACCGCGCGCACCGTCGAGACCTGCGAGGATCTCGCGACGCTCTTCTGCGACCAGCGCCAAGCCCTCGGCGTGGTGATGGCGCGCGACGAGCGGGCGAACTTCCGCGAGCACATCACGCCGATCCTCGGCCCCCTCGAGCCCGCGCTGGTGGAGCGCTCGCACGTGCGGAGCGTGCTCGACGCCACGGCCGCGAAGGGGCTTTCGAAGGGCACCGTCGACCACGTGCGCCGGCTGCTCGTGCGCTGGTTCGGGTGGATGATCGACTCAGGCACGCTCGAGGCGAACCCCGCGAGCCGCGTGAAGCTCCCGCCCATGAAGGACGACGTGCGCGCCCGCGTCATCCTGACCGACGACGAGCTCGCGCAGTTCATGGCGTCGCCGCACGTCTCGCTCGAGCTCAAGATGCTCGCTTTCGTCGCGCGCACCGAAGGGGGCATGCGCACCGGCGAGCTCGTGCGCTGGGGGTGGGAGTCGATCGACGTCGCCGCCTTCGAGTCGTGCACGGTCCACCGCGGCAAGGGGGGCGCGCCGCAGCAGCTCGAGGTGCCCGAGATCCTCCGGCCGTTCCTGCGCGCCTGGTGGGAGGGGCACGGGCGCCCCTCGAGCGGCCCCGTGTTCCCCTCGACGAAGGGCGAGACGAAGGGGGCGCAGCGCGCGACGCGGGGCACGAGCTTCGCGCGCCGGCTGCGCGAGGGGCTCCTCCGCGCGGGGATCCGTCGGCACGTCTGCACCCGCGCGCCGATGCGGGCCGAGCTCCTCGAGCGTGACGGCCGCTGGCACGCGCGGATCAACCTCGACGCGCCGAAGGGCTCGAAGGTGCGGAAGTGGATCGACCTCGGCACCGACGATCGCGCGACCGCCGAGGCGCGGCTCGTCGCGGTGCTCGAGGAGGCCGGCGCCCCCTCGCGCGGCGAAGCGTGCTGCCCCGCGATGGCGCTCGATCCGCTCTTCTCCGACACGTCGACCACGCACCCGGTCGACTTCCACAGCTTCCGCCGCGCGTTCAACACGGCGCTGGCCGAGGCCGACATCCCGACCGCACGCGCGATGCACCTCGCCGGGCACTCCGACGCGAGGACGCATCAGCGGTACGTCATGAGGACGGCTCGCATGATGGCGATACCCGCCTCGGCGATGCCGTCGCTCAATCGCGCTACCCCGGTCGAATCGCAACCGGCGGTTGCGAAACGTCCGAGGGCCCTCGCGCGCAGGGCCAGAAAACAGCGCGCCACAGTGGATTCGAACCACTGGCCTACGGCTCCGGAGGCGAACGCGGAGGGCACGGCGCACCGGGAAACGCAGCGTGAAGTGCCGCCGCGCTGCACACCTGTCACGCCCAGCGATCCAAGCGGTTTCGCGGCATCTCAGGACGTTTCGCAATCGCAGTTGCGGAACGCAGGCCAGCCGAAAGCGCTGATAGAGTCGCTGCCGACTTCACCGAATCATCGGGCCGAGCTCCTCGTCGATCTCGGGCGCGCGCTATCGGCGGCGATCGCCGTGGGCGATGTCGAAGCGATCCGGATCACGCACGAAGCGCTCGGCCGGCTCTTCGGCTCGCCAGCAGACGCCGTTGCGGCCTGCGTGATCGTCGACCTGGCGGACGCGCGCCGCGCGCGCAGGGGGCGGCCGTGAAGAAGCGCCCGAACTGCCAACCGCCCAGGACGAAGGCGAAGGTTCCCGCGCGCGCGCTCGTACCCGCCGAGGTCGCGCAGATCTGCGCGGCTGACGTCGGGGAGCACGCGGGCGTGCTCGACGTCTCGGCGCTCGTGCTGATCCGACGTGACTTCGGGGAGGCGCTGCGCACCGCGCACGCCGCGAAGGTTCACCACATTTTCGAGCGGCTCGCGGTGAAGCTCGCGCTCGAGCTGGTCGACCAGCTTGCCGCGACTCCCGCGCCGGAAAGTGCCCACGTCACGTGCGCTCCACCGCCGCGGGTACACCACGCCCGGGCAATCCGAGGCGCGGCGTGAGGCCGGCTCGCGGGGGCAAGGATCGCTCAGCACCGGCCGATCGGCCGAAGATCCAAGCCCGATCTCGCGGGGGCAAGCCTGCCGTCGCCGTTGCCACCGTGGGGCATCGCGAGCTCAAGCCGGACAACGCCGCGATCGGGCTCGCCTCCCCCGATCCTCCGCGCCGGCTCACGCTCGCCGAGGCCGCCGCCGAGATCGGCCTCGAGGGCAACACGTACGGCCGGAAAAGGTGCCTCCGGCTGCTGCGCGGGCGGGAACTCGCGACCGGCCGGACCTTCCTTCACGTCGAGGGGAGCGGCAGCGGGCGGCGCTACAGCATCACCCGGGCCGGGCTCGAGGAGGCCCTCGGCGGGCTCATCTCGGCGAAGCGCGAGGGCGACGAGCGGAAGGGGGAGATCGCGAAGCTGCTCGCGGCGCAGCTCGGCCCCGTGCGCGCCCAGCTCGAGGAGCTCCTCGAGAAGACGGTGGTGATGGAGCGGGCGGCGGCACGGCTCGTCGAGACCGTTGCGAAGCTCGAGGCCCGCGCGCAGGGGGAAATTGGGGCGCTACCCGAAAAACCGCCGCTGCCGGGGTGAATACGGGTACCGCCTCGGAGTCGCGAACGGGAAGCAGCGAGGATCGTTGGCGAATCGCCCTCCGCCGGACGTCGCCCCAACGGATTAGGAGTCCTCTGCCGGTGCTAATCGGGTCCAACGGTAGCGAACCGTCGCGATCTGGCGTCGCCGCTCCCGCCGGTCGCGACGGATCGACACCGGTCGCGACGCGGCCCACGCGAATCGTCTGCAATCGTCGCCAGCGACCCGTCGCTCGACGGAGGGAAATCCGGAGCAATGCAGACCACGGCAAAACAAGGGGTGCGACGGGCGGGACTTGAACCCGCAAGCCTCTCGGCGCTGGAACCTAGATCCAGTGCCGACACGGTGCCCGTATCGCACGTTTCAGAATCCATCACAAAGTTATGTCGATTTTGTAATGCATTGATCTTCATGGCGATTCCTGCGGCGCAGAGCAGCATTCCAACGGACTAACCTTTCTGCACTGGAACTATTACCGGCGCACTTCTGCACTAGAAAACAGGCCATTCGAGTGCGGTGCCCGTTGGTCACCTGCTACCCAATCGTCCGCGCGCCTTGCCGTCATTTCGCTTGTCAACGATCCGAATCGCGCGGAAGTAGAATGCATGCACTCTCCCCTTGGCGAGCGCCGCATTCGTGAGCTCGCCGTGAAGGCCGACTGCGACCCACGCACGTTCGTTCGCGTCCTCGCGACGAGGATCGCACGCTCTCCTTCGGCACGTCGCGCGCTCAAGATCGCGCTCGCCGAAGGCATCATCACGGAAGCAGCAGGCGATCCGCGAGCCGCGGTGAACGCTCGTCGCGTCGCCTGAAATAGCGAGCGCCCCGGGACAGCCCATCCCGAGGCGCTCTGAACTCCTCGCATCACCGAGAAGCCACATGACCAAAGCACACGCTCCGCCCACAAGCAACGTCGACCCTGAACGGCTCGAGATCACGCTCTCGGTGCCGGCCTCCCAGATCGCGCGCTTCGCCGAGCTGCTCCGCGGCGCCGCCGTCGTCGCGCCCCCCGCGGTCGCCGAGGCGCCGCGCCTCCGCACGAAGGCGGAGATCGCGAAGGATCTCCGCACCTCGACCGGCTCCGTAGATCGCTGGGTCCGCGCCGGATGCCCCTGCGAACGTGTCGGCGATCGCCGGCGCTTCGATCTCGCCGCCGTCCGGAAGTGGCTCGCGACGCACAAGACCGTCGACGCGCCCGCGAACGACGCGAAACTCGACGTCTCGCGCGTCGCTCGTAAGGCAGGCCTGCGCGCCGCCGGTGGTGCATCGTGAGCCCGCGCGACAACGGGCCGATCGCCCCCCCGCCGGATGGCTGGCGCTGGCACGACAACATCGCCGGCGTGGTGAAGCCGAAGCGCGAATCGATCATGCGCCGATTCGGCAAGGACAAGGATCGCGCCAGGGCGGTGGAGTTCACGGCCGTAGGCATCGGCGGCATCCTCGAGCGCGCGCGGCTGGCTATCGAGGAGGTGCTCGGCGCCGTTCCCCTCGATGCTCGGCGGGACGTGCTCGCCGAGGCGCAGCGACGACACGAAGAGAGCTCCAGCCTTGGTGTCGTGGCGCCGCTAGTCCAGGTCGTATCGCCGGCCTGGTTTCCGTCTCCGTCGTCGCAGCAGCCGAAGCCCACGCGGGCGAAGCTGTCGCTCGTGCCCGGTGGCAAGCCCGGCCCCGATGAGGGAGACGCGCCATGAGCAACGCGACGACGGCCCGTGAGCTGCTCGAGGCGTCGAGGCGCGCCTCGACGGACGTCCCGATCTCGCTGATCCCCGCCGCGCGGCGCGCAGCCGTGGATCTCGCGCGCGTGGCGCTCGCCGAGATCGATGCGGCGACGCAGCCCGAGCTCGTGCTCGAGGCTGCCCTCGCGCTCTACCGGGCCGCGCGCATCGGCGAGGCCGCCGCGGCGCCCGCGCCCGTGCTGCAGATGGTCCGAGGAGGCAGGCGGTGAACTTCGAACGCTACCGGCGGACCCGCTGCGCGCGCTGGCGCGATGAGCGGTTCGCGTCGCTGACGACGCTGCACAGGCTCGTCGACGGCTACATCCGGACTGGCCCTCAGTCGGGGGCCATCCCAGGTCTGGGCGTGTTCAGTGTCGCCCTCGCCGCGGAGGATCTTCGCGTCTCCCAGCGGGCGATCGAGAAGGCGCTCGAGGCGCTCCTCGGCGCTGGTCTGATCGACCGTTGGGACGCCCGCTCGCGCGTGCTTTGGATGGCGGAGTCGATCGAAGATGGCGCGCCGCGCTCACCCGCGAACGTACTTAGCTGGCGCTCGGCCCTCGCCGAACTTCCCGCGTGCGAGGTCAAGGCCGCCGCGATCGCGTTCCTGTTCGACTACTGCGATCAGCGCGGGCCTGATTTCGTGGATGCGATGCGAATCGCAGGGGGGGCTAAGCCCCCACCAAAGCCAGAGGCACAGCCAGAGGCACAGCCCGAAGCAAAGGCCGGGGGTAGAGATCAGGGATCAGGGATCAGGGATCAGGGATCGGGGATCGGGGACGGGGGATCGTCGCCGGCGCAGCCTGCGCCTGCCCCCCCGCCCCCGGATCCGGTCACGGTCGCCGAGCTCGAGACCGGCCGCGACCTGTACCGGCCGGCCTACGTCGACGCCCCGGCGCTGCTCGCCGCCGCTGCTCGCATCGACCGGGCCATCAAGCACGAGCCGAAGGCCTCGAAGCTCGACAAGCGGGCGATCGTCGCCTGCGCTGTGGCGATGGCCCGCGACCACCGGGCGAAGTTTTCCGCGGCGACCGACGAGGCGATCCTCGCGAAAGTCGAGACCTCGCTCGAGAAGTACGTGCTCGGCGACATCCGCTTGGGCAAGTGGCGCGCGTCGCCGCAGGCCTCGGGCGGCGGCGGCCGGCGAAACGACGTGACCACCGCGGAGATCGGGCCCGACTTCGAGCGCGACGAGCTCGCCGAGAAGAAGAAGACCGAGCGCGCCCAGGACGAGCTCCGCGCGCAGACGTGCGAGCAGCGCAATCGGGACGATGCCATCGACCGGCAGCGCCGGAGCTCCAGGAGTGCCGTGGACGCGTTCCCCGCCAAGGTAGTGTTCACGCCCGCGACGCTGAAGCACGGCGTGGGAACCAACGAGGACGACGCGCCGCCGCGCGCCGCCTCCGGAGGCTAGCGGTGACCCGCGACGCCGCCCGCAAGGCCTTCGGGCGCGACGTCGCGCGCGAGCTCGAGGCGCTCCCCCCGCGCCCCTGCTTCGCCGCGCCTGCGCGCCCCACGCGTCGCCCGGCGCCACCGTCGACGCTCGACGTGGCTTCCCGCCGCGCCGGCGAGCGGGACGTCGAGGAGGAGCTCGAGCAGCTCGCGCTCGAGGGGAGCGCCGAGCGATGAGCGACGATCGCGACCCTCTCGACGTCCACGGCCGCGCGATGGCCGCGGCGCGCGAAGAAGCCGCCGACGATCCCGACGAGGTGCTCCTCGACGGCCTGGACGACGACGAGGCCCCCGAGCTCCCCTGCTCCGACGGCAACCTAGAAGGCCTCATGATCGCGACGCTCCTTCGAAAGCGCGAGGGCGCGCCCCTCTCGACGCTCGAGATCGCGCAGCGAACGCTCCCCTTCAAGGGAGCACAGATCCGCCTGTTCCGATCGGGCGGCCGCTTGGTCTGGCTGAACATCCGCCGGAGCGAGCTCCGCACCGTCGCCGCCGCGCTCCTCGCGTGCCTCGAGCCCGCGAAGCCAGCCGACGAGAACCCCTTCTCTGCTGCGTACTGGGTCGGCGCTCCCGCCAGACCAGCAACCCCGAACCCCCGCGCGCGCCGCGGCGAGGATCCACGATGAACACCACGACCCCGACCACAACCACGAAGACCAAGGCCAAGCCCGCGACGATCGACACCACGAAGCTCGAGCTCGAGTTCGAGGCCGCGCGCGCCGCCTGCGTCGCCGCCGATCGGGCGCTCGAGGACGCTCGCAGGCTGCAGACCGAGGCCGCCGAGGCCGCCGAGGCCGCCGACACGGCCGCCGCGTCGCCGGGCGCCTACGACATCGCCGCCGAGGCTGAGTGCATCAAGCTCCACGCCCGCGCCCGCATCGCCTCCAAGCGCGTGGAGATCCTCGTCGCCGAGCTCGCCGCGGTGCAGGCCCGGTTCAACGAGGTCAACCGCCGGCACTTCGAGGCGATCGAGCTCCGCGCGAAGACGCTCGAGGGCGCTTCGCTGAGCGGTCTCACGGCGATCGGTCGCGAGCGCGGCGAACGCGTGGCGCAGCTCTTCCTCGACCTGCAGGCCGAGGTCTACGAGCTCCCATCACTTGCCCAGAAAGTAAGCGGGACGCGTGTCGAGCTGCTGCACGCGGCTCGTGAGCGCAACGTGACGTTGCCGGCCGACGTTCTCGGCATGAGTCCCGAACAAATCGTCGAGCAGCTCTCGCGATTGATCGCGCACACGGTCGCCGACGTCCTTCGGAAACATGGGAAAGACCGCAGCCTCGGCGGCGCTTCCGTGATGCCCGCGCGTGTCGTCGAGCTCTTCCAGCTCATCGAGCTGGTCTCGGTCAATCCGACGCCCGCCGCGACCGCCAACACCGTGGGCCACGTGACGCACGACGTCCATCGCATCCCGGCGCCGGTGAGCGGGTGATCGACCAGGGTGGATCGCTCCTCGCCGCGGCGACCGCGTGCGGGGCGCACCGCGGCGCGGCGCTCGAGGCGGCTCGCGGCATCGCGCGGCCGATCGTGTGCGTGCTCCTCGGCGCGTGCGTGCTCGGCGCCATCCTCGCGCCGTCCGGGCGCGTGCGAGGCACGTACCCCGAGATCCTCGCCTTCGAGCGCGGGGCGATGCCGTCGGGGCTGCACCTGACGAGCGTTCGTCACGCCGTCGGCGGCGACGTCACCGATCTCGACGTGCTGATCGTCGCGAGCCTCGGCGCGGCGTGCGCCGCTGCCTGCGTACGTCGTCCGACGCTCGACTCGCTCGAATGGAGCCCCCTCGTCCTGTTCGACGATGACTGGACTCCTCCGCCCGCCGATCCACACGCGGTGCGCCTGACGAAACGACAGATCGCCTCGATCCGAATGGATCGCGGCTGGAAGGATCCCACGTGAGCACCGTAGCTTTCGCCGACACGCTCCTTGTTAACACTGGGAGCATGAGCCCCGACACCACCGACGATCCGCACGGTGGCGCCGCCCCGCACGACGCCGCTGGCTACCAGGATCCGCAGTGGCAGACGTGGCCGACCCTCGACTGCGGCGAGATCACGACGACCCGCCTCACGCTCGCGATCACGTCGTCGACCTCGCGCGGCGTCGGCCTGTACGCCGCGAGCGGCGCGCCTGACGCCTTCGTCGCGAAGATCGAGACGCGGGGCGATGCGTCGTCGCCGTGGCGGGAGATCGCGACCCTCGGACCGTCGAACAAGATCTGCACGACCGCGATCGAGCGCTTCGTGCGCTGCCGAACCAAGACGAACCTCGCGGCCGTCTCGTTCACCGTCACGGCGCGGATGATGGTGATCACGTGAGCGCCGGCACGTCTCCCACACTTGGCGCCAACATCGTCGACCGGCGCGACGATCGATCGCGACCGATGCCCGCGCACCTGCAGCGCTTCTCCGCTGCGCTCGCGGCGCATGGCACGCGCCTGGTAGTCGGTCCGCCCGTCTCCGGCGCCGGGGCTGGCGTGCATCGCGCTCGCGTCGCGGCCGCCGACCAGGATCTCGCGTGCCCCAAGTGCGGGCAGGAGCAGCCAGCGAAGACGGTCGACGGCAAGCCGGCGAGGTTCTGCTCGAAGTGCGGCGCGCCTCTCGAGGCCCGGACGTCGACGGCGCGCGCGCGCGTGCCTACCGGCGCTCGTCGGCTCGTGACCTCGCACAACAAGCCGCGCAGCATCCGCGAAGAGGCGCGCGCCCTCGGCTACCTGAAGGAGTTCGATTCGCTCGCGAACGCAGCGACGCTCCGCCGCATCCGTGCGACGGGCGCGGCGCCGTCTGGCATCTCCGCGCCCGGCCGATCGATCTGGTCGCTGACGCCGCTTCAGCAGGCCGCGTTCAAGCGGAGCAACCCCAAGGCCTACGCCACCGCGGTCGCCAACATGGGCCCGGCGGCGCTCGAGACGGTTCGCCGTGAGGGGCCGAGAGCGAGCCTGCCGATCCGAGAGGCCGCGCGCGCCCACGACGCCGACGCCTACACGGCGGCGTTGCGTGCCTTCTACAGCCGAAGCGGCGCGGGCCCCGAGGCGGCGTAGGTGGCCTGGACCACGCTTCGAACCCTCGCGGCGCAGGCCGCCGAGGCTGCGCCGTCGAACGCGAGCGGGTTCGTTGCGCTCAGCGGCGCGGACCTGTTCGCCGTCGACGCCAACCGGCTGCAGTACCTCGAGATCGCCTTCGGCGCGCTCACCCTCGGCGGCGCGCCAACTTCGGTCACGTTCGCGATCTGGCGCGACAGCGACGGCCAGATCGATCGCGTTGGCAGTACGACGATCGCCGCAGCCCTCGCCGCGACACCGCCGCCCGTGGTGGTCGCCTTCCACGGACAACGCGCGTGGGTGACGGTGGAGAGCTTCGTCGGTGGTACCGCGCCCACCGTCGCGGGCGTCGTGCGCGCACGGCCGGTGAGGGTCTGAGCCGTGCCTCGGCGGGGGGCATGGGGGCAGCTCGGACGCATGACGCATGACGTGTCGGCGGCCACTACCCCGCCAAGAAATAAAGTGAGAACGTAATTTCGCCAAGAGCGACCCTCGATTCGCAAAGGGTAACAAGCGCCCAACCAGGTAACAGGGCCGTTTTTCTCGATTGGCGCAGTGGCACACCCGGCCATCTCGCGCAGCCGACTTGGCTCACGGTCCCCCCGAGGTGCCTCGATGTCCGGTGGAAATGATGAAGTAGATTTCGCGCTCCGGCTGATCACGAACGAGCTCGAGAAGAACGCCGCGACGGCCGCGCGCGAGCTCGAGTTCCTTCAGTCCGTGATGGAGAAGACGGGCAAGACCGAGAACGAGGTGAAGGCCGCGATGAAGTCGCTCGCGGCGGCGGCGAAGGAAGCCGGCGTAGAAGCAGCGAGGCTCGCCAGCCGAGAGGAGGCAGCGGCGAACAAGCGCGCCGCCGCCCTCAAGCACCACGCGGACGAGCACTCGAGCGCCATGGAACGCGTCGGGACCGCCTCGAGCAATGCCGAGAGCCAGCTCGCATCGTTCGCGTTGAAGGGCGTTGCGGCGCTTGCCGCGCTGGCGGTCGGCGCTGGGCTCGCCGGCGAGAAGTTCGCGATCGACGCGGCCGACTTCAAGACGAAGACGCTGATCGCGCTCGAGACGATGGACGGCTCGAAGGGCGCCGCCGAGAAGACGCTCAAGCTCCTGCGCGAGGGGTCGAACACCCTCGGCATG
>CAIXWQ010000479.1 GCA_903923175.1 uncultured delta proteobacterium | reverse complement strand
CGCGGTAGGTGCGAGCGAGTCGCGCTCGGTCACGCTCCGCCGCGAGGACTGCGTGAAGACGACCGACGCGTACGGCGCGCTCGTGCTCGACGCGCTCGTCGCGCTCGTCGAAGGGCGCGCGCCGACCGAGTTCGTGCTGCGCGCGGCCGAGCTCCCGCGCGCGCTCTGACGGAGGGCCCGTCGTCGCGCGCGGTCCGCCGACGCCTGCGCACGGCCGCGCTCCCGGAGCAGCTCGGTCTTCCAAGCGCGTTCGAAGGCGCGACCGCGACCGCGAGAGGCGGCGCGGAATCGTGCGCGGTGAGCGCAACGCGGTTCCAAGCGCCGTGCTCCAGATCAACGAAGCGCGCGCCGCGGCCCGTTCGATGCGCCGCCCCTCGACGGTCGTCGAATCTCGGATAGCTTCCTCTTTGCGTGGCCGTCGAGCTCACCGAGGACGAGGTCGTCGAAATCACCCGTCGCCACCTCGAGCGGCAGTTCCCGAAGATCTGCGAGCTGTGCGGTCGGCGGTACGTCTCGCTCAAGGACTACCTCCAGCGCACCGTGCACGTCGGCGCGCCGATCTCGTTCGACGCGGCCGAAGGGAACTGGCGGCCGCGCCGGCCGGTCGGCACGCTCTCGATGGCGAACTGCGCCTGCGGCACGACGCTGACGCTCGGCTCGGATGGGATGGGCCTGCTCACCGTCTGGCGGCTCATGGGCTGGGCGCGGCGCGAGACGAAGCGGCGCGGCGTTCCGCTCGAGGCGCTCCTGGCCGGGCTGCGCGAGCGCATCGACCAGCAGGTCCTCGCCGCCGAGAGCCGCGTGCTCCCCGAACCGGATCGGCTCGAGTGGCGCGCGTCGCTCGCGCGCCTCTACCTCGATGGAACCGTGGTGCTCACCCCGGTCGTGGCCGTGCTCTGGGCCGCGATGCGCGCGCCGCCGCGGCTCGGCGCGCCGCTCGGGCGCTTCGCGCTCGTGTGGGCGTTGCTGCTCGCCGGCCGGCTGGCGCTCCCCTCGCGCTGGCTCCCGATCGCCGTCCCGACCATGCTGCTGCTCGCCGCCTTCTCGATGCTGCCGAGCGTCGGCCTCGTGCCGGGGGTCTGGCTCGTCCTGCTGAGCGCGGCGGCGCTCGCGACCGCGACGCGCGGGCGGCGCGCCGGCATCGCCGTCACGCTGCTCGCGTCCTCCGTGGCGATCGTCGTCGGCGCGCTCGTCACGCGGGGCGTGATCCCCGCGCCGATCGCGCGGATGTCCGATCCGATGCTCCTGTCGAACTGGCTGCGCGCCGCCGGGTTCCTGTTGCTCGGGAGCGCGCTCTCGGTCGTGAGCCTCGGCGAGCTGGTCCGGCGCCTCGAATCGGCCTGGCTCGCGCAGCGCGCCGCCGCTGCGCGCGAGCGCGAGGCGAACGAGGAGCGTTCGCGCGCGGAGGACGAGCAGCGCCGCGCGGAGGCGGCCGCGCGTTCGGCCGAGCACCTCGAGGCGATCGGTCGGCTCGCGGAGGGGGTCGCGCACGACTTCAACAACCAGCTCCTCGTCATCCTGTCGTGGACCGATCTGCTCGCCGACGCGCCCGAGGACGAGCGTCGCGAGGGGCTCGCGGAGATCCGCACGGCCGCCTCGCACGCCTCGCAGCTCACGCGGCGCCTGCTCGCGTTCGCCAAGAAGGACAGCTACCAGCCGCGCCCGCTCGACCTCGACGCGGCCGTCGCCTCGCTCGCGGGCTCGCTCCGCCGGGTCCTGCCGTCCGACATCCAGGTCGACCACCGGCGCGTGGCGGTGCCGCCGGTGCTGCTCGACGAAGCGGCGCTGGGGCACGTGCTGCTGAACCTCGCGGTCAACGCGGGTGACGCGATGCCGAACGGCGGCGTGCTCACGCTCTCGACGCGCGAGCTCGTGACCGCCGAGCTCCCCGACGACGCCCCCGACCCCGCCGCGAGCTACGTCGCGCTGCGCGTCGAGGACACCGGCGAGGGGATGGACGAGGCGACGCGCGCCCGGCTCTTCGAGCCGTTCTTCACGACCAAGGCGCCCGGCAAGGGGACCGGCCTCGGCCTCGCGGGCGTCTACGGGATCGTCGCCCAGGCTGGCGGCTTCATCCAGGTCACGAGCGAGCCCGGGCGCGGCAGCGCGTTCACGCTGGCGTTCCCTCGCTGCGATCAGGCCGCCAAGACCCCCTCGGCCGCGCCGCCGGGCACGCGCAGCATGGGTCGCACCGTGCTGCTCGTCGAGGACCAGGAGAGCGTGCGTCGCGCCATGTCCACCGCGCTGCGCGCCGCCGGACTGCACGTGGTCGAGGCCGCCGACGTCGAGCAAGGGCTCGCCGCGGCGCGGCGCCATCGCGACGAGATCCACCTGCTCTGCACCGACGCGGTGATGCCCGGCGAGGGGGTGCAGCGGCTGATCGACGGCTTCCTCGAGCTCTATCCGCGCGCGCTCGTGCTGGTCTGCTCCGGCCACGGCGACGACGTGCTGCGCGCGCGCGGGCTCGGCTCGGCGTCGGTCGAGCTGCTGCGCAAGCCGTTCTCCGGCGACCAGCTGGTCTCGCGGATCGACGCGCTGATCGGCGGGTGAGCGCGCGGCTCGGCCCGCCGCACCCGGATGCTACAGTGCGCCGCATGCGTCCCTCGCTCGTCGCGCTCGCGCTCGCGTCGCTCTCGGCCGGCGCGGGGTGCAGCAGCAGCAGCAGCCTCGACGAGCCGCTCGAGACGGGCGTCGTCGCGCAGTGCGCGCCGTTCGACGCCGGGCCCGCGGCGGACGGCGCCCGGACCAGCGACGCGGCGACGCCGGTCTTCCGCGCGCAGGTCGACCAGATCGTCAACTTCTCCTGCGCGATCGCCAGCTGTCACGGCCGCGCGCCGGGGCAGGGGCACCTCTTTCTGCCGAAGCGCCAGGCCGCGGACGCGGGCACCGGGCTCAACGGCGACTGGTACGATCAGGTCGTCGGCGTCGCCTCGCAGACCGACCCCGCGATGCTGCTCGTGAAGCCCGGCGATCCGGCCAACAGCTGGCTCGTGCACAAGGTGGGCGGCGATCAGTGTTACTTCAAGGATGCATGCGCGATGGGCAATTGCGGTGATCGCATGCCGCAGGCGAACCTCGCGCTCGACCCCGCCGACGTCGAGACGATCGTCGCGTGGGTGCGCGAAGGAGCGGCGCGATGATCGGTAGGCTGGTCGGGACGATCGTCGGCGGCGGGCAGGGGGACGACGGCGTCACCACCGTCGACGTCGGCGGCGTCGGTTACGAGGTCATGCTCTCGCTCGGCGCCCTCGGTCGGCTGCGCGCGGCCGACGACGGGCGCGTCACGGTGCACGTGCACACCGTCGTCCGCGAGGACGCCTTCCTGCTCTACGGCTTCCCCTCGCTCGAGGAGCGCCACGTGTTTCGAACGCTGATCGGGATCTCCAGCGTGGGCCCCAAGACCGCGCTCGCCATCCTCGGCGCGCTCTCGGTGCAGGAGCTCGCCAACGCCATCGCGCGTCAGGAGCTCAAGGCGTTCACGGGCGTCAGCGGCGTCGGCCGCAAGATCGCCGAGCGCATCCTGCTCGAGCTCAAGGACAAGCTCGGCGCGCTCGAGCTCGCCGGCGCCGTCGCGCCTGCCGTCGCGGGAGCCCCCGCCGGCACCTCCGCGAAGGCCGAGCTGCTGCGCGGCGCGCTCGCCACGATGGGCTTCAAGCCGGCCGAGGTCGAGCGCGCGGTCGATGCGGTGCGCGACCAGCTCGCCGGCAACGAGCTGCGCGATCTGGTGCGCCTCGCCCTGCGCGGCATCGGCGCGCCGGGGGCGTAGCGTCGGCGCGCGCTCGCCCCGCTCGGGTCGCGCGCGCTCACGGCGAGAGGTCGATGCGACCGAACACGCCGTGCGCCTCCGCGCGCGGCCCGGCCGTGTAGTAGAGCGCCGGCGCGCCCCCTGCGGGCGCGAAGAACGTCAGCGACCAGAGCCCGTCGATGAAGATGCGCTGGCCCGCCGCGTTCGAGAGCACGCCGCGCGGCGTGCCGTCGGCGTCGTAGACGAGCACCGACCCGTCGCCGAAGTTGCCGACCAGGATGGTCCCGGAGAGCGCGCCGAGGCCGTTCGGCACCTGCGCGAGCCCCCAAGGCGCGTCGAGCGGGGGGCCGGAGGCGAACCGCCGGAGGAACTGGCCCGTGGTGTCGAAGACGCTCACCAGGCCGTCGCCGGGTGCCGCGCGATCGTGCGCCGCCTTCTGGTCCTGCTGCGCGTACGCGACGTACACCTCGCCTCCGATCTGCGCGGCGTTGAACGGCGCGAAGCCCGCGGGGAGCGCCGGATCGAGGAACGCGCCGACGCTGCCGACCGGCTGGTACGCCGCGTCGAAGACGTCGACCCGCGCGCCGTGGAAGTCGGTCGCCACGAGCGTGTCGTCCGACGTCGTGCTCAACAGCGACGAGCCGGTCGTGATCGGCACCACCAGCGCGAGCCCGGTGTAACGCGCGCCGCTGGCCGAGCCGTCGACGCGGAGGGTCGCGGCCGTGCCCGTCGACCAGCCCGCGATCGCGCCGTCGAGGCCGGCGAGGATGAACTTGTCGCCGAAGAAGTCGGTGAGCACGCCGTTGTAGATCTGGCCGGTCGGCGCCGCGCGCCCGCCCGCCGCGCTCGGCGGCACCGACACGACCAGCGGCTTCGGAGCGCCGAGCGTGTCGTAGAGGAGCGCCTCGTCCGAGCCGCTCGCCGAGATCCACGCGACCCCGCTCGGGCTGAACGCGAGCCCCCACGCGTCGATCAGGTTCGGATCGGCGTGCCCTTTGCCGAGCATCCGCTCGTCGTCGGCGGTGAGCGTCGTGACCGTCGCCGGGAACGCCGTGAGCACCGGCGCATCGGCCGCGCCGCCGGTGTCCTCGAACGTGTCCCCGAACGCGTCGCCGGGCGCTCCCGAGTCGGTCTCGGTCGCGTTGACGGGCGCGGTCTCGACGGTGCTGCACGCGCCCCCGACGGCGGCCGTTCCCGCGAGCAGGCCCGCGAAGAGGCCCGCGAGCCCGTAGCGCGCGGGGCGACGGGTGCGGTCGAGCATGGTTCGTCCCTCCTTCGATCGCGAAGGGTGCAATCGAAGGGCCGCCGCGCTCGCAGCGACGAGCCCGCGCGCGCGTCACCTCACTCGACCACGAGCGCCCTCGCCGCGCGACAGCACTTGCGGCTGCGATCCACGCCGAGCGCGTCGAAGCCCAGCAGGTTGGCGACCGCGACCACGGTCCCGTGGCCGCAGAACGGATCGATCACGAGGCGCGTGGTCGTCTCCTCGCGCAGGAAGCGGCACGCGACGCGGCACGCCTCGACCCCCATCGCGCGGCTCCACGGCATCACGCCCGCCTCCGGCAGCACGTCCGGCCCCGGCCGCAGCGGCAGCGGCCGCGGGGCGCGCGAGAAGCAGAGCATGTGCGAGTAGCTCGGGCGCCCGATGGCGATCGTGCCGGCGGGGTTTCGACAGACGATCTTGTGCCACACGAGGCTGGCCCCCTCGTCCTCGGCGGCGCGCTGCACGAGATACCCTTTGTCGATCCACGCGCCTTGGTGGCGCACGTCACTCTGGAAGAAGATCGCGACGCCGTCGTCGGCCACCCAGCGCAGGATCACCCGCGCCGTCTCCCGGAACCACGCGCGCCAGCCGTCGAGATCGAGCTCGGGGAACTCCGAGACGTCCGGCATCGACGTCACGACGCTGGTCCCCTTCGCGGCGGGGTGCTCGGCGAGCCACGCGAAGGCGTCGGCCTGCACGATGGTCCGCGTCGGCTTCGTCGCGTGGGGCGCGTCGGCCGCGTCGGCCGCGAGCTGCAAC
Organism: uncultured delta proteobacterium; assembly: GCA_903923175.1. GTDB lineage: Bacteria > Myxococcota_A > Polyangia > Polyangiales > JADJMO01 > CAIXWQ01. The sequence continues at coordinate 1,485 of CAIXWQ010000479.1, read as the reverse complement.
GGAGCGTCCTCGCCTTGCGCGGCCGCGTGCGCCTCGAGTGGCGGCGGCGGCTCGACCGACGGCCGCGGTGCGCTCACCGCGTCGGCTCCTGCGGCTGCTGGATCGACTCGGGCGGCAGGTCGGCGTACCAGCGCTCGTCGCGGCCGCGCACGAGCGTCAGCTCGCAGTCCTCCGAGCCGACGCCGACGCGGAAGCCGACCTCGTCCTGCTGCAGCCCGGTCGCCACCCGGCCGATCACGCGCACCGCCTCCCACGCCTTGCCCGAACGCACCGAGATCGGGCGCGCGCCGTCGCCGGTCTTCACGTCGACCTCGTGCCAGTGGAAGAGGTCCGGCGGACACGCCCAGCCCGCCTCGACATACAGATCGCGCAGCGCCACGTCGAGCGCGCGATCGGCGTCGCCCCCGGTCGCCGTGTCGCCGGCGAGGATGCTGAGCAGCGCGTACCCGTCGGGGAGCGCGTCGATCACGAAGACCTTCCGCGTCGTCTCGACCGAGAGCCGGCGCGTCGCCCCGCCGCGCTTCGAGAGCGCGCCGAGCTCGATCTCGGCGAGCACGATGCGCCAGTGCGCCGCGGCGACCTTGAGCTCGAACGGCTCGATGCGATCGCCGGCGTAGTCGACCGCCTCCCCTTCGGCGTCGACCAGCGCCGCGCCGATCGCGCCGGGGGTCGCCCGCAGCAGCCGCAGGAGGATCGCGGTGAAGCCGGTCTCGTGCTCTTCGCGCGCGTACGTGCCGGCCACGCCGGGCGCGGTCACTTGGGCGGCTCCGGCCCCACGAAGCGCGGCGCGACGAGATCGCTGCTCGGCGCGCTCGTCGCCTCGTGCGCCGCCTCGCGCAGCTTCGCGAGCCGCGCCTGGAACGCCCCGTAGGCGCGGTTCTTCACCAGCACCGGCTCGAGCGTCTTGATCTTCGTCTCGCGCGACGCGCGCCGCTCCGGCTGGATCGCCACGAGGTAGATCACGTGCCAGCCGAACCGCGTCTCCACCACCGGGCTGCACGCGCCGACCTTGGCGATCGCGAATGCCCCCTTCGCGAACGCCTCGTCGAAGCCCATCCCCGCGGCGCCGCGCACCGCCGGGATCCCCGCGTCGGTGAAGGGCGGCTCGATCGACTCCGCGACGATCGGGATCCCGCGCTCCGTGCCGAAGGCCTTCGCCGCCTCCAGGAACGCCGCCGCGTCCTTCGCGGAGACCAGCCGCTCGCGCATCGTCGCCGCGAGCGCGCCGCCGTTCGCGGTCTCCTTGTGGATCAGCGCGTGCACCACGAGGCGCGTCTCGGGCGCGTCGAGGTCGATCCACTCCTCGCCCATCGCCTGCGCGAGCTCCTGGTCGCTGAACGGCCCCGACGAAAGCGCGGCGTCCCGCTCGCGCGACACGAGCGCGCGCGCGTACGCCGCCTCGAGCTGTCGCACCACGTTCGGATCGCGCAGCGCGCCCGCGCGCACCGCCGCCTCCGCGACCAGCGCCTCGTCGACGAGCGTGCG
>CAIXWQ010000478.1 GCA_903923175.1 uncultured delta proteobacterium | reverse complement strand
GTCCGATTGAGTTTGAATTGAAGTTCATGAGCGAAGCCGCTACGACGAAGATGGCTGCATAGCCCCGGTGTCTACGAGAGCGGGGGAGCCTCATTGGGCCGGTCGTGGGTTCCAGCCCCAGAACCTGCCTCGCGGAGCAGAGATCAAGCTCGACGCCGACTTCGATGCCGCGGTGGACGCCGCGCTCGCCCGCGATCTCGCCGGACTTGAGGCGCTCGCGACCAAGCTCACGACGACGGTGCCCCTCCTGCTCGCGTCGCTGGTCCGCGCGTGCGTCGTCGCCCCGCGTGGCCAGTACCTCGGCGTCGTCGACTTCAAGTCCATCGAGCCGCGCGTCCTCATGTGGCTCGCGAATGATCGCGAGGGGCTCGAGCCGTATGCCGAGGGCCGCGACGTCTACGCCCTGCGCGCCGCCGACCTCTATGGGGTGCCGCTGGCCGACGTGACCCACGAGATGCGCGCGCTCGGAAAGGCCCTCGAGATCGGCTGCGGCTACCAGATGGGCGCAGCTCGGTTCGAGTCCTACGCCGAGCTTTTCGGAGTCGACTGGACACGCGCCGGCTTCACGGCCGAGCAGGCCCTCCGAGTTTGGCGTCTGGCGCACCCCGCAATCGCTGGGCGACCGAGCACGGCGGACGACGGCCACGCCGGCTGGTTCGGCGGGTTCTGGCGAACGATCGAGGCCGTCGCGATTCGCGCAGCCTGCGGCGAGCGGCTCGAGCTTGGTCCGCTGCTCTGGTATCGCGACGATGACGCGGTCGTGTGCCGCCTGCCGAGCGGCCGGCCCCTCATCTACCGGAACGCACGCGTCGAGAGCGTCCGAACTCCGTGGGGCTCGGAGCGCCCCCAGTTCACGTACGACCACGGCGGGCAGCGACGATCGAGCTACGGCGGCAAGCTGACCGAGAATGTCGTCCAGGCGATCGCGCGCGACATGCTCGCAGCGGCGCTGGTTCGCCTCGAGCTCGAGAAGCTACCGCCCGTGCTGCACGTGCACGACGAGGTCGTCTCCGAGCTGCCCGAGAGGGACGCGCTCGAGGACATGGAGCGGCTCATGTGCATCACGCCGCCGTGGGCCACCGGCTTGCCCCTCGCGGCCAGCGCACACGTGGCGTCGAGATACCGGAAGTAGCCGACGGCGAACGTCGCAGGCACGCCCCAGTCCGAACGGAGGAACCATGTCGCAGAAGTCGCCCGACCCGCTCATCCCGCGACCGCCCCCCGATCCCCGCGAAGAGGCGATCGCGAACGCCGCGATCGACGAAATGCTGGCGGCCTATCGCCGCGGCGATCTCGACGCGATGCGCGTGCTCAGCGCGGCCCTGCACGGTCCGCCCGAGGAGGCCAGCGCCCCCTTGGCGCCTGCGCCTGCACCCAAGCCACCGCCGAGCGTGCCACTCGCGATTCGCGAGCGCGCCGCCCGTGAGCGGCAGGAGCTGGAAGCGATGGACCCGGAGGCGGGGGCCGACGAACGGCTCCTCCTCCGGTTGGTCGGCGACTCGTTGCCGACGGTGATGGTCCTCGACGACGTGGTCGAGCACCTCGCGGTCCACCTCCCTGGTCTCCTCGATCGCCCGGGGACTCTGAAGATCGTCGCGTCGGCGATGCACGACGCGCTCTCCCTGCGCAACGTGACGCTCAACCGGCTGCAGGGGGTCCTCACGACCGTCGCGAGCCTCCGGGCGCAGCGCCGGTTCGTGCAACGCCGTGGGGGCCAAAATGGCGTTTGAGGTTACCCCCGTCCTCGGCGAGATCCGCGCGGCGGACGCCCGCGTGGCGCTTGGCGACACGGCCGGCACGGCGAGTTCAATCGATGTGATGGTGCTCGCGGACGCCGGCGGCTTGCCGTTCGTCGGACGCCTCGACCTCGTGCGAATCGGCGGCGGACCCGGACGTCACCTCGCCTTCTGCTGTCCCCGCTGCCGCGAGCCGCGACGGCTTCTGTTGACCGACGGGCACGGCGGCATCCGTTGCTCGCGATGCGCTCGCGCACGCACCAAGCGTCAGCTGAGACGGACATGCCGATCCTGGAAGTACCTCGGCGATCGGGAGTTCGACGAGCTGTTGCGACTGCTGCGTCCCCGCTCGACGTCTCCCGCCCACAAGCGCCAGCGTGCGCAGCTGCTCGTCGACGAGCTCCTCGCCGGAGATCGCGATCGCCTCGGCGTGGTCGCCGACGTCGTCGACGCCGCCCTCAGGGTCGTGAGCGCCGAGCCGGGCGCGGGGGCTTTGCGCCGGCCTGCTTGATCATCTGGAAGCTGCCCATCTCCTCGAGCGCCTCGGACTCGAGCCGAGCGAGCGCGCGGAGGACGCTTTCGACCACTTTGTCGGGCACGAACCGATCGGTGTACGGCGCCTCCTCCGCGAGGATTTGCGGGCAGTCCTCGTCCACCCCCATCGGACTCGGCCGCGGAAGGCGATCCAGAAGATACCTGCGCAGCTCGCCGAAGACGGCCTTGGTGTGCGCCGCGCGGACGTAGGCGGGCGCGATGGCGGAGGAGCGGGAGGCCGCGATCGACATGCCGAGAGCGTGGGTCGCGTGGACGGACTCGGCAAGCTCTTGGAGCACGCGCGCAGCGAATCGGCGTGTGGTTGGCGCTGCTACGGGGACGACTGCTCCCCGCTCGGCGTCGACAGCCGCGCGAGCGCCGCGTCGATCGCTGGTTTCGTGACCTCGATGAACCTCACCATGGTGGCCGCGATCTTCTCCGGCTCGCCCTGGGGAAGCCTGACGTGAAGCCGCCCGAGTCCGCGCGCCCAGAGGGGATCGAAGCCAACCTCTGGGAATTGTGCAGCGACCTTGCTGGCGAGAGACTTGAGCTCGGGACCGAGCGCCTTGAGCGATCGGTTCTCGAGGTGGAGCTCGACGCCGATTCGATCTTCACCTCCGCTCCCGTCGAGGAATTCGTAGTGGAGCTGCCTCGGCCAACCGTTCGGCGCTACCACCCGGAAGGAACGATCACGCCCATCCGACCGCAGCTCCTCGGGCGCGACGGCGTCGTACGCGTCGATGGCTGCGACGAACTCAGGGCGGACCGTCTTGCGCGACTTCGCGGCTGCGATGGCCTCCTCGACCTGTTCCACCGACGATGCGACCACCGTCGCCACGGGCTTCTCGTCAGCTGCGCGGTACGACACCGTCACGGCCGTGCGGGCGATGATCTCGGTCTTGGCACGAGTGTTCGGGAGCAGCAGGATTCCTTCGATCCCGTCACAGACGTGCGGCACAAGCTCGACGACGTGGAGCTGGAAGTCGCCGAGCGTGGCTTGCCCGGCGACTCCTCGGACCAGCTCCTCGAGACCGGCCGGCGTACCGTCGGAGACGATCACGAGGTGGATTCTTGCGTCGCGCATGCGACCGAGGAGCGCTTTCGCAAGTCGCTCTGGCGCCGGCACCCCGGGGAAGATTCGCGCAATCATCTCAGCCCAGCTCTCGTCGCCGTCGCCGCCTAGCCAATCCAGCGCGGCCTCCTCGTCGAGGTTCGCGATGGACGCTGCGTACTCGACAACCTGGGCGACGACACCCCGATCGCGGAGCTCGGGGTTGTCCGCGAGCTTCACCTCGACGACGACGATGTGGCCACCGTCCGTGAGGATCACGACGTCCGGCTTCACCCTGCGGCCTGTTGGAGTCGCGAGCCCGCGCTGGCGGCGCGCCACGAAGCGACCGCTGACGCCGGTCTCGTAGGGATCCAGTCCGAGCAGCGTCGGATCGTTCGCGACGAGCTTCTCTAGGAACGACTCGTCGTGACCGAGCTCGCGAAACGTCGTGCGCTTCCACGGGCGCGGGGCGCCGGCCGTATCGATGAGCGTGACTGCCATGACACTTCCTCCACTCAATCCAGGCCAGCGTCATGCGTCGGGGCGAAACTCCCCCACGATCCCCGCCTCGATCAGCCCCATCCACTGCCCCGCCAGGTAGCTCGCGAAGCTCGCGTCCTCGATCAACACGCCGACCTCGATGTTCCGTTCCTGCCCGCGCTGTGTGAAGTTCGCGCTCGAGACGAACGCCTTCACGCCGTCGACGACGACGCACTTCGCGTGGAGGCTGCACCAGGGCGGCCCCGGCGTGAGCGCCCGCCTGTCGTAGTAGATCCGCGGCCTCGGCTCGCCGAACGGCCAGTTCTGCGTGACGAAGCCGTCGAGCTGCTCGGCCAGGTGCGTCCCGGCGATCTGCCCGTGCTCGATCTGCTTCACGTCCACGAAGAACCGCGCCTGGACGCCGTGGTCCGTCATCGCCCGATGCAGCGGCGCGAGCACGGCCTGGGCGTGGTCGAAGCTGTAGCCGGCGAGCAGGACGCTCTCGCGCGCCCCCTCGAAGAGCGCCCGCAGGACGATGGCGGTGTCGCGTGCCGTGCCGGCCGGCGCCTCGGGCCCGGTCCACACAAGCTCCGGCGTCGGTCGCCGCTCCTGTCGCTCGGCGAGCGCGACGTCGAGGATGGCGAGGCAGGCCGCGCTCTTGTGGCCGGCGAGGGCGTGCTCGATCGCCTCGAGCTGGTGGCGCACCCCGAAGCCGACGAGCGCCGCGCGGTCTACGGGCGGCCGCAGCATCCCCGACGCGAGCGCCTCCCGGAGCTGCTCGAGCACCGTGGTGCTCACGCTCTTCAGGTTCGGACGCCCGCCGCTCGTCATCACGGGCGCTCGCCGAAGTACGCCAGCGCGGGGTCGTTGCCGATCGTCGGGACGACGAGGGCGCGGTCGAGGAAGCGGTTGAACCGCTCGCACGAGCACTCGGCGATGTAGAGGCAGCCGTGGCACGCGGCCCCCTCGGTGCGCCGGTCGCTCGCCTCGGAGCTCGGGTCGTGGGCGGCGCAGACCGGATCGTTCGAGCAGAGGCGCCCGAGATCCCAGGCTTCGCGCAGGTGGTGTCGGATGCGGCGCCCCTCTTCGACGAGGCCGCCGAGCGTCCCCTCGCTGCCGGTCGTGCCCGTCGTCAGCATCACGCCGGCCATGTTCGGGCCGTTGAGCTCGGCCTGCCCGCAGTAGATCCGCTCGCGGATGGCGCTCGCGGCGTAGCCGCACTCGAGGCTCACGGCCGTCAGCAGCAGGTGCGAGAGCGAGTGCAACAGGTAGAACCGAACGCCAGGGAACTCGGTGCCACCGTCCGCCTCGTACGCCTTGAGGAGCTGCTCGGCGCGCTTCTGCACCAGATCGCTCTTCTCCCACGCAACGAGCCGCTCCTGATCGAGCTCGACGAAGACCCCCTCGCCGCGCACCTCGGCGGCAGGGAGCCACTTCTGGCTGCCGGTCGGGAGCGTGAGCACGGCGGGCTTCACCTTGCGCCCCTCGAACTCGTACTCGCCCTGCATGTTCGCGTTCACCGAGTCGAACCGGCTGAAGCTGACCTGCACGCGCACCTCACGCAGCTCGGGCACGACGACGAGGCCGCGTACCCCTGGGGGCAGGTCGATGCGGTGGCTCGGCACCCGGTAGGCCGCGAACTGCACGCCCGGCTCGGGCACGAGCCCCGGCTGGTCGAGCGGCGCGTTCATGATCCGGTCGTACTCCTCGCTCCGGAGGGGGCGCTCGCCGGCGGTGGATCCGGCGTCGCGCTCCGCGGCGATGGCGGCGAGCACCTGGACGCCGGTGAAGGAACCGATCGCCGTCGAGACGTGCGGCACCAACTTCGTCAGCATCGCCAGCTCGTCGGCGCTCGTGACGTTCTGGACCGTCTTCCACACATCCTTGTCGCGGACGCGCAGACGGACCGGATCGGGATCCGGGTCGGGCAGGCGCAGCGCGCTCACGACCTGCGCGAAGTAGGCGTCCGATGCGGTGCGCACGAGGAGCTTGAGCTGCTCGGTGCAGGGCTCGTTCGCTGCACGGCCGCCGAGCCAGGGGCGATCGCCGTTGCACTTGTACGGCAGGACGGAGGCCTTGCTCATCGACGTCTGGTGGTTGCAGTTCGAGCAGCGCACGAAGATCCGCGCGACGTCGCCGAGTGACTTCTCCTCGAGGTAGAGCTCCGCGCGCTCGCAGTTCCCCTCCGCGCGGTCCTGGTGCGCGAACGGGATCCACGGGAAGTCGGTGAGGTGCCCACGCTTGCAGGCCGCGACGAACCGGACGGGCACGGCGCTCGCCGTCTTCTTGTTCGCGCACGTGTGGCGGTAGCGCCCCTTCACGTTCTCGAGCCCTTCGGCCGCACGGAGAAGACGACGGCACCCGTGGCAGACGAACCAGCGCGGGAACTCGAGGGCGCGGACACCGACGCCCGGGAACGCGTCCTTCGCGTCCCCCTCCGGCGGCATGCGGAAGTAGCCCTCCTTCGCCAGATCGAGATCAGGATCGAGTGCCTTGAGCCGCGGGATCAGCGAGCGCCGCAGGCGTGCGTCGTCCAGCGCCACGTACCCCTTCTTGCCGAAGCCCCAGTGCTCGAGCCCACCGACCACGATCGCGCGGTCGACGAGATCGACCATCGAGCCCGGCCCGAACGTGGTGACGAGCTGGCTCTGCCGGAGCTTCCCCTCCGGCGCCGTCTTCTTCTTCGGATCCTTGCGCTTCGTGGGCTCGGCCATCAGCCCCTCTCATCCAGTTGCTTGAACCGCAGCCACATGTGAACGCTCGCCTCGACGTCGCGCATCGACGTCGGCACCTGGAAGGCGCGGGCGTCGAAGTCGTCCGGCAGGTCGTCGCCGGCCGTGAACAAGAGCGGCACCCCCTCCGACTTCGCGCGATCGTTCACGCTGTACGTGCGGCTCGCCGCCCCGGCGCGCGCCTTGTCGACGATCCGCTCCCACGCGTCGAGGAAGTTCCGGCCGCGGGCCTTCACCAGATCGGCGATGCGCGTCTCGGCCTCCTCGTCCGACGCGAGGCGATGTTTTCGCGCACGACCGACGAGCCACGCGAGGAGGTGCTCGGCGGCAGGGCGTTGCTCGTGGATCTTCATCACGCCGCTCGGCGGTTCCATCGGCGGGATGCCGTGGCGGATCATCGAGAGCACCGTGCCGACCAGCCCGCGATCGAGCGCCTGCCCCGAGAACGGCGTCACGCTGGTCGCCTCGACCTCGCGGTAGAAGCTCTCGTGGTACGAGACGAACCGCTCGTAGTGCGAGCGGTCGCGCGGCCGCATCACGTTGAGGCAGGTGACGACGAGGCCGGGGTACGCGCGGCCGACGCGGCTCGTGGCCTGGATGTACTCGCTCGTCGTCTTCGGCTGGCCCGTGACGACCATGAGCCCGAGGCGATCGATGTCGAGCCCGACGGAGATCATGTTCGAGGCGAGCACGACGTCGAGCGGCTCCTCGTCGACCTTCGCGCGGCGCGCGCCGAGGCGCTTCTTGGTCTCCTTCAGCCGCTCGGTCGGCTCGCGCGACGTGAGCTCGGCTGGCATCTCGAGCTTGCGGTTCGCGGCCCACGGGTGCGGGCCGATGAAGTGCAGCGGCTTCTTTTCCCCTTCGATGTCGAGCACGCGGTTGCGCACCTCGTCCTCGACCAGGCGCCGCATGCCCCCGAGCTCGCGTAGGCTGTTGAAGTAGCCGACGAGCGTCATGTAGGGATCGGCCGGCTGCTTCGGATCGCCGTTCTTGTTGAAGTGCTTCTGCGCGGCCGCGAGCAGCAGCGCGTAGGTGCGGACCGACACGGCGCGAAGCGCCCGACCGGGGGCGCCGACGCCGATGTAGAGGCGCCCGGGCTGGTCGTCGCGGACCTTCGAGAAGAAGTTGTCGCCCTCGAGGATCCCCCGCGGCGGGAAGAGGCTCATGGGCCGGGCGAAGAGCGCCTGGATCTGTTCTCGCGCCCGCCGCACCGTGGCCGTCGAGCAGATGACCTTGGGCCGACGCGGCGTGCCGCCGAGCGGGTGCTCGCAGAGGTAGTCGACGGCGGCCTCGTACAAGCCGACCATCGTGCCGAGCGGGCCGCTGATCAGGTGCAGCTCGTCCTGCACGATCAGCTCCGGCGGGAGCAGTCCCTCGGAAAGCGGTCTCGCGCTCGCCGGCGCGCTCTCCATCACGCCGTACGCGCGGTTGTCGTCGAGGTGCGTCGCGCGCCCGAACAGCATGCCGGCGTCGCCGCGCCACGGCATCATCGCGAACTTGTCGACCGTCGCGACGATGAAGCTCGGGACCTCCTCGTAGATCTGCTCGTCGACGAAGAGCACCGGCAGGCCGAGCCCGGGGACCTTCGCCTCGGTGTAGAGACACGCGCCTCCGTCGCAGTAGACGGCGGCTCGCGCGAAGTTCTTCTTCGTCGGCTTGCCGTCGTCGTCGACGAGCTTGATGTTCTGGATCTTGATCGCCTCGCCGCACCACGGGCACGTCGTGAGCGGGAACGGCGAATCGGTGCGCCCCGGCGTGTAGTCGGTGAGCGCCTGGTGCACGTCCTTCAGGCGGTTCGCGCTCGCGCTGGCGCCGACCCAGAGGCCGACGGTGAACCGAGCGTTCCCGAGCTCCTGCGGGTTGCGCCGTCGCAGCTCCTCGAGCGCGCACATGAGCGTCGCCGCCCGACCGAGCTGGTCGAGGGTGAGCAGACGAAGCGTGTACCGGAGCAGGACGGCAACGCCGCGCCCCTCGTGCGGCGTCCCCTGCCCTCGCATGCGCCGGAGCAAGAGGGTGAAGGCGATCAGCCCGAGGTACGCCTCGGTCTTGCCGCCGCCGGTCGGGAAGTAGATCAGCTCAGCGAGCTTCCGATCGGCGTGCGCCCCGTCGACGATCGACGGCAGGTTCATAAGCACGAATGCGAGCTGGAACGGGCGCCACTCCGGCTGCCGGCCCTCCTTGTAGCGCGGATCCTCGCGGAGCTTGTCGGCCTGCAGCGCGGCGACGTGCATCGCCTGGTTGGCGAGCTGGAACGACCGCAGCGCCTGGGCGTTGCCGTTCGCGAGCAGCGCGATCCCCTCCTCGACGCGCTCCTTGGCGCGCGTCGCCTTCACCATCAGGTCGTTGCGCGTGCCGTCGAGCGACGGTCGATCGAGCTGGGCGTACCGCTGCCCGTCGATCCACTTCGCGTACTCCTCGACGAGGGGCGTCAGCGCGTTCTTCAGCCCGGCCGGCGTGAGCTTCGCGAGGGCCGCCATCCCCATGGTGGCGTCCTTCACCGCCGTGTGGTCGACGCGGGGGACCTCGAACCAGGGGAGCTGCGTCGTGCGGAGGCGGACGACCTTGCCCTGCGCATCGCGCGCCGGTCGCTCGACGCTGGTGTTGTGCCCGACGGCCCACTCCATGTGATCGCGGAACGTGAGGGCGAGCACGCGCTGATCTTCGTCGTTGCCGTCCTCGCCGCGCCGGTTCGGACGGCACTCGAACCCGCGCTCGTAGTGGAGTTCGAGGCGCACCTGGAATGCGAACGAGAGATCGCGATCGCGCTCGAGCACCGTGCGGTCGTTCACGAGGAACAGGCTCAAGACCCGCGTTCCCGGCCGCAGCCCGTCCATCTGCGTCGTGCGCAGCTCGCCCTTCAGCAAGAGGCCGCGGGACAGCGGGATCGGCACGCCGTCGGCGAGCTTCTTCGGATCGAGCGGCACGCGGACGCGCGTCGGACCGAACGGGACGCGCTTCCAGCCGATGACCCTCTTGTCCTTGTGGTCGAGCGCGACCTCGATCTTGTCGTAGTCGGCCCACCAGACGTCGACGTCGATCGAGTCGGTGGCGCCGGACGCGGCTACCGGCGGCAGGAACACCGAGAGCCCCATCGACGCCGGAAAGCGCACCGGTCGCTTCGGCGGGGGCTCCTCGGCGCCCGCGTCCTCGGCCTGGCTCTCGCTCCCCGCCGCGAGGCTGTCGTCGGTGGAGTCGCGATCGTCGGCGTCGGGCACCCGACCGCCCTGAGGCGAGAGGAAGCCGGTCAAGTACCAGCGCGACGGGGCGATTTCGAGGACCTCCTGGCCGCCCTGCGCGTGCGAGTCCGGCACGAAGGGGCCGATCAAGTCGGCTTCGAGGGCCTCGACGAGGCGGGCGCGGACGTCGGTTTCGTTCATCGCTGCGGAGCGCAGGGTATCCCAGCGAAGGCAGCGAAGGGCGCGATCTACCGGAGCTTGGCCTGCATGACCGCAACCGAATCGTAGCCGCCGGCGTCGGGACTACTCGGCGCGCCGCGCTCGCACGCGTTCGACGAGCGCCGCGACGCGCGCGTCTTGGACGGTCTCGATGGAACCGGTATATCCGACGGGCGGCCTCCAGCCGTCCTCCACGCGCGCGTCTGCCTCGATGGCGTCGGCCTGCTCCGCCGTGAGACGGCCGCAGTGGACGAGCCAGGCGAGCGTGTCGAGGAAGTCGAGCGTGACGACGCCGAGCCTCGCCGCGTCGTCGGCCGCACCCCGATCGTAGGTGACGAAGGGGAAGAGCTCGCCCCTCCCGAAAGCGGTCACCGCGACGGCGAGGGACTCGTCCTCCCCGAGGTCTCGAGTCGAAGGCCGCCCGCCGCGAATGGTCGCGAACGCATCCCAGTACGGGGTGCTGGGGCCGACCCTGTGGGGTTTTGGCGCGAGGCGCTCGATCGCCGCTCGCTCGGCCGGCCCTTGCGCCTTGAACTCCTTGAGGATGTGCCCGGCTGCATGGAGGGGCACGCTGCCGCCAAGCGCCTCCAGTGCCTCGCACTTCCAGAGCCGCACGAGCGCGCTGTTGTCGAGCAGCACGCCGCGCGTCGGGAAGCTGGGATCACACCGGGGTGCGGTGCTCGAGTTCACGGGCAACCTGCCGCTCGTCAAGGACGCGACGCCAGTCTTCTGCCGGACGAAGGCCGACGAGCTCGCGCCACCGGCCGACGCTGATCACGCCGCGCTCCAGCGCGTTCGTCGCCCAATCGAGCAGCTCGCCACGGCGCTCGAGCGGGATTGACTCCTCCGCCTCCGTGGGATGGAGTTCCCCGTCGTCCTCGCCGTTGGAGCGACGCGTCGCCAGCTCCCAGTGCGATCCCATGTCGCGCCTGTCCCAGAGCTGCGCGGTCACGAGGTGTCCGGCGACCGCCTCAACGCCCATCTGGAAGTGCTCCGAGAGAGCCCGAACATCGTTTGCGAGCGGCTTTTGGCCGGGTTGCAGGCCCCGCTCCCGCAGGAACGCGCGAACCGCAGGCAATGGAGCCAGGAGGTGGGCCGCGAACGCGTTTGCGCGGCGCTCCTTGTCGCTCCCGTCGGCGAGCGAACGTTTCTCGACCAGCCCGAACGGCTCGAGCCTCGTCCCATCGAAGAGCACGTGACACAGCTCGTGTGCGAACGTCATCCGGATCGCCGTCAGCATCGCCCGCCGCGCAGCGACGTTCGCGGCGACCGCCGCGCGACCGGACTCATCTCGCCACGTCAGCCCGTCGACATTGGGAGTGCCCAGATGCGTCAGGAACGTCGGAACTCCGAGCCGACGCATCGCCGCACGTACCGAGGGCATTGGCTCCAGCTCGTTCCCGAGGACCTTGCGAACCTCCGCCGCCAGCGCCTCGGCCTGCTTTGCGGGATCGCCGACGATCGGCACCGGCGCGAGCGTGGACGCGGCGGGCAGTCTCGGCTCACGCCCGAGCAGCTCGCGCAGCCCTTCAAGATCGCGAGCCGCTACGGATACGCGCAGCAGTGCGGTGCGCACAAGCGGCGCCTCGACGTTCGTCGGTGCGCTCTTGAAGGCCACCGCGGGCGCACGCCAAAACGGACGCCTCGCGAGCAGGTCATCGAGCGTGCCGCCGAGCGCTCCCACGACAGCGCCGAGGTCCGAAGCGTCGCCCGCCCCCTGCAGCGCCGCGCGAAGGTCCTCGAGGTCGAGCTCCGCCCGCGCGGCGAGATCCCCGTCGCTGAAGGACCACGCATCGCGCGCCTCTTGGAGAAGCTCGCGGATCTCCTCGGCCGTGACCATGCCGGCACTGTAGCAAGATCCAATCCGGGGCGTGCAATACCCTTCGGCATGGAGGTCGAGGAGGGATGCGTAGCGAGCGCCGCAGCGCTGGACGTCCGCGCAGCCAGCAACCGTCGGGTCAGAACAGCTTGCCCTGGTCGCCGGCGGGCTTCTTCGCCTTCGACGCCTTCTTCGTCGGCGCCGACGCCGTGTCCGCCTCGCTGGCCTCCTCGCCGTCGTCGCCCGCCCGCGCCGCCTTCTTCTTCCCCCCGAGCCCCAGGCGCTGCTCCTCCCGCGCCCGCTCGGCGTTGAGCACGTAGAGCCGGTCGATCACCTCGTCCTCGAACGCCTGGATCGCCGCGCGATCCTCGTCCGACTTCGGGCAGTACGGCGGCACCGGGATGTCCCACCGATACGCGGCGAGCACCGCGCGATCCATCTCCTCGTGCAGCGTGCGCAGCTCGAGGATGCGCGGATCGTCGCACGCCGGATTCTTCAGCGCGTTGTACGTCTTCGTGAGGCCCTGGTCGGTGTCGACCATGTACTTCGCGCGAGCCCCGTAGAGGCGCTCGCCGATCGACTCGAGCTCGGGGATGACGGTGCGCGGATCGGGCTGGGGGAAGGGAAAGGTCTCGAAGCAGTCGGAGGCCGAGTAGCGAAGTCGGTCCTCGAGCGACGAGGAGAGAAGGCGCGCCCACGGTTCGTGGACCCGCGACTGCAAAACCGCGAATGCGGATGCCGCTCCGAGCGCGAAGACGAAGAGCCCGTGCGAGAACACACGATTCGTCGGCTGAAATGAGAAGAGCAGGTGCTTGGAGTGGATCGACGTCGCCATGCACCGCTCCAACGGAGCGAGAGCGGCGTAGAGGCCGGGCCGCTTGTCCGCGTAGTGCCACCAGTGGTTTCTGTGCGCGTCCCGCTTCACCTTGTCGCGTTCCGGCTTCACCTTCTCGCGCACGATGCGGATGAGGTCCGGCCAGCGATGCGCCTCCTCAAGCGTCATCTGTCCGAAGTCGATCACGTAGCGGTCGAAGGACTGCGTCGGGCTCGTGTTCAACTCCTCGCCACCGAGGTACGGGAAGATTCGGTGCGCGTTGCTAGCGCTCTTCCGCGTAAGTGCATCGCGCTCGTCCGGCGTAAGCGTGAAACCCATGCCCAGAACGTAGCTGCCGACGAATGCCGTGCTGGCATTCGAGTCGAGAGGGACTGGGTCGGAGCGCTCTGGTCTTGGTCGGAGCAGCGAGTTGATTTGGTCGACGACTCTCCCATCGAAGCGGGCAACAAGGTTCTGCGCCGGTCGGCCACGCGCGCCGTGAACGAACGAAACCGTAACGTTGGCCGGCCCCGGCCACTTCACCATGGTGGTCGCGTCGTAGTAGGCCCAGCCCTCCGTGATCAGCGGTCGAAGGCCGACGGCTCGGGTGTCACCCTGCGCGATCGTTTTGGTGGCGACGAGGCCGAAGGCTCCATGTGCACCGAGGAGAGTCGAAGCACGGCGAAAGAAGTAGGCGCATAGGTCCGCATTGAGGCTGCCCGGGTGCTGGCTTCCAAGCCAGGCAACGTAGCTATCGCCGTGCTCCGTAGAGATGCTCTTTCCGCCGAGAAATGGCGGGTTCCCAACGACACCCTCCATCAGGGCCGCGCCATCCGCATCGCCACGCTGCAACGGATCGGGCCTGTCCTGGAAGAAGACCTCCGGAAACTCGATCCACCAGTGGAACGGCGCAAGCGACCTGCGCGCCTCCGCCGCCAGCCTTTCGACCTCCGCCCGCGCAGTCGCCGCTGCTCGTGTATCGGCAGCCCGCTCCTCATCACTCCGCGTCTCGTCCGCCGCCCGCAGGTCCTTACCGATCCACGTCTCGACCAGCGTGAGCCGTCGCTTCCGCTCCGCCTCCCGCGCCGCGTCCTTCGTCGCGGCGAAGAAGGCCCCCACGCAAGCATCGGCGACCATGCGCACGCGCTCGACCGCCTGCTGCGAGAACTCGAACAGCCGCCGCTTCTCGGCCTGCGATACGGGATCTTCATGCTCGGCGAGCGCGAGGATGTCTTCGCGCAGCCCGACCGCCTGATCGAGCGCGTCCTTGAGCAGCCCGCGGATCGTCTCGACTTGGCCCGGCGGCGCCCAATGGAACGCCTCGATCTGCTTGAAATCGAGGCCTACCAAGCTGTCGCCGTGCCGGAGTGCGTGGTCGACGAACGTGAACGGCAACTGCCGACTCAAGGTCACGAGCCAGAGCGACAGCTTCGCGAGTTCGACGGCGGCCGCGTTCTTGTCGACGCCGTACAAGCACTGCTGCGCCACGAGACGCCGGGCGTGCAGGTGCGCGTCGCCGTACGTCTCGATGATGCCCGCGAGCTGCCCGAGGCGTGTCCACGCGGCAACGATCTCGCTCGCGAGCTCGCGGCACGCGGCCACCAGGAACGCGCCCGACCCCATCGCCGGATCGCAGATCTTGAGCTGGAGGATCTTCTCGGGCGTGCGGTTCTCGCCGAGGCAGGCGAGCAGCGGCTCGAGGGTGCGCTTCACGACCTTGTCGGTCAGCGAGCGCGGCGTGTAGTGGCTCCCGGTGCGACGCCGCTCGTCCCCCGGCTGAAGCACAAGTCGCTGCGCGGCGACGCTGTGCCGCGGCTGCTCCGACTTCTTGCCGACCGAGTGCTCGCACAGCCCCTCGAAGAGCGCCTGGTCGTCGGCGCCGGCGTCCTTCACGACCTTCTCGATCGCCTGCGCGGGGCCGGGATTCAGGCCGCACGTTTCCTTCAGGAAGCGGGCGCGATCGCTCGACGTCAGGCGTCGCAGCGCCTCGCTCTCGACCCACACGCCGTGCTTGCCGATGCGCACCGCGTGGCTCGCCACGCGCAGGACGTGGTAGCCCATGAGCGACTCGTAAACGCTCCCGATCTGCTCGACGTCGAGCGTGCGGTAACTGAGCCGCTGCCCGGCGAAGACGACCAGCCGGTGCATCATCCGGTAGATCGTCCCGTCATCGATGCTGGGCGGCCTCGCCTCGGCGCGCGCTGCGGGATCGACCACGGCGGCCGTCCACTCGGGCAGGCCCCCCTCGAGGAACGGGTAGGCGTTCGGATCGAACAGGCGGCCTCGCCGCGGCGGCAGCTCGAGGGAGCCGTGCTTCACGCCGAAGAAGACGGCGCGGAAGAGAGCGAGGAGCTGCCCGTACGCGCCGAAGCGGTGGTGCATGCTCTCGGGGTGCGCGCCCGCGTCGTGGCTCAGACGCGCGTAGAGCCCCGAAAGGCTCAGGTGCTGCGCGTAGGTCTTGTGCTCGACGGGGAGGAGCGCCTGGTCCTCGGCGTAGAGCAGGAAGACGAGGCGCAGCACGACGGAGAGGACGCCCTGGTAGAAGTGGTCCCCCTCGGCCTCGAGCGCGGGGCGGAGCCAATCGAGCTTGTCGCCGCCGCAGTCGCGGGCGGCCGCGGACTCAAAGCCGGCGAGCAAGATCTCCACCGCCTCGAAGACCTGCTTCGCGAGCTCCTCGGTGACGTCGGCCTGGCGACGGCGACTCTCGGCGAGCAGCCCTTCGAGCGTGTGCTCGGGCGCCGCGGTGTACTGCCGGCGGGCGTGTAGCAGCAGATCGAGGGCCGTGAGCAGCGTGCGCCCCTCGGCGCCGCGCATGTGCTCGACGCGGAACGTGAGGTGCGCCGTCGACTCGCCGGCGGGCGCGTACACCAGTCGCAGGTGCTGGCCGTTGAAGATGAAGCCGATCGGGATCCCGGCGTGGCGGAGCAGGCGCTCGAGCTTCGCGGTCGGCGGGTAGCGCCACGGACCGGTGACCGCCTCGGGGGCGTCGAGGTCGATCGGCTCGGCCGTGAGCGCCCCGAGCTCGGTGGGGCGCGCGTCGGCGCGAAGGTCCCAGACGAGCGCGAACCAGGGCTTCGCGTTGGGATCGGCCGGGGTGGTGGAACTCGCGGATCCGCCGGAGGCGGGACGCGAAAACTGTGACTGCGGCGTCTCCTCGAACGCCGCGAACGGATCGTCCGAGGTGAACGGGCCGCGCGCGAGCGCGAAAGTCGGGCGGATCTCCTGTTGCCCCTCGGCGGCGTAGAACTTCAGATCCGCCGGTAGCTCGGCGCGGGGCACGAGCATCCCGTGCTGCGAGTAGCCGAGGAAGTCCTTGAAAAAGGTCTCGACGCTGCGGATGCGAGCGATCTCGACCGTCTCCGGCTTGCCCTTCTCGAGCCTCTCGCCCTTCGGGATCTGTTCGATGTGGAGCTGCGCCTCGAAGGCCGCCGACAGCTCCTTCTGCTCCTCGGGCGCGATCTGCGCGTCAGCCAGAGCCGGCACACTGAAGACGAGCCCCTCGATCGGCTCCGCGTAGCCGAGCCACTTCTTGTGGAAGATGACGTCGCGGTCCTTCATGTCATCGACTCCGGGTAGGCGACGACGAGCCCGATCGGCGTGAGCCGGACCATGCGCACGTCGTAGAGCGCCTCGATCGCTGCCGGCTCGGTCTCCATCTCACCCGCCGCGGTCTCGCGGCGCTTCTCGAGGTGCTTGAGATCGAGGTCGACCTGCCGCTTCTGCTCCTTGTCCTGCAGGTTGAAGAGGTCGGACTGGCGCAGGCGCGTCTCGGCGGCGTCGATGGCGAGGCGCTGTCGGGCGAGCAGCGTCCGGAGCTCGCCGGCCTCACGACGGGCGCGCTCGGAGAGCCCCTTCCTCGCTTCCATCGCGATGGCGTCGGCCTCGGCCTCGAGGTGCGGCCACAACGCGCGGAAGAGCGCGTCGGAGTGCTGCTGGATTCGATTCGAGATCGTGGCATTCGGGGCGCGAGCGCCGGTCGCCAATAGCTTCTCGGTCGAGGCGACCGCGGCCACCGCCGTCGCCCGATCCTTGTACGGCTTCACGTCGCTCGCCTCTCCCGACCACGCCGCCGTGATCGGCACGAGCTGGTCGTGGAGGCGGGCGGCGCCGGCACCGAACAGCGTGAGCCTCGCGAACGCCACGACGCGGACCACGCTCTCGTCGGGGGCGACGACGGCGGTGACGCGCGTCAGATCGTGGGCCCCGAAACCCTGAGCGAGGAACCGATCCAGGATGCGCTTCACGAACGGGTGGGCGAGGTGGAGCTGCTCGGCCCCCTCGGACATGGTCGCGAGCGGGTGGAAGGTCACCGGCCGCGGTGGCTTCTGGCGCCACTCCCAGAACTCCTCGCTCCTGCCCCTCGGCGGCCGGAGCGTGTCGAGGGTCACGTCCCACGATCGATCGAGCGTCGGCAGCGCGTACGTGGGCTTGCCGTCGCTCGTCGTGGCGGCGGGTTCGAGGGGAGGGGCGCCAGCGAGCCGAAGCCCGATGTCGACAACGCCGCGCAGCGCGTCGGGCTGCACCTCGAGCGCCTTCCGAGAGCTCTCCAAGCGTCGCCCGGCGCGCTCGACCTCAGCACGGACTGCTTCGAGGTCCTCCCGGCGAGCCTCGAGCTCCGCATCGACGGTGGCGGTCTTCGCGTCCGACCCGATCTTCTCGATCGCCGGCCGGGCTTTGGCCGTGATGCCGTCCTCGAGCGCGGTCTCGATCTGGCCGAGGAGCACGGCCCCGAGCGAGCCGAGCTCGCGCTGCACCGTCGCGATCTTCCGCACGACCGTCTCGAGCACCTGATCTTCGGTGCGATCCGGGTAGACGAAGTAATGGCAGCGCACCTCGTCGGCCGGCTGCAGCGTGCGGTCGATGCGGCCGTTGCGCTGCTCCATGCGAGCCGGGTTCCACGGGATGTCGAAGTGGAACAGGTCGGCGCAGTGGGCCTGAAGGTTCACGCCTTCGCGGGCCGCGTCGGTCGCGACGAGGATCCGCACGGGGTGGTCCTCGGGCTTGCTGTTGAACGCCTGCTGCACCTCGTCGCGGGCCTCGTCGCCCATACCGCCGTGGAACTGCAGGATCCGGTGCTCGCCGTCGTCGGTGTGCTCGATCGCCGACGAGAGCAGCTCGACCAAGTACCGCTTGGTGTCGGCGTACTCGGTGAAGATGATCACGCGCCGCGGCTTCCATGCCCGGCTCGCGCGCCTGTCGTCGGGAAGGCCGATGGCCGGGCAGAGCTGCTCACGAAGCCACGCTACGAGCGCGGTCGACTTCGCGTCGGGCTCCTGACGGGCCTTCGCCGCCAGCGCCCGCATCTCCGACAGCAGCCCCTTCGCCTCCTCGGTCGGGCTCGGCAACGATGCGCTCGCGGCCCAGACGGCGGCCTCGCTCTCCTCGGCGAGCACCTCGTCGCTCACCCCGTGGGTCTCGGGGTCCGCTTCGACCTCGACCGACACCTTCTTAGACGACTTCACGCCGCCGAGCTTCTGTTGCTGCGGCGCCGCGACGACGCCGCCCTTCTTCACCAGCCCCTTCGCGTGCGCCTCGATCGTGCGCGCGAACGCTTCGGGGCTAGAAAGAAGGCGCTGCTGCATGTGGATGAACGGCAGCCGCCCCTGGCCCGACGCAGGTGCGCACAGCTCGGTGTACCGCGCGAGCTTCGCGCCGAGCGTGAGCTCGATCGGCTCCCCCTTGCCGAGCGTCGTCACGATCGGCTTCTGCTCGTCGCCGGTCTCGGCGTCGTAGCCCGTGCTCTCGAGGCGCCAGGTGCCGCCGACGTTCCGGAGCGCCATCTGCACGAGTAGGCGCCGCGGGAACTGCTCGACGCCGAGCTGACGCAGGTCGCGCTTGAGCCGCCGGACCATGATCGCCTCGAGATCCTTCTTCCCCTCGACCGGCACGCCGCGAGTGAAGCGGACGGGATCGAGGATCTCGAGCAGCGCGCTGAAGCTGTTGCTGTGCCCGTTGTGCGGCGTCGCGCTCAGGAACAGACGGTTGTCGAAGCGAGGGGCGAGGTCACGAATCGTGCGCGTGATGTCGGTGTCGGTCGCGTACTTGCTCGCCGACGCCGGCGCCGCGACGTGGGCCTCGTCGAGGATCAGCAGTCCTTTGCGGGCGCGCTCGCCGAGGTGGTGCAGCAGCGGGTCGCGGTACTCGGGGCGTCGCAGCAGCGAGTGCGAGACGATGAAGCGGTTGTGCGTGCTCCACGGGTTGGTGCCGAAGCCGCGCTCCTGCCGCCGGTACGCCACGAACTGGCGCGTCATCACCTCGAAGCGGAGGCCGAAGCGGCGCTGCATCTCGCTCTGCCACTGCAGGCAGACCGACGCCGGGCACACGACGAGCACGAAGCTCGCCTGCTGGCGCAGGATCAGCTCCTGCAGCACGAGCCCCGCCTCGATCGTCTTGCCGAGGCCGACGTCGTCGGCGATGAAGAGGTTTGCGCGAGGCAGCTCGAGCGCCTTCATCAGCGGCGTGAGCTGGTGCGCCATCAGCTTGATGCCGGCACGGAAGGGGGCCTGGAACCGCGTCGCGTCGGCGGCGCTGACGGCGCTCCACTTCAGCGCGTGCAGGTAGGCGCCGAAGTGCGTGGGCGGATCGAGCCGGGCGGCGTCGCCGAGGCCGTGGGTCTCCGGGGCGACGACACGTGCGCCGAGCTCGAGGTCCCAGAGCACGTCGAGCTGCCGGCCGGGGTCGTCGTCGTCGAGGCAGACCAGGCGGACCAGGGACGACTCGTCGCCCGTCCCCGGGATGACCTCGTCGACGAGCCACTGCCGGTGACGGGCGTGGACGATCTGGCCCTTCGCGGGGAGGCCGTCGGCGGAGGCGGCGGGGGGACGGAGCGACGCGGCGTTCGGATCCTGCCCTGCGGCCTGCAGCACGAGCGCCTGGAGGTCGGCACGAGCGCGGGCACTCGCATCGACCCCATGCCGGCGGCAGACGGCGCGGAGCTCGTCGCGCCCGAGCTCACGGAGCAGGGCGGGGAGGCGGTCGGCGAGCTGGTCGGCGAGCTTCGCGAGGATTCGGTCGCGACCGCCGGCGATGTCGTGGATCTCGCAGCCGAAAAGGCGGGAGAGATCGAGCAGGCGGCCGGAGGTGAGGACCGAGAGCGTGGAGCGGACGTCGAGCGAGCGCGACGACGGCGGGGGCTCGAACGCCACGTCGGTGGGGGCCGTGCTCGCCGTGCTCGCTGTCGCAGTCTTCGCCTCGATCTGCTTGCGCATGCCCTTGACCGCCATCGCTACCTTTCGGGTGCCGCTCCGGCTCGGAGCGGGGCGAGCCTACCAGCGCGGGCTGGGTGCCGGCCGGTCAGACGCGGGCGATCGTAGGGCGCGGGCGGCGGGGGCCTACTGCGAGGACGACCGGATGCGGAAGGACAACGTCCGCCCGGCGCTCCCGCAGCATGTCCGCGGGACGCACGGGAAGTGCGCGCCGAAATTCGGGGGTGAGCCACTACGGCACCCCCCGAGCGTAACTCCGGGCATGAACGAAGAAGCTTCCAGCGGCGGCGCCTCCGGCCCGCCCAATCCGCCCAACGGCCCCGGTTCGTCCGGGCCGTGCGTCCGTCACCCCAGCGACCAGTTCGGCGCAGGCCCTGGCGACAATGAAAGCGCGGCCTTCACGGTTGACGCCGCCACGGTCACGGGCGTCTCGCGCCGTCGCCGCGACGATCTCCTCGAGAGCGCACGTGTGCAGCTCGACGCTCGCTGCGCCGCTGCGCTCGCCCCCGCCACGTTCGCGATGCGAGCGGTCCTCGCATACGCCGCCGCTGTCGACGCCGAGGTGCTTGGCTCGTTCGCGGCGAAGCTCGAAGTGCATGCGCCCGAGAACGGGCGCTCCTCGCGCCAGGCCGCGGAAGACCTGCTCGCGGTGGTGGTCGCGCTGCCCGAGCTCGCCACCGCCGCGTCCTAGCACGCCGAAGCCGAGGATGAGCATCTCATGCGCGCAAGCCCGGCGACGCTGAACGAGCCCGGGCCCTCGCCTGACGAAGGCCCGGTGGGGGATAGCGCGAGCGCCGAGCCGGAGCTGCCGGCTCCGGCCCCTCCGGTTGACACGGTCGGGCGGGCGCTTCTGCAAGAGTTCAGGGCGACCGACTTCAACTCGCTGGATGACGCGGGCCTCGCGGCCTGCGCGCAGGAGTTCGCCGCGCGCGCCCGCCGGCATCAGCAGGCGAGCGCGATCGCGGATCCCCATGACCCGTGCGGGCAGATCGTCCGCGCCCTTACGGCGATTTGCGGTAGGCGGTCGCTCAACTTCCACATTCTCGGCCTCGGCCGCGAAGACGTCGGTGACTGGGCCGGGTTGGCGAAGCAGGCGCGACTCGAGCGCGAGCGCCGTGCGAGCGCGACGACGCCCGGGCCGCTCACCCACCGAATGCGCCTGCCCGCGAGCGTTGCAACGGGGGTCGAAACTGAGCCCGAGCCGGCGGGGGACGCGACCGGTGACCCGTCGACGCCGACACCGCTCGCCGTGACGGGCACGATCGCCATCGTCGGAATCGGCCTCAAAGTTCAGAATCTGGCGGCGCTGAGCAAGCAGCTCGGAAGCCCATTCGCCTGGCACGTTGTCGAGGCCGGCCACAGCACGCGCGTGGCGAACTTGGCGAAGCGAATCAAGCGCGACCGCTTCGCTGGCATCGTGATCGTGAACGGCCGACTTAGCCACAAGGACTACGAGGCCGTCATCTCCGCTGCGCGCGCCTCTGACGTGCCGGTCGCGTACGTGCACGCGGCGGGCAAAGGGGCGCTCACGGCCGCGCTGTCGCAGCTCGCGAAACGGGTCGGGTGCGCCGGCGAGCTCCCGACCGAGTCGGGGACGGCATGACGCGCGCGGCCCCGACCGATGTGCAGCACCAAGTTGAGATGAAGGGATTCTCTGCAGCGCGGCCGTCTCGCTGGCGGCGCATCAGCTACGGCACTCTCGCCGCGACCGCGCATCATGAGGCCGGCCACGCGATCGCAGCCATCGCCTACGTCGGCCGCGTTCACGAGGTGTCGATCGAAGGATTCGATAGCGGCGCGGGCCACTGCGCGACGCGCTCGTACGGCCGGCTCGACAACCCTGGCGCAATCGCCGAGGAGATCGCGAACTGGAACCAGCGCGGGGGGAACCTCGCTGCGCAGCAAGTCAAGGCGCTGCGCGCGGAGCTGCTCGGGCACGTCCGGTTCGGGCTCGCCGGTTGGTGTGCAGAAGTCGAGTTCACCGGCGTGCGCATCGCGGTGAGTCGGCTGCTCGACGACGACACGCTGGGCGCGTTGAACCGCATCGACCTCGCGGGCCACGACCCCGACCAGCACATCGTGTGCGAGGTCCGGCGCACGTATCGCTTCCTGCGAGTGAACTGGCTCCAGGTGCAGGTGGTCGCCTCGGCGCTCCTGACGGAGAAGACGCTCGACGCCGCGGCTTTCAACGCGATCTTGAAGGGCCTGCCTCCGGTCGTCACGCCGGCGCACCGTCTGTAGAGGTCCGCCTGCGCTCGAGGCCAAGAGGTTACGGTCGACGTCGGGCCGCCGATCGATCCGCGCACGGACGTGAGCGACGTGCTCGACAGCGGCGGCGAGGACGAGGAGGCGTGCGGCGGGTAGCGGCGCAGGCCGTCGGAGGCCCCCGTGGATCGGCGGCGGCTCGATCTCGGAGCTAGAAGTGCCGGCGTGGGCGGGCAGCGCCGCTCAATCGAGTGCGCCGGATTCGTTGACCAAACCGGCGCAGCATACCCCTCTAGGGTTAGGCCGAAATTCCAGGCACGCTGATCCTCGTCGCCACGAATGCGCCTGTCGTGCGACTATCTACCTTGCCCGCAGTCACACGCCGCAGGTGCGAGCGCGGCATCTGCGACGAGGTAGCCATGAAGTTGTATCGAGCCGTGCGCCGCGTCATGCCAGTCGTACTGGCCGCGACGGGATTGTGCATCTCGCTGTCAACAGGCCTCGGCGCCAAGCCGTCCGACGGCAAGAGCCCACCGAGTAGCGCCTCGACCTCCGCCAGCTCCAAAGCGTCGGCCTCGAACTCCGTCAGCACCAAGGCGTCGGCCTCGACGGTCGCGAGTTCCCCGAGTTCATCCACGAGCGCGTCGAGCACTGCTAGCACGCCGATTCGCAACGCGACGGCTCCTAGCGCGAGTGCCTCAACAGCAGCACCCGCGCTGCCTTCCCGCGATGAGTACCCAGCGTGGATCGTGAATGCAACCAAGCCTGAGGACTGGCTCGACAGCGCCAAACGGCACTGCGGCGAGACCGCGTCCGACGCGGTCTGCTCGGCGCCGACCAAGAACGACATTTCCGCGGAGTGGCTGTTAACGCTCGCCCTCTCCGCCCCAAATCCCCCGCTCTCCGCGCCGCCTGCGTGATGCCCCGCGCCGCCTCGCAGCGCCCCCTCCCGCACCGAGTCGTCGCGGCGGTGTGACGCGCGGCGATGTGGTTGCGGTAGGAGGCGTCGCGAGAGGAGCTGAGCATCGGCGCGGGGCCGACCGGAAATAGGTGACGCGGGAGCGATGCTTGG
>CAIXWQ010000477.1 GCA_903923175.1 uncultured delta proteobacterium | reverse complement strand
TCCGTGCTCTTCGACCTCCGTGGACTTTCGTCCACTTCGGTTCAATCCGCGCGGAACACGTCCGGCAAGCCGGACGCGTCCGTGCTCTTCGACCTCCGTGGACTTTCGTCCACTTCGGTTCAATCCGCGCGGAACACGTCCGGCAAGCCGGACGCGTCCGTGCTCTTCGACCTCCGTGGACTTTCGTCCACTTCGGTTCAATCCGCGCTCGCGCGCATCGTGACGAGGAGCGCGTCGAGCTGCGCGTACGTCTCGCGCGTGCAGGCCTCCATCCCCTGCGCGAGCCACTGGTCGGCCGCCTCTTTCGAGGGGTGCAGCTCGCGCATGGTCAGCCGCGTCCTCGCTCCGTCTTCCTCGAAGGTCACGGAGGTGACGGCCCCTCCGTCGTCGGCCTCCTCGTTCGTCCAGACGAGGCGCGCGTCCGGGATGACCTCGCGGTAGGTGCCGAAGAAGGCCATCGGCTCGCGCTCGCCCAGCGTGAACACGAGGCGGTAGCTCCCGCCGATGCGCACGTCCATTTCGCACCCGTCGAGGGTCAGGCCCACCGACTTCGGCACCCACCACTGCTTCATGCGCGCGGGCTGCGTCCACGCCGCGAAGACCAGGCGCGCCGGCGCGTCGAAGGTCCGGGTCACGACGACCTCGCGGTCCGAGGCTCGTTCGAACGTCGTTGCGTGCTCGGTGGGGGTCGTGTTCATCGAGGTGCTCTCTCCGTGCTTCTGGGTCGACGGGCTCGTGCGAGGCGTCGAAGGACTTCGTACGGCGGAGCTTCACGCTCCGAGCGATCGGTGCGCCCAGCGGTCGCTCCTCTTGGACTGGCCGAGGCCGCCGAAATCATCGCGGCCGATCCGATTCTTCGCCGTCAGTTCGGAGGTAGCGAGATCGGCACGCCCAGCGGCGGGAAGATCGTGGGGGTGTCGAGGAACGCCGTCCAGCGCGCGATCCGGTCGCCGTCGAGCTCGAGGACGATCAGCGCCCACGCCGCGTGGCCGCCCTCCGGCGCGGCGCGATACTGCGCGAACGCGGGGAGCCCCGACGCCGCGACCGGCAGCAGGCGCGAGCCGCGACATCCGCCGCCGAGCCCGTGCAGCCACGTCCGCACCGCGTCCGCCCCGCGGAGCCACAGCGCGTACGGCGGCATCGACAGCACCGCGTCGTGACGCAGCAGCGCGGTGAGCGCGTCGACGTCGAACCGCTCGAACGCGGTCGCGAACCGCTCGACGACCTCGCGCGAGGTGGCCTCGAGGTTGGGCGCCGCGTCACGCGCCTCCGCCAGCGCCACACGCGCGCGCTGGAGCGCGCTGTTGAGCGCGGGCACCGACGTCTCGAGCACCTCCGCCGCCTCCTGCGCCGAGTGATCGAGCACGTCGACGAGCAGGAGCGCGGCGCGCTGCTTCGGCGGCAACGCCTGGAGCGCGGTGACGAACGCGAGCCGGATGCTCTGGCGCAGGATCGCGCGCTCGGCCGGATTCGGGGGGAGCGCGCGCGCCTCGGCGATCGGCTCGATCCAGTGCTCGCGCGGGCGCTGCACGAGCTCCTCGATCGCAGGCGCGCCGTCGGAGGCGCGCCCCTCCTCGATCGGCATCCTCCGTCGCTTGCGCGAGGCGAGCTCGTCGAGGCAGACGTTGGTGGCGATCCGGTAGAGCCACGTGCGCGCCGTCGATCGCCCGTCGAACCCGGCGAGCGCGCGCCACGCGCGGGTGAGCGTCTCTTGCGCCGCGTCCTCGGCGTCGACGGCCGAGCTGAGCATCCGGTAGCAGTGACCGACGATCACGGCGCGGTGCGCCTCGAGCTGCGCGGACGTGAGCACGCCTCTGGATAGCACGGTGCCGCGAGACGATCCGCCGAGGGGAAGGGGTGGAGAGAAAGGGGAGGAGCGAACGCGTCGGGGCAGGCGCTCGCCCTGGCGCACAGGCCGGAGCGGCGCGTCCGCGTCGATGCTCTACGCTGGGCAGATGCGCCGCACCCTTCTAGCGCTGGCCGCGTCGGCCATCGTCTGCGCGTGCGCGACGACCCGCGTCGCTCGCGAGCCCGACTGCGACGACGCGCGCCGCCGCGCGGACGGCAGCTGCAGAGTCGCCGCCGCCGCGAGCGCGAAGGCGACCGCCAGCGTGACGACGAGCGTGAGCACAGCAGCCGCTTCGAGCGTCGCCGCCGCGCCGTCGACCGCCACGAAGGGCGGCGCGCCTCGGCCGCCGCTCGTCGCGCGAGCCGATCGACCTTCGACCGTCTCCTCGGGCAAGGACGAAGTCGCGCTCATGAGAGACATCGTCACGCTCGAGTACGAACTCGCAAGGGTCCCGGGCTCCGTGCGGCGGCACACCGAAATCACGCGCGGACTCGCCCGGGACTACTTCGAGCTCGAGCGGCTGAAGGAGCGCGAAGCCATCCGCCTCACCACGGAGATCGGCGAGGCCCAGACCGCAGGCAAGCCGACCCTCGAGCTGAGGAACAAGCGCAATAAGGCGAGCATCGTGCGCGACAAGTCGCAGGAGCGCGTCGTCAGGCTCGATCTCTACCTGCTCGACAAGGTGCCCGGGTTCGCGAACGGCGACGAGGTCACGTACGACCTCGCGTACGAGTACGAGTCGTTCCGCGCGCTCGATCCCGCCGACAAGGACGAGCTCAAGCGCGAGCGCGAGATGCACGGAAAGGCGGCCGAGACGTACCTGAAGCTCGTGAACAACTACCCGACGTCGCCATACGTCGCCCCGGCCAGCCCTTTCAAGGTGACTTCTTCCGAGATTCTGCGAGCAGACGCGCCGTCGACACATGACCGCTGTCCGCGAACTTCGTCCTCTTCGG
>CAIXWQ010000476.1 GCA_903923175.1 uncultured delta proteobacterium | reverse complement strand
CGCTTCGACGACGCGCCCGCCGGCGAAGGCGACCTCGTCGTCCGCGTGCCCGTGCGAGCGGACGCGCGCGGCGGCGCGCTCACCGCGGTCGACGCGCAGGGGCTCGTGTTCGGCGGCGTCCGCTACGGGCACGGCACGTGGATCGACGCGCGCAGGCGCGAGACGGCGGTGCCGGCGCGCTTCCACGACGGCGCGATCGAGCTCAGCGTCCCGGCGGCAGTCGTCGCGGGGAGCGCGTTCCCGGCGGTGCTCGATCCGGTGATCTCGGCCGAGGTGACCCTCGATCCGCCCACGTGGATCCCTGCGCGGCTCAACTCGTACAACGACTTCACCGCGGCCTCCGACGGGACGCGCGCGCTCGTCGCGTGGGGTGACGGCGGACCGGCGCGCGGCGCGCTGCGCGGCACGTTCGTCGACGCGACCGGCACCGCGTCGCCGCCGCTCTACCTCGGCCCGCAGGAGACGCAGCGGGCCAGGGTCGCCTTCGCGGGCGGGCGGTACCTGTTCGCCTACGCCACGACGACCGCGATTCGCGCGTTCCGCGTCGACACCGCCGGCGCCGTGATCGACGCGACGCCGCTCACCCTCGCCGGCGTGCCGTATGGCCGAGCCGTCGCGATCGCGGCCGGCAGCGCCGGCTGGCTCGTCGCCTGGACCGACGGTACGAGCGTGTACGCGGTGCGCGTCGATCCGTCGGGCTCCGTACTCGACGCGTCGCCGATCGTCGTCGCGAACACCGCCGCCGACTCGGTCTCGGTCGGCTCGAACGGGACCTCGTACTTCGTCGGATGGACGATCACGACGGGCGGCGCGAGCACGAGCGGCGTGGCGCTGGGTCGGCGCGTCACGAGCTCCGGCACGCTCCCGGACGCGGCGCCGCTCACGCTCGCGAGCAACGCCACGGGGTGGATTCAGTCGCCTTGCGTCGCGTCCGACGGCGATGGCTACCTCGTCGCGTTCAGCACGGAGGCGCAGGCCTATGGCGACGACGTGGCAGGCGTTCGAGTCTCTTCGGCGGGCGCCGTGCTGGACGCCGCGCCGCTCGCACTCGGCCACGCCCTCGGCGAGCAGCGGGAGCCGTCGTGCGCCTGGGACGGCGCAAGGTACGTCGTCACGTGGGCCGATGGGCGGGCCTCCACGGAGCCGACCGAGTATCCGTGGGGCGCGCTCGTCGGCTCCGACGGCAGCTTCGCACCGGCCGGCACGCAGCTCGCCAGTCAGACCACGCTCTTCACGCGGTTCGTGCAGGCGGGCGCGCAGCGCCTGGTGGTGTTCGCGACGCTCTCGCCCGCCACTCCGTTGGTGGGGCAGATCTCGGGCGTGCGCGTCGGCGCGGATCTCACCCCGCTCGACACGACGCCGCTGCCGATCGCACGCACCGAGGCGCGGCAGAGCTCCCCGGCGATCGCCTGGAGCGGCAGCGGCTATCTCGCCGCGTGGCTCGACGATCGCGGAGGCGTCTACGACGTCGCGACGTACGCCTCGCGCGTCTCGGCCACGGGCGCCCTCCTCGACGCGAACGCGCGCCTGCTCGGCCCCGACACCGACCTCTCTGGCCTCACGCTCGCGGGCGGATCGGGCCAGTGGCTCCTCGCGTGGTCGTCCGCGAGCAAAGGCGTGCGCGCGAGCCGCTACGACGCGTCGCTGACGCCGCTCGATCCGGTCCCCCTGACGCTCGCCGCGGGGGGCGGCTCCCCGCCGGTGTCGGCCGCCGGGACCGACGCCTTCCTGGTCGGTTACATCGCGTCGGGTCGCCTGCACGTGGTGACGGCGAACCGCGCCACCGGCGCGCTCGGCCCGGATCAGCTCGTCTTCGCGAGCAGCTCGTACGGCGCCGCCCTCGCCCCTGTGACGGCGGGGTTCCTCGCGGTCGGCCTCGACGACAACCCCAGCTCCGGCGGGAACGGGCTCGAGGCGCGACCGCTGGACGGCGTGACCGGCGCGCCGAGCGG
>CAIXWQ010000475.1 GCA_903923175.1 uncultured delta proteobacterium | reverse complement strand
GACGGCGGCGGAGACCTGCTGCGTCGGCTCCTGCCGCGCACCCACGCGTGGGCCGGCCTCGAAGCCGTGCGCGAGGCGGCGCGGCGCACCGACGCGCGGCTGCGCACCAGCCTCGCCCACCCCGACCAGCTGCGGACGATCAACTTCCTCGGCTTCGAGGTCGACGAGCGGATCCCAAACGCGATGCGATCGCGCACGCGCGCCTCCGACGCGTCGACGCGCACCTGTGGATGCTGGAGTGCGCTACCCACACTGGACGCTGGGAGAACACCGGCTTTCGTGGGCAGCATCGAACCGATGCTCGAGACGCTCATCTCCACCATTCCCTGGGTGCTGGAGCCCCGAGAGTGAAGCTCTCACGGATTTGCGGGACGCAGTACTAGGCGGTCCATCGGTCCGCCCTGAAGGTCGGTGACCAAGCGGTCATTCGGCCAACGGGTCACCGTCCAATACGACCTCGATGCCGACAATGGCATGCGCCCGAGGCCACGGCGACCGTGTCCGAGTGTCCGGACCGCGGGCAGCAAGCGACGAATCCTTCGCACTCTGTAGGGGCGGCGCGTTCCGCTCCCGGCCCCGCGCGAGCGAGGAACGGGCCGACATCCGGCGAGCGTCTCAGTGGCGTCTCGGGAAGCTCCAGACCATGGGAGCACACACCGGGGCTCTGGGCCCGCCGCTCCGTCGTGAGCGCGACCGAGAAGAAGCGATAGTGGAAGTGCAGCTCGCTGCCCGTCGGCGGCGATGCGAATGACGCCGACCGCGGGTCGCACGAGCCGAACGGTGCCGGGAAGTGGGGGCGAGAGAGGCGTTGCGAGCGGTGGGACGCAGTCGTCCTCGCGATCGGGACGGTCATGGTACCAGGGCTCCGCGGGGAGCGGGAGGAGCGCGTCGTCGTCCGCAGTGCCGCGCGAGGCCGACACGACCTCGGCGTCCTGCACGCGGGTGGGCGCGGCATCGGGCACGCCACTGGCGTCCGCACACGCGCTCCCCGTCGCGGTCGTCGTCGCGGTCGGCGAGGAACCGGCGGGCGCGGCGGACTGCGGGGCCGACGGCTGCGTGGCGACGTGACCGCAGGCGCCGATCGCCACGACGCCGAGCACGACTAGCCCGACGGTGAACATGCCGCTCTTCACGCCCGTTGGAGCGTCGCGTGGACGGTCGCCCCTGTCGAGTGTGCGGGCGCGCACGACTCGCTCCCGATTCCCCTGCCGCACCGCGCGAAGGTGGGGTCAAAGGCGAGCGGGCGAAGCATCCCTCGGCCGCTAGAGGGATTGCGCCGCCGGCCCCGGCCGAACTCGGCCGAGCCCGCGCATTCCGTTCCATCGGGGCGCCGGGGGGAACGCCGCAGTCGACGTCTGGGGCATCGTGATTGCGAGTGGTCAGCGCCATGAAGCGCTCTAGGTGCCGCTGCGGGACCGCAACCGTCTGTGGATGGTCGCGCCTTGCGGTTGCTAGCCGCTCGGGGTCATTCTCAGCCTCCCTGCCGGTCTCGAGTGCCTTTGGAGTCACGCGCCGCCGTCAGGGCACGAGGGGCGCGGGGTGAAGTGGAGGTCAGCGCGAGGCGCTGGCCGCGGCGGACGGCTTGGCGGAAGCAGAGGCCGCGAGTCCGTCGCGAACGCTGCGCAGGCCGTTCTGGTAGTACTTGCCGTCGCTCAGGATCAGATCGCACGACAGGCGATCACCGCCGGGCGGTCCATGCTGCGGGCTCGCTCGCCAGCGGGCGCAGTCGGCTTCGCCCAGATCGGCGCAGAGCCGCGTCTCGAGCTTGGCGCACGGCTCGCCGCAGCCGAGCGCGGCGCCGACGAGCACGACGACGAGCGGGGGGGGACGCATCTTCCAAGAGCGTCCCAAGAGGGAGCGCGCGCGGCAAGCGATCCGGCGCTCGGCCCGCGGCGGCGTCGTCATTTGCTGAGCCCGCGGCGCAGCCCTCGCTGCCCGAGCCTGCGCCGGCGCAGGCAACATCGAAGGGGCAGGAAGCGCAAGTTGACGAGCGTGCGCAGCGCCTACGGCTTGTGGACGACCGTGTGCGCCACGACCGGTCGGCTCGAGGCCGGATCGTCGATGACCGCCACGACGTCCTTCGACGGGCCCGGCGAGGCTGAACGACACGGTCCTGGCCGGCGCGAGGCAGCTCGAGAGGACGCCGAGGCCGACGGCGTCGGTGAACGCGAGGTTCTCGAGCGTGAGGCCTGTCGTGAGCCGCTCGTCGACCACGTTGAGCACGCCGCTCGTGCCGAGGAACCACGGCATTTCGCCGCGGCCGCTCCCGCCGTCGAGGGCGACCGCCACGCCGCCGCTCTGCCCGAAACGGAGGAGCTGCGCGTCGAGGTCGCCGCCGAGCGTCGCGAGCGCGTCCGCAGGGGCGTTCGGCTGATCGAAGATGAGCAGCATGTCGAAAGCGTCGATGTTCAGGTCGGCCAGGATCTCGGCCTCGGTGCCGACGCGCCTGCGCCGCGTCGTCGCTGGGCGGCCGATCACGAGCCTGAACGAGCGCGGCTGACGACGCGGTCCAAGAAGCGCTCGAAGCCGGCGGCGAAGGCGTCTGGGTCCTCGAGAAATGCGCTGTGTCCGGCGTCGAAGAACGAAATCTCGCGCTCGCCGAACCGCTCGGCCGCCGCTCTGCTCGCCCACCATTGGATGACGCGATCGCGCTTCGCCCACGCGATCCAGACGGGCACGCGCACCCGCTCGACGAGGGCGCGCAGGTCCGCCGACGGCTCGGCGAAGCTCCGCCATGCGCGGGCGAGGAGCGACGACGCCGCTGGCCCCGCCGCGACGATCATCGCGCGACGCTCGCGCGCGGGGCGCCCGGCGAGGACGAGCGCGTAGTAGCGCCGATAGAACGCCGGAAACCACCGAGCGCCGCGCGCGCCCGCCTCGAAGATCCGCGCGAGGGCGCCGATCGCGAGCCGCTCGAACCAGCCGATCGCGGCGAGCCCCCCTGCGTCGCAGAGCACCACCCCACGCACCCGCTCGGGCGCGCGAGCCGCCGCATCGATCGCCGCCGCGCCGCCGATCGAGTTGCCGAGCACGATCACCGGCTCGTCGGCGAGGAGCGGAAGGAGCTGCGCGAGCAGCGCGCCATAGCCATGAAAGCTCGGGTCGATCGACGCGGGGCTGCGGCCATGACCCGGCCAGTCGACGAGGAAGAAGCGGCAGCGCGCCGAGAAGCGCTCGGCGAGCGCGGCGAAATCGCCACCCCCGTGGCCGATGGCGTGGAGCGCGACGACCGGAACCCCTTGGCCTCGCTCGACGACGTGGACGTTCGTGCCGGCGACGGAGACGAGCCGGCCTTCACCGGGAGCGCTGAGCGCGACGAGCTCGGGGGCGTTCATGTGATATTAATATCACGCATGAAGACAAGCGCAACGTCGCCACGAAAGCGCAACGCGCCGTCGGCCGCGCACGGAGCACGCAGCGACGCTCCTTCGCCGACGGACGTCACCCGCTCCGCCCTCGTCGAAGTCGCCCGCCGCGCGTTCGAGCTCGACGGCTTCGACGGCACGGACACCAACCGCATCGCCCGCGCCGCCGGCTTCGCGCCGCAGACGTTCTACCGACACTTCCGCGACAAGCGCGCGATCTTCGTCGAGGTGTATTCGCGCTGGGTCGACGAGCAGGTCGAGCTGGGGGCGGGGGCGGCGACGCTCCGCGAGGCGGCGACGGCGGTGCTTCGCAATCACGCGGCGGCGAAGGCGTTCCGGCGATCGCTCCGGGCGCTCGCGATCACCGATCCGAGCGTTCGAGCGGTGCGCGCGAGGGAGCGCATCCGGCAGATCGAAGCGTTGCGAGCCCGGTTTCCGAAGCTGAGGGAGCGCCCGCTCGACGAGGTCGCCGCGGCGCTGCTCGCGGTCGAGCGGTTCGCCGACGCGATCGTCGACGGGGAGACCGACGACCTCGGCATCACGCCGCCCGCCGCCAGGAGGCAGCTCGTTCGCCTCCTCGGGCGCCTCACGGGCGGAGACTGAGGAGCGACCGGGCGTTGATCGGTGCGGACGCTGGCGCACGTCGTCTCTGACTCGGGTTTCGCCGTCACGCCGCGCGCCGCAGGCGGCGTTCCTCGGGCGGCGGGGCGTCCATCGAGCCTTTATGTAAGTGCCCTTGTGGTCCCAATATTCGAACGCCCCGCATTGGGCCAGAATTGCAGCATTGAGGGCCCCCGATCGCCCGCAAGTCACGTCCGTCCGCGGCGTCTGAAGTCTGCTGAAGACCGACAGGCTCCGTGCCAGTCGGCCCCAAGGGGGCTATTCTCTCCGGCGTGCCCGCGGCCCGACCTGCGCCGCCGATGCGCATCCCGCTCTCTGACAACCGTCGCTCGCCGTCCTTCGCTTCGGCCAGGCGAAGGACGGCCGCTACGCGGCGTCGCGGTAGTAATCGCGGCCGGGACCGAGGCGTGCGCGCAGCACGCTGTTCTCCGCGCGCAAGAAGTCGATGCGACGCCCTTGCTCACGCTGGATCCAGCCGGCGACCAGCAGCACGAGGAACTGCAGAGGGGCGAACGCGGCCGGCGGGGCTG
>CAIXWQ010000474.1 GCA_903923175.1 uncultured delta proteobacterium | reverse complement strand
GACGGCGGCGGAGACCTGCTGCGTCGGCTCCTGCCGCGCACCCACGCGTGGGCCGGCCTCGAAGCCGTGCGCGAGGCGGCGCGGCGCACCGACGCGCGGCTGCGCACCAGCCTCGCCCACCCCGACCAGCTGCGGACGATCTACTTCCTCGGCTTCGAGGTCGACGAGCGGATCCAGGAGCGGCTCGCTGCGCACAAGCGATCGGGCGTCGATCCGCGCGTCGCGCTCCCCGGCCTCGTCTACGCGGGCGTGCTCGTCGACGGCGGCGCGAGCTTCTCTGCAGACACCTTCGCGGCGCACCTGCGGGCCGGCCGCGCTTCGGGCGAGGCAGGCGACGCCGCGGTCGTCCCCGGCGGTCGCGAGCTCAAGGGGGCCCTCCCCGCCGAGCCCGCGCTGCTCGTCGCAAAGCTCGCCTCGATCCTCGTCCCGTTCGCGCCGCAGTACCCGCTGCCGCACGCGAGGCTCAGGCCGTGACCGGGGCCGCAGAGAGGGCGGATGCCGTGCACGTGAGCGAGCCGGCGCCGCCCATCGTCGGCCGCTCGGAGGAGCCCGCGGAGCAGACCGAGCTCCACACCCGGATCCTGCGGCTCGCCCTCGGCATCGAGGAGTCGCGCGCCTACTGGGAGCGCGTCGATCCGACCGTCGCCGCGCTCGCACCGAGCGATCGGGCCGCGCGGGCCTTCGACGAGCGCTGGTTCGGCCCCAAGAGCGTCGAGCGGGTGAAGCTGCTGCTCGCCAACTTCGCGGTCCGCTACGACGCGTACCCGCCGGCGCTCGCCGTGCTGCATCGCTGGAGCCGCATGGACGGCGTGACTCGCGCGCTCGTCTGCCACTGGCACCTGCAGCTCGCCGATCCGCTCTACCGGCGCTTCTGTGGCGAGTTCCTCGTCGCGCGTCGCGCCGCCGGCGTCTCGCCGGGCGTCTCGGAGATCCGCCGCGACGTCGTCGTCCGCTGGGTCGAGGAGCGCGTGCCTGGGCGTTGGGGCGCGTCCACGGTCATCCAGTTCGCGAGCAAGCTCCTCTCCGCCGCGAACGAGGCCGGGCTCGTCGCCGGCACGCGCGATCCCAGGCCGATCGTGCAGCCGCGCGTCTCGGATCTCGCGCTCGGCTACTGCCTGCACCTGCTCCGCGAGGTCCGCTACGAGGGGAGCCTCTTGGCGAACCCGTACCTCGCGTCGGTCGGGCTCGGCAGCGACGTCGTCGAGGCGCGGCTCCGGACGCTCCCCGGCGTGCGGCATCACCGCATGGGCGATCTGCACGAATTCGAGTGGGACGCGGCCTCGCTGGCCGAGTGGGCGGCGCATCGTCCGAGCGTCGAGGGGATCCGATGAGCGAGCGGGCGCGGATCGGCGAAGGCATCAGGGCGCTCAAGAGCGATCTCACCGGCCCCGGCGGCCCGCAGATCAGCACCATGCGCAACTACCGGTTCGCGATCTTCCAGTACGCGGCCGAGGAGGAGTTCGAGCTGCGCAAGCAGATGCGCTCGATGTGCGGCGAGCTGCAGGCGGAGGGGTGGGGCGTACTCTCGATCGACCTGCTCACGCTCCTCGTCGACCGCCTGCGCAAAGAGGGCGATCGCTTCGTGCAGCGGGTCATCGAGCGCGAGCGCGCCCTCTTCCAGGACGATCCCGCCCGCGCCCTCGACTACTTGAAGGACAAGATCGCCGACCAGATCGACGCCCCCGAGGGGATCGCCGCCGACGTCATCGCCAAGATCGCCGACTTCGCCGATCGCTACCCCGAGCAGGCCGATCGCACCCTCGTGCTCATCGGCCGCGCCGGCGCGCTCTACAAGTTCCTGCGCTCGTCGGCGTTGCTGCGCCACATCGACGGCAAGACGCGCGGCATCCCCGTGGTGCTGCTCTACCCCGGCACCCGCGTGCAGAACGCCGGCCTGTCGTTCATGGGCGTGGTCCCCGCCGACGGCGACTACCGCCCGCGCATCTACCCCTGAGCGCTCTGCTCCTCTTCCTCTTCGAAGCGATGCAACCGCGACCGGCGCCACCAGAGAACATGTCGACCATCCGCGATCTCTTCCAGCGCAACGTCACCCGCAACATCCCGCCGGTCGTCTACTTCCACGAGCAGACGCCGGAGCAGCTCGCCACCGAGGTCGGCGAGTACATCGTCACCGGCGGGTACGCGCCCGGCGATCCGCGCACGGTGCGGGTCTCGCGCGGGATCCACGAGGAGCTCGTCTCGCTGCTGCGCGCCATCGTCAGCGAGATGGTGCCGGGCGGCGCCTCGCTCCCCGCCTCGTGGATCTCGGGCTTCTACGGCTCCGGCAAGTCGAGCTTCGCCAAGCTGCTCGGGCTCGCCATCGGCGGCGCCCTGCTCCCCGACGGCACGCCGCTCTGGAAGGCGCTGGTCCGGCGGGACGACTCGCCCCGCGCCCAGGAGCTCGTCGACGCGTTCGACGCCTTTCAGCAGAAGTTCCCGAAATCGCTCGCGGTGGTCTTCGACATCGGCTCCTTCGCGCGCGACGGCCAGAACGTGCACCACGCGATCGTGCGCAAGGTGCAGGAGCGGCTCGGCTACTGCCGGCGCGACCCCACCGTGGCCGAGTTCGAGCTCAAGCTCGAGCGCGACGGGCTCTACGAGAAGTTCTGCGAGGTCGCCGAGAAGACGCTCGGCAAGCCGTGGGACGTCGCCAAGCTCGACGCCCTCGCCGACGATCACTTCTCCGAGGTGATGCACGCGATGCAGCCCGCGCGCTACGCCGATCCGCTCGCCTGGTTCAAGGTGCACGCGGCCTCGCGGCAGAGCAGCGGCGCCTCGCCGGTCGACGCCGTCGACGCCATCGAGCAGATGCTCGACGCGCGCGCCCCCGACAGCGCGCTGTTCATCGTGGTCGACGAGGTGAGCCAGTTCGTCGCGCAGGACGACGAGAAGCGCATGCTGCGGCTGCAGACCTTCGTCGAGAACCTCGGCGCGCGCCTCAAGGGCAAAGCCTGGCTGCTCGCGACGGGGCAGCAGAAGCTCGAGGCCGAGTCGGTCGCCAACACCATCGGCAAGCTCAAGGACCGATTCCCGCCCAAGCTGCGGGTGCACCTCGCCAACACCAACATCCGCGACGTCGTGCACAAGCGGCTGCTGCGCAAGAAGCCCGAGCAAGAGGCCGACCTGCGCACCCGCTTCCAAACCCACCGCGCGGATCTCAAGGTCTACGCCTACGGCTGCGAGTCGATCACCGAGGAGGACTTCGTCGAGGTCTACCCGATGCTCCCCGGGCACGTGGATCTGCTGCTCGAAATCACCTCGCAGATCCGCGTGCAGTCGACCCGCGTGCAGGGGGACGACTACGCCATCCGCGGGCTCTTGCAGCTGCTCGGTGAGCTGTTTCGCTCGCAGAAGCTGGCCGATCGCGAGGTCGGCGTGCTGGTCACGCTCGACATTATTTTCGAGGTCCAGCACACCGCGCTCCACCCCGACGTGCAGAACACGCTGCGCAACATCTTCGAACACCCCGAGGTGCTGGAGGATCCGCTCTGCGCTCGCGTGGCCAAGGCGGTCGCGCTGCTGCAGCTGGTGCAGAACGAGCGCATGCCCACCTCGGCCGATCTGGTCGCGAAGTGCCTGTATGCCCGCCTCGGCCAAGGGAGCAACGTCGCGGCCGTGACCCAGGCGCTGGAGCGGCTGCACGCGCTCGGGCTGCTCAGCCGGCTCGAGAAGACCGGCTATCGAATCCAGAGCTCCGCCGGCCAGGAGTGGGCCAAAGAGCGCGAGGACACCGCCGCCACGCCGCAGGCGCGCAGCCTGGTCATCCAGCAGGAGCTCGAACAGCTGGTCGGCCCGGTGCGGCGCCCCGAGCACCGCGGGGGCCCGTTCCCGTGGCTCGCGCTCTTCAACGACGGCGGCGACGCGGTCGACGTGCGCCTCAAGGATCCGCGCGTCGACGCGGCCACCACCGTCGATTTCCGGCTCGTCGCGCGGCGCGAGGATCGCGAGGCGACCTCGTGGGCCGAGAGGAGCGATCAGGCGCTCCTGCGCGATCGCATCCTCTGGATCGGCGGCGATCCCAGCGCGCTCTTCGATCTCGCCAAATCGGCCGTGCAGTCGGCCCGCATGGTGCGCAACAACGAGGGGCGCCTCTCGGCCCTCTCCAGCGACGCGCAGCACTTCTTCTTCGACGAGCAGCGTCGCCTCGAAGACTCGCTGCGCAAGCTGCGCGCCGCGATCGCCGACGCGCTCCTCTCGGGCACGCTCTATTTCCGCGGCACCAGCTGGCGCGCGCGCGATCTCGGCGCCACGTTCGACGCGGTGCTCCTCGCGGCCGCGAATCAGGCGCTGCCGATCCTGTTCCCGCACTTCACCGCCCTCGCGATCTCCGACCGCGAGCTCGAGCAGCTCTTCCAGCTCCAGCTCGCCGGGCCGTCGGCGAAGTTCATGGATGCGGACGGCGGCGCGGGGGGGCTGGGAATCCTCGTGCAGGACGCAGGGAAATACGTCGCGCGCTGCGAAGGGGCCATTCCCTCGCGCATCGGTCAGCACGTGATCGAGACCAACGGCGTGTCGGGGGCGATGCTGCTGCAGCACTTCGGCAAGCCTCCGTACGGCTACGCCGCCGACGTGGTGCGCGCCTGCGTGCTCGGCCTGCTGCGCGGTCGCAAGGTCCGCATCGAGCCCGAGCAGGGGAAGACGGTCGGCGCCTACAGCGACGAGGGGGCGCGCGATCTCTTCATCCGCCTCGGCGATTTCCGCCGCGCGACCATCCTGCCGCCGAGCGACACCAAGCTCGATCAACGCGCCTGGAACAAGCTCGCGCGCTTCTTCCGCGAGTCGCTCCAGCTCGACGTCGAGCCCGACCCCGAGCCGATCACCGACGCGGTGTTCCGCGCCTTCGGAGGCGTGCGCGAGCGGCTCCGGCGCATCGAGTCGCAGCTGCAGCGCCTGCCCGGCCGCCCCGAACCGGTCGAGCCGCTCCGCAAGCTGGAGCGCGCCCTCGAGGCCTGCCGGCGTTCGCGCCAGGTCGACGACACCGGCGAGGCGTTGGTGAAGCACCTCGACGCCCTGCGCGACGGCGTGCAGCAGCTCGGGATCCACGAGGCCGAGCTCACCGACGCGGCCATCGAGGCGATCACTCGCGCCGCCTCGGTGCGCGACCTGCAGCTCGCCCAGCTGCGGCACCTCGGCGATCTCGGGGCGGTCGTGGAGGACGCGGCGCAGCGCCTCGACGCGCACCTCGCGAGTGAGCGGCCGTGGCGCGAGCTCGCCGCGCTCGCCGAGGCCGCGGAGATCGTGCGCGCGCGCTACCGCGAGCTGCGCTCGGCCATCGTGCTGCAGCACACCACCACCGCCGAGCTGCACCGCGCCAGCGTGAAGATGCGCGACGGCTTCAGCAAGCTCACGCCCGATCAGGCGAGCCACGTGCTGCGCCCGATCGCCGAGGCGGCCCCCGCGGGAATCGTCGACGCGGTGGTGCCGACGCTCATCGAGCTGCGCGACGGCACGCCGGTGCGGCTCGCCCAGGCGCTCGATCAGGCGGTGGAGCGGCTCGACACGCTGGTGGTCGAGCGGCCGCAGCCCGAAGGGGGGCCCAAGCGCAAGCCGATCGTGCGGCTCGAAGCGCGCCTCGCCGGCCGCGAGGTCGCCAGCGCCGACGAGCTCGAACGCGTGCTCGGTGAGCTGCGCGAGCGCGTGCTCGAACAGCTCCAGCACGGCGTGCGGGTGAGGCTCCAGTGAGCGATCCGCCGACGAACAGGCTTACGCCAGAGGCGAAATCGCTCCTCTCGACCACCATCCGCGCCCTGCGCGCGCGGGTGATCGACGATCTCACCGAGCGCGCCCGGGGCGACTACCGCCTCGGCGTGAAGGCCGCGCAGGCAAATCTGCCCGAGGCGCGCAGGAAGAAGCGCACGCTGCTCGAAGGGTGGATCGACGAGCGCGTGCGCGCCGCCGCGGTCACCGGGAAGGACAAGGCCAAGACCAAAGAGACCGCCGACGAGGCGCGCGCCCGCTTCCTCCACGAGGCGGTCAAGCTCGCGGCGGCGACCTGGCTCAACCGCGTGGTGCTCTTGCGCCACCTGGAGGCGCTCGGGCTCTCCAAGCCGCTGGTGATCACCGGAGGGTGGGAGAGCCGCGGCTACCGGCAGTTCCGCGAGTTCGCCCCGGCGCTGCTGCTCGGTGAGCGGCCCGATGAGCGCGACGAGACCGAGGGGTACGCCCAGCTGCTGCAGCTCGTGTTCGACGAGCTCGCCGTGGATCTCCCCGGCCTATTCGGCGACGTCGGCCTGCTGCACCTGTTCCCGATGCCGGCCTCCACGCTGCGCGAGCTGGTCGAGCAGCTCGATCGCCCCGAGCTCGCCAGCGCCTGGACCGACGACACCACGCTCGGCTGGGTCTACCAGTACTGGAACGATCCCGAGCGCGAGGCGCTCGACGCCAAGATCGCCGGCGGCGGCAAGATCGAGCCGCACGAGATCGCGTCGAAGACGCAGATGTTCACCGAGCGGTACATGGTCGAGTGGCTGCTCCACAACAGCCTCGGCGCGCAGTGGCTGTGCATCTGCAAGCAGAACGGTTGGCGCTCCGACGCCGAAGATGTCCTTCCCGGACTCGACGCGCGTCGCGCCGCGTGGCGAGCGAAGCGCGAGGCCGGGGAGGTCGCGCTCGACGCGCTGATGCCGATCGAGCCGGGGCTCGAGGAGCGCTGGAAGTACTACGTGCCGCAGCCGATCCCGGCCGAGATGGTCGCGGCGGTCCCGGGCTCGATCCGTGACTTGAAGCTGCTCGATCCGGCGTGCGGATCGGGGCATTTCCTGATCATCGCCTTCGATCTACTGGTGGCGATGTACTGCGAAGAGGCGCGCCACCGCGGCGAGAGCTGGAGCGATCGCGACATCGCCGAGTCGATCCTGGAGAAGAACCTCCACGGCATCGACCTCGATCCGCGCGCCGTGCAGATCGCCGCCGCCGGCTTGCTCCTCAAGGCGCGCCAGCTCGCCCGCGACGCGCGGCCGCGGGCGCTGCACCTGGTCGCCCCCGCGCTGCAGCTCGCCCAGCTCCCCGCCGGCGACCCCGCCCTCGACGCGCTCCGACGCGGCGTGCTGCTCGAGACCGGCATCCCCGGGGCGCTCACCGATCGCGTGGTCTCGGCGCTGGCCGGCGTGGATCACCTCGGCACGCTGCTCAAGGTCGACGCCGCCGTGGAGGAGGCGATCCGGAGCACCGAGCTGACCTTCGAGAAAGCGCACGGGCAGGGGAACATCTTCACCGGCTTCCCGGCCCAGCAGGTGACGCTGTCGATCGGAGAGGCGAAGGCGACCGTCCTCGACAAGCTCGAGACCTTCCTCGGCCAGCACTCGAACGCCGACGATCTCGGCCTGCGCCTCGACGGCGAGCAGCTCGCCTCGGGGGTGCGGTTCGTGCGGCTCGCGCGAGAGGGGGAGTACGATCTGGTGATCGGCAATCCGCCCTATCAGGGCGCGACCAAGATGGCCGACGCGAGCTATGTCGCCGCGAAGTACCCGCTGGGGAAGGCCGATCTGTACGCGGCGTTCTTGCAGCGCGGGCTCGAGCTGGTCAAGCCGGGGGGGATCTCGGCGATGGTGACGATGCGCGGGTGGATGTTCCTCGGGCAGTTCACCGGCATTCGCGAGTGGCTGCTGCGCGAGAACGATCTGC
Source organism: uncultured delta proteobacterium (assembly GCA_903923175.1). Taxonomy (GTDB): domain Bacteria; phylum Myxococcota_A; class Polyangia; order Polyangiales; family JADJMO01; genus CAIXWQ01. Next base: position 2,989 of record CAIXWQ010000474.1, on the reverse strand, counting down.
GGACGATTGGCGACGTCGGCTGGGGAGCGTTTCAGGACATGACCGACAATCCGGTCGCGATGGCGGTGACGCGACGAGGAAGCCTCGCAGCCTCATCGACGGCGATCTGCCCTACGAGCCCAACGACGCGAGTGCGAACGGACGAGAACTACCGGCAGATCATCGCCGGGCTGCGCTCCCAGGTCGGGCGCTACGAGTTCGACGTGCGCGGGTTTACGGCGATCGAGGGCGAGCCCATTGTGTATTGGTGGAGCGAGGCGTTTCTCGCGAGCTACGCGGCAGCGCCGAAGCTGGGCGCGACGCATACCGTTCGCTATGGCCTCTCCACGCAGAACAACACACGTTGGCTTCGCCGGCCGTGGGAAGTCCGTTGCGGCGACGTGATGCTGAAATCCTTCGACGACGAGTCGCAGGGCTGGGACGGACACCCGTGGGTGACCTACATCAAAGGCTCCGAAGGCAGAGCGTGGTGCGATGAGGTCGGCGACGTCCTCTTGTGGCGAGCGAGGGGCCTAGAGCTCGCAACGTATCCCGACAACCGCTTCGGTCGCGGTGCGACTTGGTACTACCGGCGAGGCGTCGCGTTCGCCAATATCGGGTCGTCGTTCTCTGCCAGAGCGCACAGTCGTCCATCCGTGTTCGGACACGTCGCCGGGTCCGTATTCGCCGAGAACACTGCGGCCATGGTCTGTCTGCTGAACAGCAGTCTGGCGCGGTTCACGATGGAGTCTATCAACCCAGGGATTCACTTCCTGACGACCGATGTTGAGCGGCTCGCACTCCTGCGGATCGAGGGAGACGAACAGATCTTCGCCGTTGTCGAGGCCGCGTTCGTGGAGCACGAATCCGCCCGCGAAGCCTCGGTAGAGTTTCTCCGTCCCGGCCCGTCCCCCTGGCGGTACGCCCAAGCGTGGGCCCAGCTCGCCGTCGATCGCCCGGCCGGCGCGCCGCTCCCGCCCTACGAGCCGGTCCTCGATCCGCCCCGCCCGATGGACCACGTCTCCTTCGCGGTCGGCGTCGCGCTCGGCCGCTTTGGCGCTGCGCGCGAGGGGATCCTCGACGTCGCGCCTGCCACGGCGCTCCCGCACGGCATCCTCTTCCTCTCCGCCGCCGTCGACTCCGAAGAGGCCACCGCGGCGCGAAAGGACAGCCTCGCCCACCCGGCCTGCGCGCCGCTCCGCGCGGCCTGGGCCACTCATGGGCGCGCCATCGACGCCAAGAGCTCCCTGCGCGACTACCTGCGCGACGGCTTCTTCAAGCACCACAAAGACGCCTACGAGAACCGGCCGATCTACTTCCCGCTCTCGTCGAGCAAGCGGAGCTTCGTCGCCTGGGTGTCGATCCACCGCTGGGGGAACGCGCTCACCACGCTCCTCGCCGACCACCTGATCCCCGAGCGCCGCGCGCTCGACGGGCAGATCGAGCGGGTGCGCCAGGCGCGGGCGAGCCCGGACAAGGGGCAGAAGGCGAAGGCCGAGAAGGAGTTCGATCGGCTGCAGAAGCTCTCCGAGGAGCTCGACGATTTCCTCGGGAAGGTCGCCCAGTGCGCCGAGAAGGGGCCGCCGCCGCCCGACGGCCAGACCAAGCCCCGCGAGGTCGACGCGCCCCACGCGATGGACCTCGACGACGGCGTGATGGTGAACGCCGCCGCGCTCTGGCCGCTCCTCGAGCCGCAGTGGAAGGATCCGAAGAAGTGGTGGAAGGAGCTGGCGAACGCGGCCGGCAAGAAGGACTACGACTGGGCGCACCTCGCGAAGCGCTACTTCCCGGCGCGCGTGGAGGGGAAGTGCCGGCTCGATCCGAGCCTCGGCGTCGCGCACGGGTGCTTCTGGGCGTTGCACCCCGCGAAGGCGTGGCAGTGGGAGCTGCGGCTGCAGGACGAGATCCGGGCGGGGTTCACCATCGACGAGCCGGGGAGCGACGAGGCGCGCGCGCGGTACCTCGCGGAGCACGCGGCGGAGGCGGAGGCGCTGCGGGGGAAGGAGCTGCTGCGGAGGGCGAAGAAGGCGGCGAAGGCGGGGCGGGAGGAAGAGGACGAGCAGCTGGGGTTGGGGTTGAGCGACGAGCTCGACCCGGGGGCGGGGGATGCGGATGCCTGACGCTCGCTGCACGCCGTGCTCCCTCCCGGCACGAAAGGTAGGATGAGGTCGTGCCCCGTTCGGAGCTCGACGCGGTCGATCTCGCGGTCGCTCGCGCTGCGGGAGCGCAGGCGCCGCGCTTGGCCTGGCGTCCGAATCACCCTCCGGCGCGAAGATCTATCGACCAGGCGCGGGCGCTCGTGGCGGCGGAGGGGATCGACGTCCCCGACGACGTCCGCTTCGTCGAGCGTGACGACGCGCACTTCGCGTCCGACGTGTACGCCGCGTTCGGCGGCTTCAAGTCGACCTCGTGGTACCGCTGGGACGATCTCCTCCGCGACGGAGCCGTCGTCGTGAAGGTCCGCGCCTCCGTCTTCGAGAGCGACGAGGCCATCTTGGCGGTGTTCGCGCACGAGCTTCATGAAATCGAGGGGCTACGCTCGAGCTTCGAGCAAGGCCCAGTGCTCGGCGCGAAGCTCATCCGGGAGATCGAGCCAGATCGTCGCGGTAACCTGCACGATGAGGCCTGGGACGTCGCGGACGCGGCAGTGGCTAGCCAACGCACGAAGATGGGGGCCCCATGACGCTCGACCAAGTCTTCACGTGGTACGGGGACCGAGAGCTGACGAAGCACGAGCTATTCGCGTCGCTCACGCAGCTCCTCTCCGAAGCGCCAGACCAGCTGGTCGTGGTGCGCGCGCGCCTCGCCGGCGAGGCCGAGCTCCGCGCGGAGTTCGACGACTGGCTCGAGGAGCTCAAGGCCCAGCCCCAGATCCTGCTTGGACACGCGCGCGTCCGCGTGAGCCCAGGGCTGCTCGCCGCGCTGGGCCCGCCCGTGATGCCTGCGGCGCCAGCGGCGCTCGAAGGGCGCTTCTACCCGGAGCTTCGCGTGCGCCTCCTCGCTCCGTTCG
>CAIXWQ010000473.1 GCA_903923175.1 uncultured delta proteobacterium | reverse complement strand
CTGAGTATTACCCGGCCGTGCCGAGGACGTAGCCGAGGGCAAGAAAGAGGGCTGCCCCGCCCCATGCCGTGCTCGGGCTCATGCTCGGTCCCGCCTGCGGCGGGCCTCTGCGCGTGAGCCCTGCGCGCGGCATGCCCACCCCAAATCGCGCGGCCATGGGCCGCGCTCAGGGGTGAGTTCGAGCGAGCCCCTCCCTGAGCGCGCGTCTTCGCGCGCGATTTGGGAGGGGCCGTCGCGCGCAGCGCGCGCCCGCAAGCGCGCGCAGGAGGAGCGCAGCGACGACGAGCACGCGAGGACGCGCGCGAGCACGACGGGGGGTGGGCATCCCTGCGCGCGTCGTCATCCGCTCGGGGGAGCGGCGCGTGCGATCGGTGTCACGCGATGTTTATGCGCGCATGTCGGGCAGCACGGCATCACGCTTCGCGCGATGACGCCTTGAAGCCGTCTGGCGATCGCGAAGCTGCTCGGCGCGAAGCTCGCGCGCCTCGCGCGTGGCGATCGCTCGACGCGTGGCGGCCGAGGGGGGGAAAAGCGCCTGCAGCGCTTGCTTGTGCTCTTCGGCTTGCTCGCGCATCGCTCGCCAGCGCTCGAGCGCCACGAACATCTGCGAGATGACGACCAGCGCTGCGTGGTGATGCAGCCCGTGCCAGGTGCGCCCCTCGAAGTGATCGAGGCCCACCAGAGCTTTGCCTTCGCGGTAGTCGCGCTCCACCCGCCAGCGCAGGCGTGCGTACCCGACCAGCGCCTCGAGCGGCGTGTTCTCCGGCAGATTCGACAGCCAAGCCTTGGTCGGACGCTTCTCGCCCTCTGGCCAGTGCATCAGCAGCCATTGCACCGGCTGCAGATCTTCCTCGCGCGCAGCACCGCCCCGGATGCCGCGCGCCGGCCGCACGCGCACCGCTGCGAAGCGACCGCGTTGCTCGCCCTTGCTGCCCATGCGCCACGTCACCTCCCGGAAGCTCGCGGCCGCGATCGTGCCCGCCACCTTCGCGACGTCCATCGGCTCGACCGAGCCGGCAGCGCGCAGCCGCGTCGACGGACGACCCGCCTTGCCGGTCGGCGGCGGAGGCGCAGAGAAGCTGAGCTCCGCGCGAACGAACGTCGTCGTCGACGGCACCGCCACGACGTAATGCAGGCCGCGCCGCTCGAGACCGCGACGGAACTCGCCGACCTCTCCGTAGCCCGCGTCTGCCAGCACCGGCAGCCGGGGCAGATCCCGCACCTCGATCTCGTCGAGCATCCGCAGCGCCAGCTGCCACTTCGGCGTGTGCTTCACCCGCGACGGCACGTGGCACTCGGCGCGTCGCTTCGCGTCGACATCCCACTTCTCCGGCAAGAACAGCTGCGCCGCGCACGGCGTCGAGAACTCGTCCTGCGCCAGACCCACCGTCACCAGCACCTGGCACCGAGCGAGACCGCCGATGCAACCCGCGTATTGGTTGGCCACCCCGACCGAATGCTCGCCCTGTTTCAGGATCGCCGTGTCGTCGACGGTCCACGCCCGAAAGCCGTCCATCTGCGTGAGCAAATGCTCCGCTGCGCTCCACATCATCGGCCCGTGCGACCAGTCGTCGTTGAGCATCTCGCGCGTGTCGCGCTCGCGCGCCGGCGACTCGCCGCCGCGGAGGCGACGCACGATCGGCTCCACCGTCTTGCGCTCACCGGGGCCCAACAGACCGAGCGCGTACTCGCGCGCCAGCGTCCGGTGGTAGCCCGTCTCCAGCCGCCGAAGCAGCGGTGCGACGAACCGG
>CAIXWQ010000472.1 GCA_903923175.1 uncultured delta proteobacterium | reverse complement strand
GCCTGCGCACGCCAGGCGAGGTGCGCGAGGGCTTCCGCGTGGTGGCGCGCGAGGTGCGACGCCTCGCGCCCGACGCGCGCGTGCTCGGCGTGACGGTCTCGCGCCACGTGCCGACGCTGCCGCGCCTGTCGCTCACGCTGATGCGCGAGGGGCCTGGGCTGCGGCTGCGCATCGGGCTCGACGATCCGATCGGGCGCAAGCTCGTCGCGCCGCTGACCGCGCCGGCGCCGCTCGATCTCGAGGCCGCGGCGGGCCTGCTGGCGCGCTTCGAAGGGCGCGAGGTGCTCCCGTCACCGACCACGTCCGGCCACCGCGCGCTGCTCGAGCTGCTCGTCCGCTTCGGGCGCGCGGGCGTCGTGCTCGCCGACACGCTGATCCAGGCCGAGCTGACGCCAGTGGTGCCCGACGCCACGAACCAGGCGTGGATCGTGATCGGCGCCCGCCTCGCCGTGCGCGGGATCGACGCGGCCTGACGTGGCGCTGCGCGCGCGGGCTCGACCGAGCCGCCGCGCTCAGAGGCCGTCGAGCGACTTGAGCAGGAACTGCGCGAGGAGATCCTCGTCGTTCGCCGCGCTGGTCGCCGGCTGCTGGGCCACCTCGACGCGCGTCTCGAAGGCGCCGACCGGCTCGCCGACGAAGCCGGGGACCACGTCGTACGCGTCGTCGCCGATGATCATCGACGTCTCGAGCAGCTCGGCGGCGAGGGGCTGCAGCTGCTCGCGCGTCTTCACCTTGCCGAGCAGCTTGTGCGCGTCGCCTCCGCCGGCGACGTCGCTCACGACGCGGACCGCCTCGGCGATGCGGTAGCGGCGCCCTTCGTCCCTGAGCAGGAGCTCGTCGCCGGTCAGCTCGACGCGCTCGTCGGCGATCCAGGCGTCGAGCAGGGCTTGCGGGAAGAAGACGCGGTTGGGGAGCATCGGGGCGTGGATCGAGGCGAGCGAGGCGAACGAGGCGAGAGAGGCGAGAGAGGCGAGAGAGGCCAGCGCCACCAAGCTACAACGTACCGCGGACCGGCGCTCGCCGCGAAGGGCTCGCCGGCGCGAACGCGCGAACGCCCGTCGAGGCGTCAACCACACGGGCAATTTCCGTCTCGAAGGCACGCGAGAGGAGCGGCGCGGTCATGACCTCGTCGACCGCGCCCTGCGCCTCGAGGCGGCCGCCGAAGAGCAGCGCGACGCGATCGGCGACGCGCGCGGCGAGCGCGAGGTCGTGCACGATGGCGACCACCGCGACGCCGTTCGAGGCCTCGTCGGCGAGCAGCACGAACAGCTCGAGCGTGCGTCGGAGATCGAGCGACGCGGTGGGCTCGTCGAGGAGGAGCACGGGCGTGCGCTGGGCGAGCGCCTGCGCGACGAGCACGCGCTTGCGCTCGCCGCCCGAGAGGCGATCGAAGGGGCGCTCGGCCATCTCGGCGAGCCCGCAGCGCGCGAGCGAGGCCTCGACGATCGCGTCGTCCTCGGGCGACGAGCGCATCCATCGCCCCTGGTGCGGCGCGCGCCCCATCGCGACCACCGCGCGGACCGTGAAGCCGTGGGCGGCCGGCGTGTCCTGCGGCACGACCGCGACTGCGCGCGCGACGTCGCCGCGCGCCAGCGACGCGAGCGGCCGCCCGTCGAAGCGGAGCTCGCCCGCGGACGGGCCGTGCGTGCCGGCGAGCGCGCGTAGGAGCGTGGTCTTGCCCGCGCCGTTCGGCCCGAGCAGCACGAGGAGCTCTCCCGCGCGCACCTCGAGGTCGACCCCCTCGAGGACGCGAACGTCGCCGTAGCCGACGGCGACGCGCTCGGCCGTGAGCCGGACCGCGCCGACGTTCACGCTCCACCCGCCGTGCGACCGCGCTCCGCCGTCGGCTCGTTCTGCATCGGCCCCTCTCCGGCTCCGACCGCGGCCACGCGAAGGAAACACAAGAAATTCTCGTGCTCGCACGCTACGCGAGGGGCCTCGCGCGTCAACCCGGGGCGCGCCGCGGACGCGCCCGCCGGAGCGTGCGGCCGGGCGCGCTCCGTGGCATCGAAGTCGTGATGGCGGATCCGGTGCTCGGGGGCGACGAGGGCGACGAGGGCGACGCGGGGCCGCGCGCGGACACGTTCGAGCTCCGGAGCAGCTTCGAGCCGCGCGGCGATCAGCCGAAGGCGATCGAGTCGCTGCTCGCGGGGTTGAAGCGCGGCGATCCGCACCAGGTGCTGGTCGGCATCACCGGCAGCGGCAAGACCTTCACCATCGCGAACGTCATCGCGGAGATCGGCGCGCCGACGCTGATCATCGCGCCGAACAAGACGCTGGCGGCGCAGCTGTACTCCGAGATGCGCGAGCTCTTCCCGGAGAACGCGGTCGAGTACTTCGTCAGCTACTTCGACTACTACCAGCCCGAGGCGTACGTCCCCTCGAGCGACACGTACATCGAGAAGGACTCGATCGTGAACGACGCGATCGACCGCATGCGCCACTCGGCGACGCGCTCGCTGCTGTCGCGTCGCGACGTGATCATCGTGGCGTCGGTGAGCTGCATCTACGGCATCGGCTCGTCCGAGGCGTACTACGGGATGAAGATCGACCTGAAGGTCGGCGAGGAGTTCCGTCGCGACGAGCTGCTGCGCCAGCTGGTCGACGTGCAGTACCAGCGCAACGACGTGGACTTCCACCGCGGAACGTTCCGCGTGCGCGGCGACGTCATCGAGGTCTTCCCGGTCGACCAGGACGAGATCGCCATCCGCATCGAGCTCTTCGGCGACGAGATCGAGTCGATCAAGGAGGTCGATCCGCTGCGCGGCGTGGTGAAGCGGACGCACGCTCAATACGCGATCTACCCGGGCTCGCACTACGTCACGCCCGAGTCGTGGCGCGAGCGCGCGATGAAGACGATCCGCGCGGAGCTGCAGGTGCGGCTCGCGGATCTCCAGGCGCAGGGGAAGCTCGTCGAGCACCAGCGGCTCGAGCAGCGCACGGCCTACGACCTCGAGATGCTCGAGCAGGCGGGCTTCTGCACCGGCATCGAGAACTACTCGCGGCACTTCTCCGGCCGGGCGCCCGGCGAGCCGCCGCCGACGCTGCTCGACTACTTCCCGGAGGACTTCCTGCTCGTGCTCGACGAGTCGCACCAGACCGTGCCGCAGCTCGGCGCGATGTACAAAGGCGACCACGCGCGCAAGTCGACGCTCGTGGAGTACGGCTTCCGGCTGCCGAGCGCGCTCGACAACCGGCCGCTCAAGTTCGAGGAGTTCCAGAAGTACATGCGCCGCACGATCCACGTGTCGGCGACGCCGGGCGACTGGGAGGTCGAGAAGACCGGCGGCGTGGTGGTGGAGCAGCTGATCCGCCCGACGGGGCTGCTGGATCCGGTCATCATCGTGCGGCCGGTGCAGGGGCAGGTCGACGACCTGCTCGCCGAGATCCGCGGGCGCGTCGCGCGCGGCGATCGCGTGCTCGTGACCACGCTCACCAAGCGGATGTCGGAGGATCTGACGGACTACTACCGCGAGCTCGGCGTGAAGGTGAAGTACCTCCACTCCGACGTGGACACGCTCGAGCGCGTCGAGATCCTGCGCGACCTGCGCAAGGGGGAGTTCGACGTGCTCGTCGGCATCAACCTGCTGCGCGAGGGGCTCGATCTGCCGGAGGTGTCGCTGGTCGCCATCCTCGACGCGGACAAGGAGGGGTTCCTTCGCTCGCCACGCTCGCTCATCCAGACCATCGGCCGGGCCGCGCGCAACGAGCACGGCGAGGTCGTGATGTACGCCGATCGGATCACGCCGGCGATGAAGGGCGCGATCGACGAGACCGAGCGGCGGCGCACGCTGCAGAGGGCGTACAACGAGGCGCACGGCATCACGCCGCAGACGATCAAGAAGGCCATCCACGAGATGGCGCCGGGCGGCGCCGAGCGCGACTACTACGCGATCCCGCGCGGTCGGCCGGGCGATCCCGCCGCGCACGCCGATGCGGCCGAGGAGATCGAGGCGCTGCGCGAGGAGATGATGCTCGCCGCCGAGCAGCTGGAGTTCGAGCGCGCCGCGCAGCTGCGCGACCGGCTGCGCACGCTCGAGCAGGAGCGCGCCGCCGAGGCGGGGCCGGCCGCGCCGGGCGTCTACGCGAAGGGGGTCGGCAGCGCGGCGTACGGCGGCAAGCAGGCCAAGCCCGCGCCGAAATCGAAGGGCGGGCGACGCGGGTCTTACGCGAAGCGGAAGTGAAGGTCGGCTACGCGACGATCGCGGCATCGTCGCGCGCGCCGCGCCGGCGTGGCCTCGAGCGACGCCGCGCGTCGGCCCGCACGGCTCGTCAGAGATCCGCGGCCATCGCCAAGACCTCGTTCTCGCCGAGGTCCGACGAGACGGCGTAGCCGACGCCATCGCGCTCGTAGACCGCGAGCGCGTACCCCTTGGCGCGACCGACGAACACCGTGCGCTCTTCGCCGCCCGCGTTGATGGTGCGGCGGCTCAGGCAGCACGACGGCTTCGGCATCCGCTGCGGATCGAAGACGACCACGGTGACGCGACGGTCGCCCGCGTTGTAGGTGAGCGACGCCGCCGGCTCGTGCGACACGTTGAGCAGCCGCGCGCCGGTGAACGAGAACGAGCCGTGCCGCTCGTGGTGCAACCGCACCGGTCGCACGGGGACGCCGACGATCGGCGAGAAGACGCGCGCGATGCGCACCGGATCGAGCTCCTCGGGCGGCAGCGGCTGCGCGTGCGGGCCCGCGAGATCCTCGATCAGGTGGAGCGAGGCGGCCGAGGCGAGCAGCTCGGACTTGGGCGCGGTGGAGCCGCCGTGTCGATCGCCCATCGCGCCGACGCCGCCGCCGATGCCGATCGCGATCGCCGCGGCCGCCGCCCACGGCAGGGCGCTGCGCCACGACGGCGCGCGCGGGGGGCGGGCCTCTTCGACCTCGGCCGCGCGCTCGGAGGCGGCGGAGATCGCGATGCGCGCGCGCAACGACGCCGGCGCGGCCACGCTGCGCGACTCGCTCCGGATGGCGCGCTTCATCGCGCGCGCGAGCTCCACGCGCTCGAGGCACGCGCTGCACTCGACGAGGTGCTCCTCGACGTGCAGGACGTGCGACGCGTCGAGCTCGCCGTCGACGTAGGCGTCGAGCGCCCGCTGGGTGTCGCGGCAGGCGCTCATCGGGCGGCCCTCCGCGCGGCGAGCGGGACGACGTTCGAAGCGTCGTCGGGCTGCTCGCGGATCAGCCCGGCGGCGATCGCGTGGTGCTGCAGCTTCTGCTGGAGGATCTTGCGACCGCGGTGGATGCGCGACATCACGGTGCCGATCGGCGTCCCCATCGCGTCGGCGATCTCCTTGTAGCTCATCTCCTCGACGTCGCAGAGCACGATGGCGATGCGGAACTCGTCCGGGAGCTCGTCGACGGCGCGCGAGAGCTCCGCGCGGAGCACCGGTCGCAGCGCCTCTTCCTCGGGCTCGCGCATCGAGCGCATCGTGGCCGCGGAGATCCAGCCGTCGGCGATCGGATCGCCGTTGTCGTGGGCGCTCTCGAACGTCGCGCGCTCGAGGCCGCCGCGGCGGTAGCCGTTGATGAACGTGTTCGTGAGGATGCGCAGGAGCCAGGCCTTGAAGTTGGTGCCCGCCTCGAACTGCTCGCGCGCCTTGAGCGCCTTGATGGTCGCGTCGTGGACGAGGTCCTCGGCGACGGTCGCGTCGCGCGTGAGCCTGCGCGCGACGGCGTACATGCCGTCGAGGTGGGCGAGGACGTTCTCCTCGAACTGCCGGGCCGGATCGGGAGCTCGTCGCGTTTCGCGAAGGACCATGGTTCGGAAGGTGGAACCGGCTACCCGCCGTGTCCATTCCCCTCGGAGGGCCTCAAGAACACGTCATGCCACAAAACGAGCGAAGCCCTCTCCGCGCGAGCGAAGAGGGCCTCGGCCGGGGCGCGAAGGCTCAGTCCTTCTTGCCGCCCGGCTTGCCGACGGGGGGCTTCTCGTCGCGGGCGCGCAGCTTCGCTTCGAGCTCGTCGATGCGGGCCGTGAGCCGCGAGACCTCGCTCTGGAGCTGCTGGATGGGGCTGAACGTCCCGAGCACCGACTTGATGCGCTCGTCGACCTTGCCCTGGAAGTCCTCGATCGCTTCGCGCGACTTGTCGAGGATCCCCTTCTTCTCGCCGTCCTTGCTGGGCGAACCGCCATACGTCGAATGCTCGTCGGCCACGACGGCCTCTCCCTTCTCGCCGACCTGCCCATCCGCCGGCAGGAGCCGGCCGAGCGGCGTCTCGCGCAGCTGCGTGATCAGCCGCTCGCCGCGCTGGTGGATGAGATCGCGGAGCGTCTGCAGCGGCACCGAGCGGCTGTGCTGCTTCTGCTCCTCGTAGATGATCTGCGCGAGAGTGACCTCGGTGAGGTCGTCCTTCGTCGCGTTGTCGATGATCTGAACTTCCTCGCCCGCGCGGACCATTTCCGCGATCTGGAGGAGCGTGACGTACCGGCTCTCACGGGTGTCGTAGAGCTTGCGGTTGCTATATCGCTTGACGACGCGCTTCTCGCGCTGGTCGTCGGCCGGCGGCGACGCCGAGTTTCCCTGCTGAGGCTGCACGGCCTCCCTCCCTGTTTTCCTGCGATTTCCGAAAAGATGCTCGCGGGTGACGCGAAGCGAAACGCTTCCGCCGCGCGGCGTCAACCATGAGGCCCGACGCCGACGCGTGCGTCGGCGAGCGTGATCCCAAGCGTCATCATTGCACCAGCGCCAGCCGGTTCAAGAGGCTCGTTGGGAACACGCCGGTATCCGCGCTCACCCTGACGATTCTTCACGAGGTCATAACGACTCGATGAATCCTCGCGGGCCGGGTGGTCACCTCGCGGGGAGCGGCGAGCCCGCGCCGCGCAGCGCCTCGTCGAGCGCCTCGGGCGCGTAGAGCGCGAGGTAGGCCCAGTAGCTCGTCAGCACGCGCTTGGTGTACTTGCGCGTCTCGTCGATCGGGATCGACTCGACCCACAGATCGAAGTCGTCGGCGAGCGCGGGCTGCAGCCAGCGGTGCGTGGCCCCTTCGCCCGCGTTGTACGAGGGGACGGCCAGCGCCGGGTTGCCAGGGAACTCGCGCCGGAGCTTACCGAGGTAGGCGGTGCCGAGCGGCACGTTGACCTCGGGCTGGTAGAGCGTCTGACCGGTGGGAGCCGGCTGCTTCGCGAGCTTCGCGTAGTGCTGCGCGGTCGGCAGGATCAGCTGCATGAGGCCGAACGCGGGGCTCGGCGAGGTCGCCTCGGGATCGAAGGCGGACTCCTCGCGCATCACGCCCCAGACGATCGCGCTCGGCACGCCGTAGGTCGCCGCGGTGGGCTCGACGAGATCGGCGTAGATGCGCGGGTAGGCGATCTCCCACGCGAGCCGCCACTTGCCGGCGGGGAAGTGCCGAGGCCAGTCGGTGAGGTGATTTCTCGGGATGGCGTGCGCAGCGCGAAGCTCGCCGACGCGGTGGAACAGGATGGCGGCCGTCCACTGCCCCTCGAGGTCGCTGCTCTTGAGCAGGCCGAGCGCCGAGAGCTCCTTGCGGGCCGTGTCGACGTCGAGCACGCGGGCGAGCTCCACGGCGCGCGCGAACCCGGGCGACGTGAGCTCCGGGCGCGCCGTGACGACGAGCGCGCCGCGCCCCGAGATCGCCTCCTTGGCGAGCGCGTCGTCGACGACCTTCTTGATCGACGCGGCGGAGTCCTTGTCGCGAGCGGCCAGGCGCGCGTAGGCGAGCGCCGCGGAGAACGAGAGCGGCTCGTCACGGACGACCTGCTCGAGGCGCGCGTAGCCGTCGGCGGCGGCGCCCGATTCGATCTTCGCGCGCCCGAGGAAATACGCCGCGCGCCCCGCGACGAAGTAGCCGTCGTCGCGCGGAGACGCCGCGAGCGACTTCTCGAGGTAGGTCGCGGCCTGCGTCCACTCGTGGCGCTTCATGCGCGGCAACGCGAGGCGGAACAGCGCCTCGCTCTTCATGTCGCCGTCGGGGTAGTCGTCCGGGAGCGCGAGGAGCATCGCCTCGCCCTTGGCGAGCTCGCCCATGTCGAGCGCGGCCTGCGCGCCCCGCAGGCGCGCGTCGTCGGAGAGGCGGTGCTTCGGGAAGGCCGTCTCGAGCTGCGCGAAGCGCGCGCGCGCGAGCGGGAGATCCTTCATCGACGCGGCGAGCTTGCCGCCGTCGTAGAGCGCGGGCGCGCGCGTCGCTTCGTCGGTGCAGGCGGCGGCGAGCTCGCCGTAGGCCTTGCTCGCCTTGGCGCGATCGCGGGCGCGCTCGTTTGCGCGCGCGACCAGCAGCGTCGCGTTGCACCAGACCTCCGCGCCCTTCTTCTGGCCGGCCAGCGCGGGCGCGATCGCGGCGAGGGCGTCGCGGGGGTGCCCCGCGTCGAGCCACGCCTGCGCGGTCTGCTGGAGCTCGGCCGAAGACGCGGCCTCGACGCGGCCGGCGGCGCCGACGAGGAGCGCGCGGGCGTTGCGCTCGGCGTCCTCGGCGCGCGACGCGAGCCCCGACGACGGCAGCTCGACGTGGACCCGTCGCGCCCCCTTCGCCGCGTCGGCCGCCAGCGGCGCGCCGGCCGGCCCCTGCGCGACGACCTCCTCGGCGTAGCGGATCGAGGCATCGACCCAGCGCGCCCCCTTGCGCTCGGGGGCGAAGGCCGCGGCCGCGCCGGCGTGATCGCCCTTCGCCGCCAGCGCCTCGCCTTGGACCATGTGGCGATCGGTCGCGAACGGCGCGGCGTCGGGGACCTTGCCGATCAGCGCGAGCGCGTCGTCGGCGCGCCCCTTCTTCTGCGCGATCGCGGCGCGGCGGAGCGCGGCGTGCGCGAAGAGCGGCGAGGACTCGGGCACCAGCGCGTAGGGCGCGTCGCTCGCGTCGTCGTCCTTGGCGAGCGAGGCGAGGCGGCCGAGCAAGAAGCGGCCGCGCGCGACGTCGTCGCCGGTGAGCTTGCCGTCGTCGAGCGCCTTGCGGAGCGCGTCGGTCGCGGGGCGCCACGATTTGGAGGCCATCGCGCGCGCGACGTCGGCGAGCGCGGGCGCGGCGGTGACCGCGTGGATCGCCGCGTCGTCGAAGACGGGCCTCGGCGCCTCGCTGGAGGCAGCGACCGCGACGCTCGCGGAGGCGGTGGGGGGCGCGCTCGCCGCGGAGGACGCGGCGGTCGCCTGCGTGCTGGGCGGATTCGTCTCGGGCGTGCCGCGCCCCTGGCAGCTCGTCGTGGAGGTCGCCCCCGCGAGCCCGGCGAACGAAGCGAGCACCGCGGCGAGGGAGCGTTGGGCGAGGGATCGGCGCGGCACGCCGCGAGTCTAGGAGCCGCGCGCGCGCGCCGCCAACTCGGCGACACGCGGATTACGCGGCGTTCGTGGGGCGTTCTCGCCGATCGCGCCGGGTGACGAGGCCCGGCACGCTCGAGGGGCTCAGCCGGGCCTGCCGATCGGCGTGAGCTCGCGCGCGAGCTTGCGGAGCGCGCGCCCCCGCTCGTGCGCGTCGGCGATCGCGGTCGCGCGGAAGCGGAGCGACGTCGGGTGCTCGAGGAGCTTTTGCAGCGGCGCAGGCTCCCAGGTGCCGAAGCTGAGCATCTCGAGGATGCGCGAGCGGACGTCCATGGGCGCCTCGGCCCAGACCTTCGCGTCGGGGTGGCCGGCGACGCCGCGCACCAGCACGAGCAGGCCCGGCCCCTGCGGCGCGCGCGCGGTGGCATCGAGCTCGAGCGGGAGGTCGTCGGTCCAGGTTGCGCCGGTGACCACGTCCCGGTGCGGGAAGGCGTCGGGGTGCGGCGTCGGCTGACCGAGCAGGCCGCGCACGACGTCGAGGGTCGAGACGATCCCGATCGCGCGGCCGTCGGCGTCGACGACGATCAGGTGGTGGATCCCGCGCTCGCCCATGAGCCGGCCGGCGTCGGCGATCGCGTCGTCGGCGGTGACCGTGAGCACCGGCGAGGACATGCGCTCACCGACGCTGCCCGCGCGCGCGTCGGAGACGAGGTCGCGCATGGAGACGAAGCCGACCGGGCGACGCTCGGCGTCGAGCACCGGCGCCGCGACGATGCTCAGCGCACCGAGGTAGCCGAGCGCGTCGGCCGGCAGATCGCCGGCGCCGAGGGCGAACAGCTCGTGGTTCATGATCTCGTGGACCGACTTCGCCATCACGCGCCTCCCGGGCGTCCGCTGGAGCCCGAATGCTCGCCAGCAATGCGCGTACCGACGACTCTGCGGCTTCAAGTCGAGCCGAAGCGCGAACCGCTTGCGCAGCGGCGCACGCGCGGCACGCTCCACTATCGCCGCTTTTTCTTGTTGTTCCGCGCTGGGGCCGCGGGCCGGGTCGGGTCGTCGACGCGCGCGCCGCTCGCCGGCGACGCCCCCTCCGCGTCGCTCGGCTCGGCGGCCTCGACGGGACTGGCGCCCGAGCGTGGTGCGAGCGTGATCGGAGCGGCCTCGGGCAGCTCCGGGACCGGCGACGCGGCGGGGAGCTCCGAGCGCCGTGCGGTGGTCAGCAGCCCCACGACGACGCCGCGGAGCTCGCCGAGCGCGCCGAGGATCGGATCGAGCTCGGCGAGGCGCGCGATCGCGACGCGGCTCGCCTCTTCGAGGTCGGCCAGGCGCGACGCCATGCGCAGGCTCGACGCGGCCTCCGCCTCGAGGCCGCGCCGCGCCTCCTCGCGCTCTTCGACGAGGGCCGCGGAGGCGGCGTGCGCCGAGGCGAGCGAAGCCTCGAGCGCTCGAAGCTGCGCGCCCTGCGCCTCGCCGGCCGTGCGCTCCTCCGCGAGCGCGCGCTCGAGCTCGGCGGCCCGCGCAGCGTGCATGAGGTTGGTGCTCGCCAGCTCCGCGGAGCGCGCCGCGGCCGCGCGCTG
>CAIXWQ010000471.1 GCA_903923175.1 uncultured delta proteobacterium | reverse complement strand
CGGTCGCCTTCGACGCCACCACCTCTTCGAATAGCTTGCGCGCGGCCTCCCGGTCGCCGCGGTCGCTTCGATCACCCGCGTCCGCCGACGCGGCTCCGTAGGCCCGACGACGCAGGTGCGCGCGCGCCAGCGAGACGGTCTCCCCCGCGAGCCGCGCGTCGGTCGCGAAGCGCGCGCGGAACGACTGGCGCACCGCGATCCCGCGCGCGACGGCGTTGTCCCGCCGCGCCAGCGCGAGCTTGCGGCGCGCGCCGGCGAGCGTCGACGCGTCCGCGGCGGCCTCGCCTTCGAGCGACTCGTGGGCGGCCGCGAGCTTCACGAGCTCGTCCGCGGTCGCCGTGGCCGACTTCGGGTCGAGCACCGCGACGGTGGCCGCGGCCTCGACCGAGGCGAGCGTCGGGAGGCGCGGCACCGCGAGCTCGCCGAGCTCCAGCGACGCGGCCATCGTCGCGCCGAGGCCGCTGGCCGGGACGACGCACGAAAGCGGCTTCGGCGCCGACGCATCCGCGGTGCACGAGGCGCTCCCCTTCGCGCTCGCACCCGGCGGACACCCGCAGCCCGTCATCGCGCCCGCGCTCGAGCAGCTCCGCACGCGCCCGAGCGGGCAGACCCCCTGCCCTTCGCCGGGCGCGCAGACGTGATCGCCGCTGCCGACGGCCGCCACGACCGCGGCCGGCAGGCTCGCAACGAGCAGGACCGCGAGCGCACGGAGCGGGCGGCGAGTCACCCGAGGAGCGTCGCGCGTTTGGCGAGCGCCCGCCACCCGACCGGCCCGCGCCTCAGAGCGCGAAAAATCCCGCGCTCTTCACTGCCCACCGGGGCGGTCGGCACCGCCCCGCCCCGCCGAATGCGATTCGTCGGGGCCAAACCCCACCGGAGAGACTGTTTCACAGTCTCTCAGACGTGGGCGCGCCAGAACGACAGCGCGAGAAACAAGGCGGCGCAGCCGAGCAGGAACCCGCCGTCGCGCGGCCAGCCGAGCGAGGCGAGCACGGGGAGCATCGCGCTCGGCTGCAGGAGCTTCAGGAGCCCGACCGCGGCGAGGGTGGTCCCCAGCACGGAGCCGACCTGACGGCGAGCCCCGGTCGCGCCGCGGCGCGCCCCCGTGACCAGCATCGCGCCGGTCACGAGCAGCGTCGCCCCGAGCGCGCGCGAAGTGGCGCCATCCGCGAGCGCGGTGTCGGTGAAGCCGCGCAGCCCGAGCCGCGCGACGCCGAGCGCGGCGAGCACCGCCGCGACCGTGCGGTTGGCGAGGATGAACGGCGGCGTGCGCGTGCGGCGCGGGCCCGGAGCGAGATCGACCATGCGCCGCGCGCCCGCCTGCCGTCGGACTCAGGTCGCGGGGGCCGTAGCCCCTTCGCCCTCTCCCTCGTCCTCGTCGTCGTCGTCGTCGTCCTCGCCCGAGTCGTCCTGCGGCAGCTCCGGCTCCGGCGGGAGCTCGCGCCCCTCGGAAGCGGCCTGCGCGCGGAGCTTCTCCTGCTGCGCCCGAAGCTGGGCGGCGCGCTGCATGACCTGCGGCTTCGGCGCCACCTGGAGGATCATGGTGCGGCCGTCGAGGCGCGGGGCGAGCTCGACCTGACAGAGCTCCTCGATCCCCTTGAGGATCTGATCGAGCTGCATCGAGGCGCGCTCGGGGTGCGTGATCTCGCGACCGCGGAAGCGCACCGTGAACTTCACCTTGTCGCCCGCCTCGAGGAAGCGGCGCGCGTGGTTGATCTTCACGGAGAGGTCGTGGTCATCGGTCTTCGGACGGAGCTTGAGCTCCTTGATCTCGATGACCGTCTGCTTCCGACGCGCCTCGGCCGCCTTCTTCTTCTCCTCGTACTTCATCTTCCCGAAGTCGAGGATCTTGCAGACCGGGGGATCGCTCTTGGCGTTCACCTCGACCAGGTCGAGGCCCACTTCCTGCGCCATCTTCAACGCTTCGTGCGTCGGCACCACCCCGACCGGCTGCCCGTCGGCGCCGATCAACCGCACCTCGGGGACGCGGATGCGGTGGTTGACGCGGGTCTGCATCGGGCGCTTGTCGCGCGGATCCATCGGACGACGGCCAAAACCCATGT
>CAIXWQ010000470.1 GCA_903923175.1 uncultured delta proteobacterium | reverse complement strand
GTCTGCCGCTCCCTCGGACCTGCCGCCTTCGCCTGCCTCTTCTTCGTCGCTGCCATCGGACCCTCCGGCCGCGCCGAACGCCTCCGGGTCGTCCGGAGATTCAGCCTCGTGCGCGGATGGTCAGAGGGTGGGCATCAGCAGGTAGCGACCGACCGGTCGCCGGAGCGGTCGCGTTCTACTATCGTCGAGCCCCGATGGCCCGGCCCGCGCTCTGGAACGATGTCTTCATCCTGCGCGCGACCCTGCGTCGGATCGAGCCGCGCATTTGGCGAACGGTGCAAGTGCCGGCGCTCTACTCGCTTGCCGACCTCCATCAAGTGCTGCAGCTCACGTTCGGGTGGATGGACTCGCACCTGCACGACTTCGAGGTCGGCGACGTTCGCTTCGGGATGGCTGACGTGGAAGACGAGCTGCTCGCCGCCGAAGAGCGGTTCGCGCCACTTGGCGCGATCGCGGCGGAGGGGACCGCGTTCGTCTACCGGTACGACTACGGCGACGACTGGAAGCACGACGTGTTCGGCGAGAGGGTCATCGACGGCCGTTCGACGTGGGATGTGCAGACTTCGTGTCTCGGCGGCGCGCGCGCGTGCCCTCCCGAGGACTGCGGCGGCCCGCCGGGGTACGCGCGCATGCTGGAGATCCTGGCGGATCCGCGACACGAGGAGCACCGCGAGATACGAACCTGGGTCGGCAAGAAGTACGAGCCGGAGTTCTTCGACATCACGGCGGTGAACCGGAAGCTCTCGGCGCTCGGGAAGCGGCTCGGGCGCGATTTGCAGCGGCGAGAGGCCCTGCGGCGACGCCCTCGGTAGAGGACGCGCCGAGCTCAGGCGCCCCGCGCGGACAACGAGCGTCTGCTTCGCGGGCCACGTGGCCGACTCCCGTGTGCCGGTGAGACCCTCTTGACTTCGGGCCGTGTTGCGCGCGACCGTTAGGGCACGGCGACACCGACGCCGAACCCCGATGGCTCCGCCCCCGCTGGAGCCCTCGACGGGGCAAAGGGGAGTCGACTCCTCCGGCGGGTTCGTCGTGTGTTCTCTCGTGCTGCGCAGCCGAGGGCGGGGGCCGAGGCGGCGCGGAGCGAGGAGTTCCACGATGACCGCCCAGAGTGATTTGAAGCTTCGAATTCGTGACCGTCAGGCGAAGACCGGCGAGTCGTACTCCACCGCGCGCGCCCACGTGCTGCGCGCACGTGCCGAGATCCTGGGCTTGCCGACGGAGCCGACAACGTCGCCTTCGCAGCAGCGCGAGGCGGTCGTCCTCAAGGTCAATCGCGAGTCGGCGCGCGTGCGTGTCTTCGGCGAGGACGTCGAGCTCACCTTCCGCACCGCCGGCGCGTACGAGCTCATCCCCGGTCAGATTGCCACGCTTCGCCTCGACAAGCGGTGGACGTATCGCGACGACGCCTACGCGAGCGGCCGAGTGGAGGCGGCGCGAATCGACATCGCGAGGCTTGGTCTCGAGGCCATGGCGGGGCACATAGCTGCCTAAGCGTCGAAAACTTGGCCAACAATTCGGCGATCGGCGACGAAGTTGGCCATGCAGCTCGCCATCGTTCCGCAGCGTCGCAGGCGTCGTCGGTCGGAGATCGCAGCGCCGGCCCTGC
>CAIXWQ010000469.1 GCA_903923175.1 uncultured delta proteobacterium | reverse complement strand
GTCTGCCGCTCCGCCGGACGCCGCCCCTTCGCCTTCTTCTTCGTCGCTGCCATCGGACTCTCCGACCGCGCCGAGCGCTTCCGGGTCGTCCGGAATTTCAGCCCCGAGCACGGATGGTCAGATGGTGGGCATCAGCAACTAGCGGCGACTGGGGTCGCGATCGCCCTAGTGCTTGGGATTCTCATGGTGTCTCGGTACGTCAGGCTGCGGAAGCTGGATGTGCCGACGCACGCGACGCTTGCGGGGCCGAGCGCGCGCCCGGTTAGCCCTTCTGTCATCTCGACGACGCTTCTCCCGAGGGTGCGTTACGTTTCAGACGATCACCCGTGCCCACAGGGCATGCAGGTCGTGCCGGGGAATTCCAGCAGTTCTCTACGCGCATTCTGCCTGGACCGCACGGAGGCGACGGTCAAGGAGTACGACGCATGCACAAGTCATGGTCATTGCACTACGCGCTTGGACGCCGATGAACCAGGCATGAGCGATGAGTATCGGCGCGCATTCAGAGACAAGTGCAACGGCAAACGGCCGGACCGCCGCGATCATCCGATTAACTGCGTGAGTCTCGCGGATGGTCGCGACTTCTGCTCCTGGGTGAATGGTCGTTTGCCGATTCCGGAAGAGTGGTCATGGGCAGTTCGGTCTGCGCACGTGGATGACCACTATCCATGGGGGACGGCCCGACCCACGGCGGCTGACGTTCGGCAGCGCCTTTGTTGGTCGCCAACAGAGAAGTTGGGCCACCCAAACACATGTCCGGTAGCCCAATACGATGTAAGCGTCCAGGGCGTGGCAGACCTGGCCGGTAATTGCGCTTGTCAACCGCCTACCAGTCAAGAACAGCGGACGCGATCGGCCTCGTGTGAGGTGTGAGGCCACGCCCGTCGCCTGACGCCTCGCAGTCGCCGTCGCGTCGCCCCAACCGTCACGTGATCGCAGTCCGAGATCTTGCGAGCGTCTCGCCCGCGAGCGACGCGCCGGTCTACGCGATCGTGACGAGGCGTTCGGCGACGACTCGAACGGCGTCGTGTCGATCGCGGAGGGAGACTGCGAACGTCGCGTGGATTCTCCTCGCGGCGGCGCGGAAGAACGCGTCGCGACGATCGTCTCCGCGATCACGAATCAGTATGGCCAGCGAGTCGAGCCAGAAGGTGCGTTCGAGCGGGCTCTCGGTCGCGAGCGCGAGATCGATGCATTCGACGCACGCCTTGGCGGGGTCGCGAAGCGCGAGGAGGGCGTCGCGTTCTCGGACGAGCGAGGCGAGCATTTGGTCACGCACTTCGAGTCGAAGTTCGAGGAGACGTCGCGCGACGTGCTCGCCCTCGGTCTTGGCGGCGACGTTGCGAACGATGCCGAGCAAGTAGCGTGCGTCGACGCCTTCGGGCAGCGTGCTCGCGAGGCGCTTCCCCTCGAAGATCGCGATGCCGGCGAGGATCGCGTCGAGGGGGTGCCCCGCGATCGCGACGCGGATGTGTCGGTCGGGATCGAGCAGGTCGAGGCGCGCGAAGTGCTTGTCGAGCTGCACGAGCACGTCGGGGCGTTGGCGCGCTTCGAGCGTGCGGCGGGCGCGCTCCTGGCGATCGGCGATTTCGCGAAGCTCGCGGCGGGCGAGGTCGAGCTGCTCCTCGGACGGTTTGTCGGCGTAGAGGTCGGCGCGCGTGCGTCCGCCGCGATCCTTGCGCGGCCGATGATTGGTCGTGCGTCCCCAGAGGGTCGCCACGATGCCGAGGAACTGCTTGGCGAGATCGTGCGCGCTCTGGCGCGTATTGAGCACGAGCGGGGGGAGCACCTGGGAGAGGAGGCCGAACGCGCCTTCGACGTGGGCCTTGTTTTGGGGTCGCTCGGTGGTCGCGCGGATGAGCATCGTGTCGCCAAGCGCGGCGTGGACCTCGAAGGTGTGATTGGACGGTCGGTTATCGAGCAGCAGCGCGAGGGGTGGCGCGTCGGCGCTCGCGACGCCATCGTCGAAGGCCTCGATGACGGCGGCGGCGTCTTCCTGATCGCGCACCGAGATGCCGACGAACGCGCCGGTGTGGGCGTCGACATTCAGCTCCAGGTTGAAGGTGAAGCGCTGGTCGTTGATGGCGACGGAGACCTGCGTGCCGTCGCCG
>CAIXWQ010000468.1 GCA_903923175.1 uncultured delta proteobacterium | reverse complement strand
GTCTGCCGCTCCGCCGGACGCCGCCCCTTCGCCTTCTTCTTCGTCGCTGCCATCGGACTCTCCGACCGCGCCGAGCGCTTCCGGGTCGTCCGGAATTTCAGCCCCGAGCACGGATGGTCAGATGGTGGGCATCAGCACCTACCTGACTCTCGCGTCCGCGATCTTCCTCGCCTGGTTCGGTCTCGCGCTGCTCGGGCTCGTCCGTGAGCCGAAGTTCGGCGCGACCTCCATTCCCGGCGCGGGGCCGCTGATGCGGCGCGTGTCCGGCGGCACCGTCGCGGCGGCGCTGCCGCTCGGTCTGGCGCTTGGCTTGTTGCCGTGCGGGCTCTCCGTCGCTGCGTTCACGCGCGCGCTCGGCGCCACCACCGCGCTCGACGGCGCCGGGCTCGTCGCGGCGTTCTGGGCCGGCACGCTCCCCGCGATGCTCTCCGCAGGGCTCCTCGTCGCGCGCATCTCGCCGACGAGGCGCCGAGCCGCGCAGCTCCTCGCCGGCACGCTCTTGGTCGGCATGGCAGCGCTGCACGTCACGCGGGTGGTCTCGGCGCTGTAGGCCGGGCCGACGACGGCCCGTGCTCGGCCTTTCCGCCCGCCAATGTTCGGCGCGCGTCGCCAATTGGCGGTCGAGCCGCTGCGCTGCACGGACTCGATGACGAGCCGACCGTCGTGAGCCCCGTTCGGCGAGCGACGCTGGCTCGACGGAGCGAGACGGCGGCTACATGACGTTGGCCGTCGCCGTGGGCGCGCTCGTCGCATCGTTCGGCCAGAGCGCCTCGTCGACCTTCTTCGCCAGCGTGTCACGCGCGGTGACGCCGCGCGCTCCCGCGAGGCGTTGCGTCATCGCGACTGCTGCGCAACGTGTTGCGCGACGTCCGGCACCTGAGGACGCGGCGCGCCTTCAGCGAAGGTGCGCGGGGGCCCGGTGTCACGCAGGAGCAGTCTCCCAACGGCCTCGGCCGCATAGAAGAGGAGCAGGACCGCAAGCGCGATCAGCGGCGCGAACAGGACGAGGTAGAGCAAGGCGACGAGGGCGAGGCTGAGCGTGTTCATGGGAACCTGCCTGTCCTTGAGGACACGACAGCAAGGAGACTGCAGCAGCCGTGCCGCGCGTACCTGACAGCGGCGCGCTCCATGCGCCTGGCGCCCAATCGCTTCACCACGAAGGGCCTAGCTCGCGCAAGCTGCGAGGAGGCCGGCTCGGCCCCTCGAGTACGGGGCGGCCTTCAGCGACCCGCATCGCCCACGAGGTCGAGTGCGTCGAGCACCTCTTGCCGCGTGGGCGCGTCGATGCGCGCTCGACGAGCGTGAGCGCCAATCCAACGTGTGACCCTCTGATCGCCCCGTCACCACGTTCGGCGTGTCGACGACCGCCAGCTCGCGGCCTCCTCGTCGGTCTCCGGCACCAACCTCGTCCGGACGACGCGCCACACGTTCGGGTCGGGCGTCCGCCCGCCTTCTCCGCCCCGCGCGGAGTCGACTCCGAGTGCGTATTCAGGCAGCGCCGTGGGCATCGCTTCGATGCGAGGGATCGACGGAAAGGGCCTGGCGGGGCACGGGCAAGCTCGCCGGCCGCCCCTCGCCCTCCGACCCTTTTCGCCGCGGCTTGGGCTCTGACGCAGCGAGGAGCCTCATGGAGAAGCACAGCTACCGAACCCGCGTGCAGTGGATGGGCGAGCGACGGGCGAAGCTGACCGCGCCCGGCCTCCCCGACGTCGAGGTCTCGACGCCGCCGGAGTTTCCGGGCGGGCATCCCGGCATCTGGTCGCCCGAGCACCTCTTCACGGCGGCCGCCGAGGCTTGCCTGATGACGACGTTCCTGGCGATCGCCGCGAGCTCGAAGCTGACGTTCAGCGAGTACTCGTCGACGGCTGACGGAACGCTCGAGAAGACCGAAGCGGGCTACTTGATGACGGAGATCGTGCTGCGCCCTCGGCTGGTCGTCGCGGCCGATCAGGTGGAGCGCGCCAAGCGAATCCTCGAGAAGGCCGAGAAGCACTGCCTGATCTCGAACTCGATGAAGACGCGCGTCGTGCTCGAGGCCGAGGTCGTCGTCGGCTGACGGGCCGAGCGAGACCTCCGAGCTCGCGCACGCCCTTCACGCCTCTGCCGTCTGGCTCGCGTCGAACGCAGCGACGTCGCTCCGCTTCGAGCTGGCTTCCATCCGCAAGCGCTGCGCCTCGTCCGCGAGTTGCGCGTCGGCGCGCTCGACGCCCGCCGATGACGCGTATCGATGAGAGCGCGCGAGGCCAGAATCACCGAGTGATCGCCTTCTGGCCTGCGTGCCTCGCCGTGACGCGCGCGATACCCGATGAGACCGCCATGGGCATCGACGAGCCGCTTCGCCGACGCGAGCCCGAGGCCGAGCCCCGGCTGCGCCGTCGAGCTGCGCGCGTAGAGATCGAAGAACGCCGCCCCCATCTCCGGCGGAACACCGGGGCCGGTGTCCGCGACCTCGACACGTAGCGCGCTCACCCCCTTCGAGACGCGCACATCGATCCAGCGTTCGGTGGCCTCCTCCCGCGGCGGGAGCGCGGCGTGGTCGCGGCCGTCGGCATCGAGCGGAACAAGGACCGCGGGCGGGCGCCTCGCGGAGAGCTGCTCGACGTCATGCTGTCCGGCGCGCAGGGCGCGGCGCTCCTCGCAGAGCCCGACGACGCGCTCCTGAGGCGGATGCTGCCCGAGGTCGAGCGCGTCTTGCCTGGGCTCGCGCGCGCGCGCGACCTCGCACTTCGCCCGTTGAAAAGAAGCCGAGCCGCGCTCGCCCACCGGCCGCAGCCGACCCATCGCGAAGCATCGCCAGTCGCTCCGGCCCGATATGCGGGTCGTGCTCGCGGGGGACTACGTGGGAATGCCGTTCACCGACCGTGCGGCCGAGACCGGCGCGTTGGCCGCGAAATTCCTCCTGGGCGTCGTCGGCCGATAGCCCGCGCGCCCCGCAGCCGAGGAGGAGCCGAATCGGCTCCACGCGTCTACGAGGCTAAAGCTCCTCGCGCCTCCCGAGTGTCGCTCGCTTCCGGCTCCGAGATCGCCCCCTCGAGCACCATCCGCAGCCCGCCCTCGGCCGGGCTCTCGGGCGTGAGCGTCATCCGGTGCACGTCGGCGACGCGCTTGGCGATGTCGAGCCCGAGCCCGCGGCCCTGGGGCTTGCGCGAGCGGGCGGCGTCGCCGCGGAAGGCGCGCTCGAACAGGTGCTCGGCTTCGCCCGGCGAAAGGCCCGGTCCGTCGTCCGCGATGGTGATCGAGAAGCGCCCACTCGGGAGCGGATCGAGCACGACGGCGACGTGGCCGCCGCGCGCGTTGTAGTGAATGGCGTTGTAGACGACGTTGCCGATGGCCTCTTCGAGGAGCGTGACGTCGCCGGTGGCGTGCAACGCGCGCTCTGGCAGCGCGGCCTGGAGATCGACGCCGAGCAGCTCGGCGAGCGGCTGGTGACGCGCCACGCAGCGTCGGACGACCCCGGCGAGCTCGACCGGAAGCCGCGAGATCTCCGGCTCGCCGGCTTCGAGCTTCGCCGCGGCGCCGAGGTTGTGAATCAGTGCGCCGAGGTGGTGCGCGTCCTCGATGGCGTGCGTGATGAGATCGCCCTCGACGGGGGTCCCCGCCTGCTGCGCTCGTCGCATCGCGGCGAGGCGCCCCTGCAGCACGGTGAGCGGAATGGCGACGTCGTGCGTGGTGTTCGCGAGGAAGTTTCGCAGCACCTGCTCACGGTGTTCCTGCGCCTCGACCTGCGCGCGCACTTCCGCGGCGGCGCCGTTGAAGGCCGTCGCGAGCTCGGCGATCTCGTCGCGCCCCTCGACTGCGACCGGCACCAGGTACGCGCCTGCCGCCGATCGGCGCACGCCGAGCGTCAGGCGCCGGATGCGTCGCACGACCGGACCGAGCGCGGCGAGGAAGAGACCTACCACCACGAACGCGCCGCCGAGCGGGGCGACGGGCCACGGATCGTGCGGCAGCTCGGCCGGGCGTGGGCGCACGAAGGCGAGGTACGTGCACTTCGCGTCGCTCCACGGCGCGCGCAGCAGCGCTTGCACCACCGGCCGGCCGCCGAAGTCGCCCATCGCGACGACCCCGTCTCGCCCCTCGCGCGCGGCGTTTTCCAGCTCGGGGACGAGCGGCGGGCCGTCGCCGTCGAGCGGCTTCCCGTCGCGGTCGTACGCGATCAGGCGCCCGAAGGTCGCGCCGCCGCCGGCGTGGCGAAGGCTCATCTCGCCGGGGGCGGGAGGCCACTCGCGCACCTGTCCGTCGCAGATGGCGCGACCGCCCTCCGCGACGCGCGCCCGCGCGACCTCGAGGAGCGTGCCCTGCGCCGAACGCCACTGGTACTGATGTCGACCCCACACCACCGCGGCCATCGCGGGGAGCGCCAGCGCCAGGCCGGTGATTGCGAGGCGACCGCGCAGGCGAAGGCTCGGGCGCAGGCGCGCGCGCTGCCCGGGCGCGCTCATGGCGCCTTCGTCGCCTCCAGCCGGTAGCCGATGCCCCACACGGTGGCGATCATGTCGCCGCCGTCGAGCTTCCTGCGCAGCCGCGAGACGTGCACGTCGAGGGTGCGCTCGGTGCCATCGCGTTCGGGATCGAGCGCCTCGGCGGCGAGCGCGGCCCGCGAGATCGCCTCGCCGGGACGCTTGGCGAGCATCGAGAGCATCGCGAACTCGACGCGCGTGACGTCGATCTCGCGTCCGTCGAGCCAGAGCTTGCGCGCGCCGAGATCGAGCGAGAGGCGACCGACGTCCAATCGACCGTCGCGCGCGAGGGTCGGGCGCCGCAGCCGGGCGCGCACGCGCTCGAGCAGCTCGTCGGGCCAGAACGGCTTGGTCATGTAGTCGTCGGCGCCGAGCTTCAGGGCGCGGACCTTGTCGAGCGTTTCGTTGCGGGCCGAGAGCACCAGGACCGGCACGTCGGACCGCGCCCGCAGCTGCTTGAGCATGTCGAGGCCGTGCACGCCGGGGAGCATCAGATCCAGGATCACGAGCGCGTAGATTCGCCCGAGGTCCTCGTGCTGCGCGGTCCCCCGCGTTTGCCAGTCGACCTCGTAGCCGGCGCGCTTCAGATCGGCGACGACCTGCGCGCCGAGCTCTGCGTCGTCTTCGACCAGCAAGAGGCGTTGGGGCTGCGAGTCCATCGGGTGGCGTGCTCACGGGAACGGCGCGCGGAGTCACTCGGTGCGAGCGGGCGCGCGGTCGGCCGCAAGGTCGGCGCACCGAGTGGGAGCCTCGTTCGGGGCACGAGGGTTCGCCGCTCTGCCGCAGGCCTTGGGAGGCGTTGCGCAGGCCGCCGACCTAGGCGCAGCTGGCTGCGGCCGATCGTCGCAGGACCGGCGGGTGCTCCGCGCTTGGGGCGTCGAACGCCGTCAGGGGGCCAAGACGAGCTTCAACGCCGCCTTCGTCTTCGGAGGAATCACCTTCGGATCGGTCATCACCGCGTACTGGTTCGCCGTTCGGCACGCGCACTCGGGCTGGTCCTCGAAGCCCGCGATCGTCCGCGAGAGCAGCGTCGTCGCGCGCGCGACGTTCTGCTTCATGACCGCCATCGCCGCCTCGGCGCTCACCGCTTCCTCGCGGTCGCTCCAGCTGTCGTAGTCGGTGACCGTCGCGAGCGAGCAGTAACAAAGCCCCGCCTCGCGCGCGAGCTGGCCCTCCGGCACGTTGGTCATGCCGATCACCGCGTGCCCCGCGGCGTGGTTCGCGCGGCTCTCGGCCCCGGTCGAGAATTGCGGCCCTTCGATGCAGACGTAGGTCCCCTTCGCGTGCAGCTTCACGGGCGTGTGCGCGGCCGCGGCCTTCACGCGGGCGGTGAGCGTGCTGCAGACCGGGTCGGCCATGGCGACGTGCCCGACGCACCCATCGCCGAAGAAGGTGCTCTCGCGGACCCCCTTGGTGCGATCGACGTACTGGTCGACGAGCACGAAGTCGCCGGGCTTCAGGCGCTGCAGGAGGCTCCCGACCGCGCTGACCGAGAAGACGCTGCGCACGCCGAGCTTCTTGAGGGCATAGAGGTTCGCGCGGTAATTGATCTCGCTCGGCAGGAGCCGATGCCCGGCGCCGTGGCGCGGCAGGAAGAACACCGCGCGGCCGTGCAGGCGTCCTTCGACGATCAGGTCGCTCGGCGCGCCGAAGGGGGTCGTGATCCGGTGCGACTTGGTCGACCGGAACCCCTCCATCCGCTGGAGGCCGCTCCCTCCGATGATTCCGATGGCGCCTTGCATGCTGCGTCTCCGGGGACCGACGCCTCGCGCGTCTTCCGTCATCGAGGGAGCCACGGAGCTCCCCAGAGGGTCCGCGGCGCGGACGGAAAACTCGGGCGGGCGCTCCCGCCCCCCGTTCGCGCGGACGCAACCGAGCCGCGAACCGCTCGGGGGGTCCGTTGGCTCTCGTCTCGTGATGTCGCCGAAGGCCCCTTCGAAGGCCGCCCTCGCCAAGCGGGCGACCCCGCGTGCGAGCGCGCTCCTGCGTGCGAAGAAGTGGCTCGGCAGTTGGCTCACCGACGCCGAGTACCGTCTGCGCATCTCGAAGCCGTTTACCCACGGACGCGGCGGGGCGCGGGTCTTCTACCCGGGCTGCTCGCTCACCGCCGCCGACCCCGAGCTGGTGATGCGGGCCTACGAATGGCTGCGCGCGCGCGATCCGAGCGTGGAGCTCTGGTCCGACTGCTGCGGGATGCCGCTCGAGAAGTTCTCCTCGCCCGAGGCCGCCGACCGCGGACGCGAGCGCACCCGCAGGCAGCTCCGCGATTCGAGCACGACCGAGATCATCACGGCCTGCGGCAACTGCACGGTGCAGTTCCAGAAGCTCGGCGTGCCGGGGCTCCAGCTGACCTCCCTCTATGGACTGCTCGCCGAAGAAGACTGGGGCCCGCGCGCGACCGACGAGCCGACGGTCGTGCACCATCCGTGCTCTGCGCGCATCGACAAGGGGCAGCAGCAGCACTTTCGGAAGCTCGCCGATCGCCTGCACTTGAACGTCGTCAACGCCGACGAGACCAAGCATCCGCTCGCCTGCTGCCTCATCAAGTCGCCGGCCGCGATGGCCAAGCGCGAGGCGCTCGCCGACGCGAAGCTCGTCACGTACTGCGCGCACTGCACGATGTCGTTCCAGCAAGACGTGCCGACGCGCCACGTGCTGCAGGAGATCTTCGGCAAGCCAGAGGAGCGCTGGGCGCCCAAGGGGAAGGTCGCGCGGTTTCGCCAGTATCAGCGCTTCGCGCGCCTGGCTGCGGCGCGTGCGTTCGCATCGAGCCCGACGGCCGCGCCGGGCGCAGTGCGCGCGTGGTGGCCGCGAGCGCTCTTCGCAGTGCTGGGGATCTTCGTCCTCGTGCTCGCCTCGCGCCACGTCGACCTCTCGCAGAAGGCGCTCGCGCTCGTCTCGTGGAGCCGCGACGCCGGTCCGCTCGGCGCGCTCGTCTACGGCCTCGCATACGTCTTGGCGACCGTGCTGTTCTTGCCGGGCTCGGTCCTCACGCTCGGCGCGGGCTTCGCGTGGGGCACGACGCTGGGGGTCGCGATCGTCTCGCCAGTGAGCGTGCTCGCAGCGACGGCGGCCTTCGCGCTCGGACGCACGCTGCTCCGCGCGAAGGTCGAGCGACGAATCGGCGCCCATCCGCGTTTCGCCGCCATCGATCGCGCCGTCGGCGAGAACGGGCTCAAGATCGTGCTGCTCCTGCGTCTGTCGCCGGTGCTGCCGTTCAACGCGCTCAACTACGCGCTGGCGCTCACTCGCGTCCGGCTGCGCGACTACGTGATCGGCTCGGCGATCGGGATGTTCCCGGCGACCGTGCTGTACGTGTACCTGGGCACGCTCGTCACCAGCGGCTCGGAGCTGCTCGCGGGGCATCGTCCTGCCGCGGGGGCCGTCGGCACTGCGCTCTACTGGGGCGGGCTGCTGGCGACGCTGCTCGTGGTCGTGCTCACCACGCGCCTGGCGCGCACCGAGCTGAACAAGGTGCTCGCGGAGCCGGCTCCGTGAGCGCGGCCGACGCACGCGTGCCCGTCTGCGTGTTCACCAAGCCGCCCGTCGCCGGCGAGTCGAAGACGCGGCTCGCGCGGGTCATCGGCGAGGGAGCCGCAGTGCGCCTCGCGCGCGCGTTCTTCGAGGACACGTGGGCGACGGTGAGCGCGCTCGGGTGGGCCAGGCCGATCCTCGCGACCACGGCGCCGGACCCGTCGGCGTTCGGGCTGGCAGGGCAAGCGGTCGAGGTATGGCCCCAAGGCGTGGGCGACCTCGGTCAGCGGATGGAGCGAATCCTCGCGCGCGCCGTCGGCGAGGCCGGGCGCGCGATCTTGATCGGAGCGGATCTCCCGGGCTTGCCGCCCGAGCACCTCGACGTCGCGCGCGATGACCTCGCCCACCACGAGGCCGTGCTCGGCCCTGCCGACGATGGCGGGTTCTACCTGGTCGGGCTCTCGCGCGTCCCTCGCGGCGTGCTCAGCGGCCTCCGGTGGAGCGCGTCCGACACGCTCGTCCAGACGGAGCGTCGCCTCGTGGAGCGCGGGCTCACGCTGGCGCGGGCCCCGTCGTGGTTCGACGTCGACGAGATCTACGATCTCGCGCGCGTGCGTCGGATGCTCGATTTCGAGCCAGCGCGCGCCCCGCGGACCCGCGCGGCGCTCGTCTCCCTCGGGTTCCTCGGGCTGACGGCGAGCTGATGCGCGTCTCGGTGATCCTCCCGGTCCTGAACGAGGAGCGCGTGATCGGGGCGCGCCTCGCCGAGCTCGCGGCGCTCGGGGTCGAGGAGATCATCGTCGCCGATGGCGGGAGCTCCGACGGTACGCGTGCGGTGGTCGAGCGGCACCCGCGCGTGCGGTTCCTGACCGCGCAGCGTGGGCGCGCGTGGCAGATGAACGCCGGCGCGGCCGTCGCCACGGGCGACGTGCTCCTCTTCCTGCACGCGGACGTCTCCCTCCCCGAAGACGCCCTCGTGCACGTGGAGCGCGCGTTCGCCGATACGCGCGTCGTCGGCGGCGCGTTCCGGACCTGGACCGTCGCCGATCGGCCCACCCGCCTCGGGCCGCTGTTGCATCTCGCCGACGTTCGTTCGCGCTACTCGTCGCTCCCCTACGGCGATCAGGCGCTCTTCGTGCACGCGGGCGTGTTCCGCGCGCTCGGTGGCTTTCCGCTCCTCCCGCTGATGGAAGACCTCGCGTTCAGTCGGCTCCTGCGGAGCGCGGGGGAGGTGCGCATCGTGCCGGCGCGCGTACGCGTCTCCGGAAGGCGCTTCATCGAGCGTCCGCTCCTCTACACGGCGATCGTGAACGTCTACCCGACGCTGTACCGGCTCGGCGTATCGCCGACGCTTCTCGCCCGCTTCTATCGGGCCGTGCGCTGACGCGGTTTTGCGATTCTCCAATTCGGAGCACACCTTTCCGGAATCGCGCGGCTCGAACGCGCCATGGCCGTGTCGAACTGGCTCGCTACCGTTCCGTGGACCGTCGCGATCGCGGCGTGCCTGACCTTGGGGCTCGCCCCGTTCACGCCTCCGCACATCGTCGAGAAGCTGGGGATGCTCTTCCAGGGCAAGCTGGTGAAGCCGATCGACTGGTTCGATCTCTTCCTGCACGGCGCGCCCTGGCTCTTCCTGATCGTGAAGGGGATCTTCTCGCTGGTTCGGCCGGCGGCGTAGCGCGGGGGCCAAGCGAATGAGCTTCTCGTCGCAGAGCGTGCTCCACGCGCCCGCGCTCGCGCGCTGGTCGACCCAAGACGGCATCCACCTCGCGCTCGACGCCGAGGCGCCGAACTGGATCGCCACCGACGCGCGCGGCGCACGCGTGCTCGATCTCCTCGATGGCCATCGCACCCTCGGCGAGGTCGCGGCGGAGCTCGGCTTCTACCCGGAGCCGGCGAAGAGCCTCCAGCACGTGATGTCGTTCGCGCAGACCCTCCTGCGCACCGGTATGGCGAAGCTCGAGCCGTACGCCCGCCCGCCCTACGCAGGGCGCGCCGAGCGCTTGCGTGCGTGGACCCTGCGCGAGATGTGGATCCACACCAACGACTCCTGCAACCTCACCTGCGAGCACTGCCTCGTCTCGTCCGGACCGAGCGGCGACAAGGGGCTCTCGACCGAGGCGATCTTCTCCGCGATCGACGAGGCCGCGGCGCTCGGCGCGGAGCGGTTCTTCTTCACCGGGGGCGAGCCGTTCGTGCGGCCCGACCTCCTCGCGCTCGTCGAGCACGTGACGGTGAAGCACGCCCGCGAGCTGGTGATCCTGACCAACGCGACGCTGCTCGAGAAGGCTGCGAACCGGGCCCTGCTCGCCGGGCTCGATCGCGCGAAGGTCCGCTTCCAGGTCTCGCTCGACGGCGTCTGCGCCGAGGACAATGACGCGATCCGCGGCGTGGGGAGCTTCGAGAAGGCCTCGGCAGGACTCGCGCTGCTCGGCGAGCTCGGCTTCGAGACGTCGCTGACGCTGGTGCCGTGCAAGCGCAACCTCGGGCGGTTGCCCGAGCTGCCGGCCCTCGCGAAAGCGCTCGGGGCGTCGTCGATCCATCTCATGTGGCCGCACCGTCGGGGACGCGGGCTCGCGATGCTCGACGAGTTCCCCTCGGTCGAGGAGCTGCTCCCCGTGACCCGCGCGGTCGGTGCGGCGGCGCGCGCGGCGGGCATTCGGCTCGACAACGTCGAGAGCCTCCTGCTGCGCGTGAACGCCGTTCCCGACGTGAAGCATGATCTCGGGATGGCCGGCGTCGAGTCGCTCTGCCTCTACTCGGACGGCGTGCTCTACCCCTCGGCCGCGATGGCCGGACATTCGGAGGTGGCCATTGGCAGACTCGATGGGAGGCAACTTCTGCCTGTGTGGCAAGCCTCGCCGGTCGCGCGTGCGCTCCGGGAAGCCTCGCTCGCGAAGAGCGCCGCGCTGCTCGCCGATCCGCTCCGGTTCATCACCGGCGGCGGCGACCTCGAGCACGCCTACTTCTGGAGCGGGTCGTTCCTTGGCGGTGATCCGTACGCGCCGCTCATCGACGCGCTCGCGCGGGACGCGATGGCGGAGCTCGGCCTGAAGGGGCGCGAGCGTGCGCGACGACGCGCCAGCCTCGACGCCCCCGTCGTCTACTTCGCGATGGGCGAGGGGGCGCTCGCGTGCGGCGACGAGCTTCCGGGCGCCGTTCGCACGTTGCACTCGAACTGCGTGCTCGCCTTCGACGTCGACCGTCCGCGCGCGTTGATGCGGGAGTACTACGGCGCCGCGGCGATCGAGCCGAAGCAGGATCTCTGCTGCCCGGTGCGCCCCTCCGAGGACGATCTCCGCCACATCCCCGCAGACGTGGTCGAGCGCTTCTATGGCTGCGGCTCGCCGGTGCAAGACGCGGCGCTCGTCGCCGGCGAGACGCACCTCGACCTCGGCTCCGGGGCCGGCATCGACGTGTTCGTCGCGGCGAAATACGTGGGCGAGACGGGGCGCACGATGGGGGTCGACATGACCGACGCGATGCTCGCCGTCGCCCGCGAGAACCAGCCGATCGTCGCCAAGAACCTCGGTTACGACGTGGTGACGTTCCACAAGGGGCTGCTCGAAGAGGTGCCCGTCGCGGATCGCCAGGTCGACTGCGTGACCTCGAACTGCGTGGTGAATCTCTCCCCCGACAAGCGCGCCGTCTTCGGCGAGATCTGGCGCGTGCTCGAGGATCACGGCCGGCTCGTGCTGTCGGACATCGTCGCCGAGCGGGTCGTGCCACCGCACCTCCGGGTGAACCCCGAGCTGTGGGGCGAGTGCCTCTCGGGCGCGCTCACCGAGGACGAGCTCCTCGAGGAGCTCGAGCTCGCCGGGTTCCACGGCGTCGAGATTCTCAAGCGAGCGTTCTGGCGCGAGGTGCAGGGGCAGACCTTCGCGACGGTCACCGTGCGCGCCTACAAGCATGCGCGCGCCGAGCGCCCCCGGCTGCTCGGCCATCGCGCGGTCTATCAAGGGCCCTACAAGAGCGTCACCGATGAGGAGGGGACGCTCTTCCGCCGCAACGAGGCCGTCGACGTCTCTGCCGACACGGCCGCGAAGCTCGCGCACGCTCCGTATGCCGAGTCGTTCGTCGTGCACGAGCCGGACGGGGCGTCGAAGCCGGTCGCGAAGAAGCGACTCCTCGCGACTGGGGACGGCGGAACGGGGTGCTGTTCGTAGCGTCGGCTCAGAGCCTGGGAGGCGAAAACCTCACGAGCTCTCCACTTCCCATCGGGGCGGTCAGCACCGCCCCGCCCCGCCCGAGTGAATCGGACCGGGCCCCACCCGACCTGAGAGATCGTTTCACGATCTCTCAGGCCTTCTTCGGCTCGAGGAAGTTCTGCACGGCGCGTCGGACCTCGAGTCGCACGTCGTCGGGGACCGTCCCGAGCCCGCTCGCACAGCGCGCGAGGGTGCGCCGGAGCGAGTCGCACGCCCCCTTGCAGCGCGGGC
>CAIXWQ010000467.1 GCA_903923175.1 uncultured delta proteobacterium | reverse complement strand
GTCTGCCGCTCCGCCGGACGCCGCCCCTTCGCCTTCTTCTTCGTCGCTGCCATCGGACTCTCCGACCGCGCCGAGCGCTTCCGGGTCGTCCGGAATTTCAGCCCCGAGCACGGATGGTCAGATGGTGGGCATCAGCACCTATGCCATACACCGTCCGGTGGTCCATTCGGATACTGCTTCTCGATCTGCAATCCGCTCGAGAAGTCAAGTTGTGAGGAGGGTGGCTCGTCAGGCACGCCCGGATCGGGCACTGGACAGGGTTGCACCTATGGTTCATTTTCTGAAGGCAGCGCGTTCGTCTGCGCACACGCGGGTACGGGACAGGCCGGCGGATCGTGCGCCACGACGGGGTCGTGTGCTCCAGGCCTAGTCTGCGGTGGCAGCCCTAGCTTCCTGTGCTTTCAGTACTGCAATGCTGCGACGACCTGCCCCGGTGGGAAGCAGTGCACTCCAGAGTCGCCACCTTGGATGTACAAGTCGATCAACGTCGGCGCCTGCGCCCTGTAATTCTGATCGGATCGCCTGACCGGACCTATCACCATCGGAGGCGTGGCGTTCCGTCTAGTGCCAAGCTGCAACCCGAAGCCTGCACCGGGTGCGCCCCCTCACCTCCGCGACGACGCAGAGCCGCGGGCTGGCGAATAGCTGCCAGAGCGTACAAAGCCAGCCTCTTCCAGGCACAGAGGGAGATCATGCCCCCGCTCCGCCGTGAGTTCCTATGACTTGCATGGAACGTGACTTGGTAAGTGTCGTCGGGTGGCCGCCTGGCGGCCGAGAGTGGTTGGGCGTCGTCTTTCACGTAGACGCGCAAGGCGCCTGCCTCCTGGTCGCGGGAGGCTATCCTCCCGCTGGACTTCAAACGCCACTTCGCTGCTGGCACGGGTCGTCGCAGCTTCAGTACGTGGAACACCGGTACCTGCGCATTGAGCGACGCCCTACCCCGCGAGTGTGCTGATACCGTGAGCATGCCGGGGGGGGGGCAATGCCTGTCACCGACTGGCGACGAGAGCCTGCGATAGCGCCCACGGCCTCGCACGCTGGCGCGAGTCGACGTGAGGCCACGGGTTTGTTGCCGAAGCGGGGACCTGCGAAGCAACATCCAGGAGCATGCGCGCGCCCGGCGCCGAACACTGAGGGCGTGCATGGTGTTGAGCGTCCTGCCGTAGCCGCGTAGGTAGCTGGCGCGCAATCCTCTTCGAGATTCGGGGATAAGAACCATGAGGAGGTCCTTCGATCTCCCCTGGAGAACCCATGCCCATCCTGATCCTCGACCTGCTCGGCATCGTCTGCACCACGACCGCCGCCATCGTGCGCGCCGCCGCGCGCTAGTTCACCCATGCGACCGCGATGACGACAATCTCGTCGTCGGCGTCGCGTCTCACCACGGCGTCACCCACGCGGTGGACGTCTCCGTCGTGACGGAGAGCTCGATGCCGAACAACGTGAACCTCGCCTCCCCCGACCCCTCGCAGCCGTCCTTCATCAGCCGGGTCATCGCCAACGACGCGGTGAAGAAGGGGCTCGCCGGCGCTGCCGCCGGCCTGCTCGTCGCCGTCGTCAGCGAGGCCATCTGGCCGACCCGCTAGTCGAGCTCGTCGCCGACGCGATCCTCGAGCTCGTTCGTGCTGCACGTGCAGCCGCTGGCCCGAGGGTCGCCGAGGCCGCCGAGTGGCTGCGGGAAGCCGCCGTGCCCCCCGAAGGGGTGCGGCTTCATGTCGTCGATGGCGGCGCCTACACCGGGCTCGTCCTCGTCGACCGCAACCGGGTCGTCCTCATGCTCGCCGCCCGCAGTGACGGCGCCGGCGTGGTGACGGCGCCGGAGAAGAAGCCCCCGAACATCGACCCGTACATGCGGCAGCCATCCGCTCGATCGCTCTTCGAGCACGAGGCGCCGCCCTGGCACGAAGACCACGACGGCTACGACTACCGTCGGTAGTTCACGTTCAACCCGAAGGCGTCCGCGGTGCAGTTCATCTGCGCTCCGGACGCCTTCCTTCATTTCGAGAGGTTGTACATGCGCATCCTTGGCAGGACGCTCCGCGCGTCCGATCTGCGTGAGCGCCGCGTGCTCATCGCCCTCGGCGTGGACCCCGCCGTGGGCCTCCGCGTGCCCCGGTCGGAGAACCCGTTCGCCGTCGCGCGCACCATCAAGCGCCTCGCCCGCGACAACGAGGACGTCCAGTTCTTGAAGATGATCGTGCGGAAGAACACGCCGCACGAGCCTCGGCCGTCGCCGGAGGTCGACCGCCCGACGCAGTACCCCGATGCCATCGCCGCGGAGTGATCCGTTCCGGCAACTGCGACGACTGCTGCGCCTCGATGACGGCGACGATGCGGTGCGGGCGCATGTGATCGCGAACCTCGCGGTCCTCGCGCCCGTGCTCGGCGCACGCGCTGACCAACTCGAGGAGGCGGCGCAGCACGAGGACCTTCCTCGGCGCCTGCACCGTCACCTCGTCGGTCTGCGGGCGTGCGAGCGCCAGACTTCGTTCCGCCGAAGCCGGCAGTCGGCGCGCGCCGCCTGAATTTGGGCGCGTCGGGTGGCGGGCGGCGTTCGACTGATCTTGGCGGCGGTTGCGTTGCCGGCCAGCTCGATCATGTGATGCTGGCGAAT
>CAIXWQ010000466.1 GCA_903923175.1 uncultured delta proteobacterium | reverse complement strand
GCGCCTCGCCCAGCGCGACGCTGCGCTGAGCGGCCGCGCCGACGCGCTCTCTCGCGCGCTGGTCGAGGCCGGCTTCGCGATCGACGCCTTCGAGCCGGCCTTCGCACACCTGCGCGCCCCCGCCGGCGAGGACGTCGCCGCGCGCGCGCTCGCGGGGCTCGAGGGCGGCGTGATGCAGCCCCTGCTCGCGCGCCACCTCGCGCGCGATCCTTCGAGCGGCGATCTGCTCCTCGCCACGTACGTGCGCGCGCCCGGCCTCGACGCCGGCGCGCTCGCGGCGCAGGCGGCCAGCGGCGACGTCGACGCGGTGGTCACGGGCTACCCGGTGCTCGAGCGCTCGCTGCGCGCGGCGCTGGTCGCCGATCTCCCGCGGGTCTCGCTCGTGTCGTTGCTGCTGGTGGCGATCGCGCTGCGGAGCGTGCTCCGCGGCTTCGGCGAGGTGCTCGTCGCGCTCACCGCGCTCGCGGTCGAGCTGCTGATCGTCGCGCTGGTGGTGCGCGCCGTCGGCATCCCCGTGCACGTCTACGACGCTCTGGTGCTGCCGGTGCTCGTCGGGATCACCGTCGACGAGTCGATGTTCCTGCTCCACGCGATGCGCGAAGGCGACGCCACGACGGCGCTCGGCACCGAGGCGCGCTCGGTGGTGACCACGGCGCTCACGACCGCGGCCGGGTTCGCCGCCCTGCTCGGCTGCGGCTTCCCCGGACTGCGCGATCTAGGCGCGGTCGGCCTCACCGGCACGCTGGCCGGCCTGGTCGCGTCGCTGGTCGTGGTGCCGGTGCTCGCCGCGCGGCTCCCGCGCAACCGGGGCCAAGCTTGACTTTCGCCCAGGGATCGCGGAACTTCCGCGCCCCCGATGCGGCTTCACGGCTGCGTCTGCCGGAGTAGCTCAGATGGTTAGAGCGGGCGTTTCATACGCGCTAGGTCGGGGGTTCGACTCCCTCCTCCGGCACTGAGAACCCACCCAACCTCTCCGTGGGGCGGAGAGCTGGGAACGAAAGACGGATGGCATGCGCGCGATCGACGCCTACTGGCTCGGCCGGGTCCGCTACGCCGCCGTGCACGCGCTCCAGGAGGAGCTCGTCGAGGCGCGCATCGCGGGCCGCATCGGCGACACGCTCCTGCTCCTCGAGCACGAGCCGGTCATCACGCTCGGCCGCTCCGCCAAGCGCGAGCACATCCTGTTCACCGACGCGCAGCTCGCCGAGCACGGCGTCGATCTGCTCGAGACGGCCCGCGGCGGCGACGTGACCTACCACGCGCCCGGGCAGCTCGTGGCCTACCCGATCCTCGACCTCAAGCCCGAGCGCTGCGACGTGCGTCGCTACGTGCGCGACCTCGCGGAGGTGATTATCCGGCTCGCCAAGGAGCACGGGATCGTCGCCGGCCCCGGCGAGAGCGCCGCCACCATCGGCGCCTGGGTCGACCTCGACGCGACGGATCGCTGGGAGGGCGAACAGGCCGCGCAGCGCCCCGCGAAGGTCGGCGCCATCGGCGTGCGGCTCGCGCACTGGGTCACGATGCACGGCTTCGCGCTCAACGTGAGCACGAACCTGGCCGGGTTCTCGGCCATCGTCCCGTGCGGGATCAAAGACAAGCCCGTGACCTCGCTCGCGGCCCTCGGCGTATCCCCTCCGCGGGTACGCGACGTCGCGACGGCGGCGCGACGCCACTTCGCCGACGTCTTCGACGCGACCGTCGAGGAGCGCTCGGTGCCGAGCGGCTGGCCGCGCGGCGAATGAGGCGGGCTCGAGGCGCGACGACGGCGGCTCCGACGCACGCGCGCCGCGTCGGGGCGCGACCGGCGCACCGCATACGTCGGCGGGCATTCTGCTCGCCTTCAGTACGGGCGCGCCGATCGAACACCTGATCGGGGCCGTCCGACGACGATTCGAACGACTTCGCGCGTTCGTCGCTCGCGCTCGTCACGAGCGTGGTTATTCTCGTGCGCGTAGTTCAACCGGCCCCAACGGAGAAGACCAGCGTGCAGCGCGTCCCCGTCCTCGGTGAGCCCCATGTCCTCTCGATGATCCTCGCCGGTGGCGAGGGCAAGCGCCTGCTCCCGCTCACGCAGGCGCGTGCGAAGCCGGCCGTCCCCTTCGGCGGCCGCTATCGCATCATCGACATCGTCCTCTCGAACTTCGTCAACAGCGGCCTCACGCGCATCAAGGTGCTCACGCAGTACAAGAGCGCCTCGCTCGAAGAGCACATCGCGCGCGCGTGGCGTCTGTCGGCGATCACGGACGACTACATCGAAGCGATGCCTGCGCAGCAGCGCACCGGCGGCTCTTGGTACAAGGGCTCCGCCGACGCGGTCTGGCAGTGCAAGCACGTCATCGACGACGACAACCCCGACCTCGTCGCGATCTTCGGCGGTGACCACGTCTACAAGATGGACGTGCGTCAGATGATCGACACGCACATCGCGCTCGACGCCGACGTGACCATCGCCGCCATCCCCGTCACCAAGGCCGAGGCGCGCGACTTCGGCGTGCTCGAGGTCGACGCCGAGGGGCGCGTGCTCGCCTTCCACGAGAAGGTCGCCGAGCCGCCGGAGATGCCGAACCGGCCGGGCATGTGCCTCGCTTCGATGGGCAACTACATCTTCAACCGGCAGTCGCTGGTCGAGGAGATCACGCGCGACGCCTCGCTCCCCGAGGAGGAGACGCGCCACGACTTCGGTCGCGACATCCTGCCGCACATGGTGGCGACGGGGCGTGCGGTCTTCGTCTACGACTTCTTCGACAACCGCGTGCCCGGCGAGGGCGAGCGCGAGCGCGGCTACTGGCGCGACGTCGGGACGACCGAGGCCTACTGGGAAGCGCAGATGGATCTCGTCTCCATCCAGCCGCAGTTCAACTTCTACAACCGGCGCTGGCCGATCCGCACCGGCATCTCCCACGATCCGCCGGCGAAGTTCGTCTTCCGCGACGAGCCCTCGGGCCGCACCGGCCTCGCCACGGACTCGCTGGTCGCCAACGGCTGCATCATCTCCGGCGGCCGCATCCACCGCTCCGTCCTCTCGCCGCGCGTGCGCGTGAATTCGTTCAGCGAGATCGAGGAGTGCGTGATCTTCGAGAACGTGACCATCGGCCGCTACTCGAAGCTGCGACGCTGCGTCATCGACAAGGACGTCGAGGTCCCGCAAGGGCTCGCGGTCGGCTTCGACAAGGTCGCCGACGCGGCGCGAGGGTTCGTGACCACGAGCGGCGGAATCACGACCATCCCCAAGGGGTGGCGCGCGGCGAAGTGACCCTCCGCGGCGTCACCCGCGCGGCCATCTGGGCCGAAGGGGTGACGCGTGGGGGCGGCGCTGCTAGAGAGCGCCCCATGCTCGTCCGGCGCAGGATCACGGCGTTCTTCAGCATCGGGCTTCTCGCGGCCGCGTTCGCGGCGTGCGTGGGCCAAGGCGCGAACGAGCGCTGCGACGCCACCCGCGGCGGTGACGGCGACTGCACCTCGCCGCTGGTGTGCGTCCGCGGCAGCTTGCTCGGGCAGAACGCCGACGTCTGCTGCGATCCCGACCCGACGCAGCGCGCGGCGGGCACCATCTGCGCGGGCAAGGGGACCACGGGCGGCGACGCGGCCACCGACACCGCGACCGACACGGCCACGAGCGACACGGGCTCCGCGACCGACGCCGCCGACACGGCCACGAGCGACACGGGCTCCGCGACCGACGCCGCCGACACGGCCACGAGCGACACGGGCTCCGCGAGCGACACGGCCACGAGCGACGCCGCGGACGCGAGCGACGCCGGCTAGTCGTGGACCCCGCGGCCTCGATAGGGCTCGCGCGAGAGGCGCTCCTGCTCGCGACCGCGCTCAGCCTTCCGATACTCGCCGCGGCGGCGCTGGTGGGGCTCGTGGTGGGCGCGCTTCAGAGCGCGACGAGCCTGCAAGACGCCGCGCTCGCGCATCTCCCGAAGTTCGTCGTGGTGGTGGTCGCCACCGCGCTGCTCGCGCCCTGGATCGGCCACACGCTCACGAGCTTCGCGACGCGCGCGTTCTCCGGCTGAGCACAAAAAGACGAAAGCGGCACGCAGACGCCGCTGGCGAAGCCCGGGGGCGCCAGCGCGGTGCGACCGCTCCGAGGCCCGCCGAACGGCGACGGGCCGATGCCGCGCTCACGAGCTGGGGGTCGGCGAGCGCCGCCCCGAGCTCGTCAGGGCTCACTCGTCCGTGTCTTCCTCGCCGCCCGCGACTTCGTTCACGCTCGGCAGCTTGCGGATCTCGAGCCGCGCGATCTTCCACGCGCGCTGCACGACCCACGAGAGCGAACGGTCGAGGCGCGCGGCCTCGTCCTTGATCTCTTGGAGCATCTCTTCCGGGAAGTAGAGGCTCTGCTTCCGCTTGTCCGATCGCGCGTCGGGCACGCTGATGCGTCCCCTCGACTCGTTGTCCGCCACGGCTCCTCCTTCGTCGTGCGCGCTCCGTGCCCGCCGCCCACCTTGTCGCCGGGCGGCGCGCACCGAGGTTGATTCAAGACAGATTGCACGATCCCTCCCGACATGGGTAGCGCTTTCCCCCCATCCTGCTTCCCGGGCGCCGGACGCACGCAATGTCGCGGTGCGCCGGGGGTCGTGCGGGGAGTGGGGGGCTGTCCGCGGCTGGCGCTATCGCACCCGGACGACCGTCGCAGGCTCGGCGCTGGTAGGGAACGAGGCGTCCCAGCCGCGCGGGAGCCTCGGCAGCGTCCAGTCGAAGAGGGACATCGCGTCGAGCGGTGCGAGGTTCACGCACCCGTGGCTCGTCACGTTGCCGAAGCGGCGGTGCCAGAAGGCGCCGTGCAGCGCGACGCCGTTGGAGAAGTACTGCACCCAGGGGACGTCCTCGATCGAGTACGTGGCCGCATCGACCGCGGCGTCCTGGCCGTCGTCGGCGTTCGACATGGTCGAGCTGCGGAGCTTCACCCAGATGTGGTGCACCCCTTTGGGGGTGGTGCCGGGGCCGCGCCCCGTCGAGACGACCGTCGCGAACACCGGCCTCGACCCCTCGAACGCGGTCAACGTCTGGGTGGCGAGCTCGACGTCGATCCAGCGCTCGCCGGCCGCGATGCCGTCGGGCGGGGTGGTCGGCGTCGGCGTGCGCACGTCCCAGAGCTTCATCCACTGCGCTTCGCCGATGCGCAGGAAGGTGTCGTTGTTGACCTTCTTCGACTCGAGGACGTCGACCTTCTGGAGGCGCAGTCGCTGCCCGACGACCTTGGCCCCGGGCTTCGCTTCGGCGAAGACGTTCGCCTTCTCCGGGTTGACCCAGCCGACGCCGACCGGCTCGCCGGCCTTGCGCGCGAGCGTCTCGCCGTGGAAGCCGAACGCCGTGATCGGCCCGATCTCCGCGCGCGACACGAGGCGGCCGCGGCGGGTCTTCACGTAGGTCGTCCCGTTGTGGGGCACGGTGCCGACCCCGGCGATCGCCCAGCCGCGCTCGAGCTGTTCGACCGGCGTCTCGTCGTCGATGTCGCCGAGCTTGCCGTATGCCTGCGCGCCCCCCTGACCCACGAAGTAGTAGCGGTAGGGGAGGCCGTCGGCCGGGGTCGGGTGGATGCTCTCGTCGACCCCGGGCGGCTCGGCCATGAGCTTGACCTTGTCGGCGCAGACGTACGCGAGCGGCCCGACCAGCAGCCAGCGCTGGACGCACCCCGGCGCGCGCACGGCGCCGAGCAGCGGCAGGCGCACGCCGTTGGCGATGAGCGCGCGACGCGCGCCGGCGGGCGAGGCGAACAGCGGCTCGTCGTCGCGGACGACCTCGACGCTCCTCGCCCAGTCCGCGAGCGGGATGTCGTCGGCGTCGATCCAGGTGCTCGCGGCCGCGTAGCGCGCGCTGCTCGAGGGCGCGGGCTCGGCGGCGCGCGCCCGCGAGGTCCCCGAGCTGCCGCCGAGCGGCACGAGGGCGAGCGCGAGCGCAAGGACGGTCGCGAGGGCGGTCGCGCGCGAACGAGGCGACGCGAGCGCGAGCGCGCGGGGGCGGAGGCGCATCGATGCGGAGCGTAGCGCAGCTTGGCGCGGGGAGGACGGCGCCTGCCGTACCGCGCGCGACCTTGCTGCTAGCCTCCAGCGATGTCCGGCCTCGCCCAGCTCGCTCCCGGTGCCGTCGTCGGCGGCGACTTCCGCATCGTCAAGCCGCTCGGCCAGGGCGGGATGGGGGCCGTCTACGTCGCGGAGCAGATCAGCACCGGCAAGCCGCGCGCGCTCAAGGTCATGCAGCCGAGCCTGACCACCGAGCCGCGCTTCGTCGAGAAGTTCGCCCAGGAAGCGCGGATCGGCGCGCGCATCGACAGCGACCACGTCGTCGAGGTCGTGGGCGCCGGCATCGACGCGGCGCTCGGCGCGCCCTGGCTCGCGATGGAGCTGCTGCAGGGCGAGACGCTCGAGCAGCTCGTCCGTCGACGCACGATGCTCCCGGCCGACGAGGTCGTCGCGCTGTTCCGCCAGCTCTGCCACGCGCTCGCCGCCGCGCACGCCGCCGGGATCGTCCACCGCGACCTCAAGCCGGAGAACATCTTCCTCGCCGCCTCGCGGCGCGAGGGGACGGCGTCGGTGCTCAAGATCCTCGACTTCGGCATCGCGAAGATCGTCGCCGAGGCGCACACGCAGACGACCTCCGCGATCGGCTCGCCGCTCTGGATGGCGCCGGAGCAGAGCGATCCGCGCGGCAACATCGGCCCGTGGACCGACGTCTGGCCGCTCGGGCTCATCGCGTTCTACCTGCTCACCGGCCGGGCGTACTGGCGCGGCGCCTACGACGCGCACGCGTCGGTGATGTCGCTGATGCGCGAGACGCTCTTCGAGCCGATCGAGCCTGCCTCGGCGCGCGCCGCCGAGCTCGGCCGGCCGACGCTCCCCGCGGCGTTCGACGCGTGGTTCGCCCGCTGCGTGGCGCGCGAGCCGCACGCGCGCTTCGCCGACGCGGCCCAGGTGCGCGCGGCGCTCGAGGCGACGCTCGGGTTCTCACCCGTGTCGGCGCCGTATTCGGGCGGCTTCGTGCCGCCGCTCACGCCCGGGCCCGCTTCGCCGTCGGCGTCCTCCGTGCTGTCCGCGCCGTCTGTGCCGACTTCGCCGTCCGCGCCGTTCGCGCCCGTGATGCCCACGCCCTTCTACCCCGCGACCAACCCGTCACCGACGACGGGGCAGTCGACGACGGCGCCGACCGTGCTCGCGCCGCCGACGCCGAGCGCGAGCCCCGCGCGCCGACAC
This sequence comes from uncultured delta proteobacterium, assembly GCA_903923175.1. Classification (GTDB taxonomy): domain Bacteria; phylum Myxococcota_A; class Polyangia; order Polyangiales; family JADJMO01; genus CAIXWQ01. The sequence goes on along the minus strand of CAIXWQ010000466.1, from coordinate 7,013 downwards.
GACGAGGGCGACGAGAGCGACGAGCTCGATCCCGCGAAGGCGCCGCCGGGGGCGGAGTCGCGAAGCCCGCTGCTGCTGATCGGCGCGGCCGCGGCGTTGCTCCTGGTCGTCGGCGGCCTCTTCTTCGGGCTGCGCGGCGGTGACGCGGCCACCACGCCGCGCGCGACGACCGCGTCCTCGGCGAGCGCCGATCCCGCGAAGAACGGGCCGGTCGGGCTGGTGCCGGTCGCGAAGTCGAGCCTCGCGCCGCCGAAGGCGAGCGCGGGGCCGCACCTCAACAAGGTCCGCGTGCGGTGCGACGGCGCGCCGGCCGCGAAGGATCCGAAGGCCGTCGTCGCGGTCGAGATCCTCGCCGAGCCGAGCTGGGCCCCCGACGATCTCGAGCGCGTCGTGCGCACCGCGTTCGGCTGCAAGCTCGCGACGACGGGGCGCGTGGTGGTCCCCGAGTACCGGCTCGACGACGCCGCCCTCGCGGCCGAGGCCAAGACCCGCAACGCGCCGGCCTACGTCGCGCGCCTCTCGGTCGACGACATCCACGCGAACGGCGACGGGCTCGAGGTCACCGCGCGCCTGACGTGGCTCGACGCCGATCGCGTGCCGCAGGCCGACGTGACCAAGACGGTGCGCTTCCCCGGCACCTACGATCGCAGCCACGCCGACGAGGAGCAGCTGCTCAAGCAGGCGTTCAGCGCGCTCGCCGAAGGGGTGCTCGTCTCGCTCGGCGTGGCGGACTCCGCGCCGGCCCCCTCGGTGAGCGCGGCCCCGACGCGCCGCTGAGACGGGCGCGCGACGTGGGCGGCGGGTATGCTGCCGCCACGATGCGCCGATCTTTCGCGATTTGTGGGGCTTTCTTGCTCTCCTCGGGCTGTGGCAGCAGCGCCTCGCCGGGCTCGCCCGCCACGCCCGCGGACGCGGGGAGCGAGACGCCCGCGCCGACCGCGCTCACGCTCGCAGCGGGCGAGGCGGTGGAGGTCGCGGTCACCGACGGCGTCGGCAAGATCCGCCTCGCGACGCCGACCGGCACCGAGCAGTTCGTGGTGGTGCTCGGCTCGACGAAGCTCGATCGCACGAGCGGCAGCTACGCGTACTCGCTCGCGCTCGACCCGATCGACGGCGACACGCCCGCGACCAAGCTCGACGGCTGCGCGCTCACGAGCGCCGACTGGAGCAAGGTCACGCCGGCCGCGGAGACGCCGCCGAGCGGCACCGCGCCCGCGGTCGGCACCACGCGCCAGCTGGTGGCGAACGGCGAGACGATCGACGCGAAGGTGGTCGCGGTCTCGAAGACCGCGGTGGTCTGGGCCGACGTCACCGCCGCGCACCCGGCCACGCTCGATCAGACCTTCATCGACGCGTTCATCAAGGACTGGGACGACATCATCCTGCCGCGCGAGCGCCAGGAGTTCGGCATCGAGTCGGACCTCGACGGCGACGGGCACGTCGGGCTCATCTTCTCGCCGACCACGTACTCGACCGCGGTCGCGTACTTCACCCAGTGCGACCTGAAGACGCTCGCCGGCTGCGGCGCGGGCAACCACGGCGAGTTCCTCTACCTGACCCCGCCGGCGAACATCGCTCCGCCGTACAACACGCCCAACGCGATGAAGGAGATCCTCGCCCACGAGACGGGGCACCTGATCCACTTCAACCGCAAGGTGCTGCGCAACGGCCTCAACGCCTGGGGCGACAGCGGCTACATGGACGAAGGGCTCGGCGCGCTTGCGCAGGACGTCATCGGCTACCAGGCGGGCAACCTCTACGTCACGGTCGCCGGGCTCGCGCAGCTCGACACGTTCTCGCTCGCCGACATCGTGAAGGACGGCGCGCAGTACGACTCCACGCGCGACGGCGCGATGCGCGGCGGGGCGTACCTCTTCGTGCGCTGGCTCTACGACCGCGCCGGCGGCGATCTCGCGAACGCGGACGGCACCATCACCAGCAAGGGTGGCCCTGCGTTCATCCGCGCGATGATCGACGACCCGGCGACCGTCGAGAAGGCGATCGGCACGACCGGCAAGGTCGTGATGGCCGACGCGGAGATGGACTTCTACACGACCCTCGCGATGAGCAACCGCGACGTGAACGGCGGCGTCGCGCCCAAGAACGCGTGCTTCGCGTACCTGCCGACCGTCACCGATCCGCTCACCACCGATCAGCGCGGCGCGAACCTCTACGCGTCGTTCCACGGGCAGAAGATGGTCGGGCCGAAGGTGCAGGCGGCGTCGGCCGCCGACGGCAAGCTGCGCGTGGGCGGCGTGGAGCTGCTGAGCCTGCCGGCGACCGCGGCGGGCGAGCTCGACCTCTCGCTCACCGTCGACGCGACCGCGCTGCCCCGGGTGCGGATCGCGCGCGTGAAGTAGGGCTCGAGGGGCGCCGCTCCGCGCGAGAGCGCGCGGCCGGCTCTCAGGGCATGGACGTCTGGCAGCGCCCCGCGCCGCTCGCCACGTTCGTGCACCGGACCACGATCCGGGTCGGGTCGGTGACCGGCTTGCCGTCCTCCGTCTTCAGCGGCTGCGCCGCGCAGTCGCAGGCCGGGAAGTGCGTCGCCCACGCGTGCTCGCAGTCGTCGTACGCGGTCGACGTGGTCGCGGCCGCGCCGACCGCGAGCTCGGTGCCGCAGCAGTCGGTCTGGTGGTGCTTCACCACGCAATCCGCGTCGATGTGGCAGAGCTCGAACGGCGCCGTCACCGTGGCGTCGAAGCATGCGCCGCCGTCGCTGGAGTCCGCCGCGGCATCCGCGGACGCGTCGCTTCCCGCGTCGGCGCTGCACGCGGCGTCGAGGCACTGGCGCGCCTCGCAGCGGCCGGCGGTGCAGAAGGGCTTGGCCTGTCAGCGGCGTGCGCGATCCGAAGGTCGTCGCCCTCGGCCTCGTCGTCGCCGACGTGTCCACCCCCGGCGTAGGGAGACGGCCCTCGCTGGGAATCGTTAAGTCACGGACCGTTGGAGCTCGACTCGGCCGCTCGCGAAGCTGGCAAACCCCCGCGGTGGCACGGTCGAGCGCGCGCCCCTGCCCGACATGAAGGCCTTTCGACCCCTTGATGATCGCCTGCTTCCGCGAGCGCGACCGACGAGGCGAAGCTCGTCCGAGACCGACGTCGGCGCCGTGTGCGGACGTGCGCCGGGGCCTCGCTGGGCGTCGGGGCGAGAGTTCCCGGCAGGAGTGGAAGGACGTCCTGCTCCGCGGCCGGAATCCGGCGGATCTCGCCGACTACACCAAGCGGTTCCACGACGCCGAGGCCAGGGTCAAATCGGAGGCCAAGGCGCTGGCGGCCACGGTCGACGATCCCGAGGCGAAGAGGCTACTCGCCGAGTTCGGCGCGGCGCATGACTCCCTAAGTGGCAAGTACGAAGCCGCCTATGCCGCGTATCTCGGCGGGTTCGACTTCGCGGCGGCCGACAGGCTGGTGCGCGGACAGGACCGGACTCCGACGGATCTCTTCGACAAGGTGGTCGCGCGGCTCGAGGCCCAGGTCGCTTCGCGCGTCGCCGCCCAGCGAGCCGACGTCGTTCACCGGCGGAACGTCGCCTTCGCGGTGACCGCGGGCCTGCTCGCCGTGGCCGGCGCCGTCTTCTTCGCCGTCGTGCGCGGCGTCCTTTCGCGGCTCGGCCGGCTCAAGCTGATCTCGGATCGCCTCGCGCACGCGGACGTCAGCGGACTCGGCATCGACATCTCCGGAGAGGACGAGGTCGGTGAGTTCGGCGAGAGCATGAAGGGCGTCGCCGCGGCGATCGAGGAGCTCTCGACGCTGGCGACGGCGAAGTCCGCTTAGCAGGCTTCTGAAAGGCAGTCTGCGTGAGACATGGCCGCCGGCCACCGAGCGTCGGCAGCGCGCGCTCGGCACGCCGACGTCGACAGGCAATCAGAAGCCAAGATGGAGGACTCGATGGGGGCAAGACTGGTCGCTCACTACGAAGAAATCGGGAAGGAGCTCGGCGCCCTCGGCCGGATGAAGCTGGCGATGCTCACGCACATTCCGTCGGCCAAGGCGCAGGACGCCGAAGACTCGCCCGCCAACGTGCAGCTGTTCCAGAACGCGATCGCGCAGCTCCGCAAAGAGCTCAAAGGCTGACGCGCACGGCCGTCGCCGCGTGCGCGCGGGACGAGACTCGTGCGCTCGCGCGAACTCTCGGTCGTCGCGCGGCGTGCCCCGCGCCTCCTACGCAGCCGCCGGGCACGCGCGCGGCACTGCCGATGGACGGATCGGCCCCCTCGCGCCCTCGCGCCCAGCGCGCAGGTAGCGTAGCCCTCGAGGCGTCCTCGCCCTCGTGCCGCATCGACGCCCTCGTTCGCGCGCACGCCGACGACGCTCCAGGAGGCCTCCATGAAGAGCTCGAGAACGACCGCCGTCGCCGTCTTCGCCGTCGCCTCCGCGTGCTGCCTCGCCGGCCCGGCGATGCGCCCCGCGTTCGCCGAGACCAAGGCGGCCGCGCCGAGCGGCCTCGTGCTGGAGCTCGAGGGCAAGAATTACGACCTGAAGTACGGGCACGCGAAGCCCGACAACGACAGCATCGACATCACGCTGTCGACCGAGAAGCTCCCTTGCGACAAGTGGAAGGCCGGCGACGACGCGATCACGCTGGAGTTCCACGTCGGCCCCGGCACCGACGGGACCTTCTTCGCCGGCAAGAAGATCGGCGCGCAGCTCTACTGGAACAGCGAGACGCTCAAGTTCAAACGGAACTTCGCCTACGCGTACGAGGTCGCGCTCACGGTCGAGACCTTCAAGCTCGCGGCCGGCGAGCGCGTGAAGGGCGGGCTCGACTTCCTGGCGCCGTACGTCGACTTCAGCGACCCCTCGCGGAAGTTCGAATACAAGGCGCTCGGCGCGTTCGACGTCGAGCTGTGTCCGAGTGACAACCAGTTCAAGACGCTCGACGCCATCCCCGTCGCGAAGGCCGGCGCCGTCGCCGGCGCGTGGGGAACCGAGAAGTTCACGGCCAAGGTCGCCTACGCCTACGTCAGCAAGGACGCCTACTCGAAGGAGGCGTACGTGCGAGAGATCTACTTCTTCGAGAGCGACAAGGTCCCGTGTGACGAGTACGTCAAGAGCGAGACGCTGAAGCTCCAGAAGTACCTCTATGTGAGCGGCATCGGCGGCACTGGCGAGAAGCACAAGTGGGAGGGGCCGCAGCCCGCCGAGGGCCATTTCTCGGTGCCCGTGAAGGGCAAGGAGCTCGGCAACTCGCACTACTTCCACGAAGGGCGCGTGGTCGTGAAGCTCGACGGGCTCGCCTACGCGAAAGGGGGCAAGGTCACGGGGACTGTGACCGCCAAGACGGCGGCCGGCAACTACGACGGCGAGGGCGCCTTCTCCGGCGCGTTCGAGGCGAAGGTCTGCAACGACCCCTGGTGAGCGCGGGGAGGCCGGCGGTCGGCGCGCGCGCTCCGATCAGACGAACCTCACGCCCAGCGCGGACATCACCCCGATGGAGCCGCCGATGCAGATCGCGGCGGCGACGACGCCGATGAGCAGGCCGACGAGTCCGCGCCGGGTGCTCGCGAACCAGTAGGGAAGGGCGAACGCGTTCAACAACACCGCGAACGCGATGACGACCACCCAACCGGGGTCCTCGCGCAGCATGATGGCGTCGTCGGGCTGGGCGACCAGACGACGCTTCGCGCGGAGCGACTTGTCGACGGCGACGACGCCTATCGTCGAGCCCAAGATCAAGAGCCCGAACAAGCCGGTTGCTTCGGTCGACGTCATTGCGGGAATCGTAGTCTTCCAGCGGATGAAGCGGCAAATGCCGAACGAACGAGGCCTCGCCGCGACGCTCGCCGCCGATTCGCCTGATCGTGGAATTCGCGCAACGCTTGCGTGCGCGGGAGGGGCGCGTCTGCATTCGGCATCGAATCCTTACCTCGTCGTCGTCCGCGGCCCCGCGATACTGGCTGACATGGATCTCCGACTTCGACGTCCCCTCGCGACGTGGGCCGCGACCGCCTGTCTCTTCTTCCTCGCGTGCGGGAAGAAGCCCGCGCAGCCGCCGCCCGAGGTCGCCAAGGGCCCGACCTCCACGGCGGCCACCGCGACCACCGCGCCCGTGACCGCGGCGTGCGACGAGGCGGATGCCTGCATGCAGCAGTGCCAGGAGGGGAGAGCCGGAGCGTGCCTGACGGCGGGGGACATCTACCGACTCGGGCGCGGCGTGACCAAGGACGCGGCGCACGCGGCGCGCCTGTACGACAAGGGCTGCACGCTCGCGGACCCTGCGAGCTGCACGGCCCTCGGCTTCGCGTACCTCGGCGGCGAAGGGGTGAAGGCCGACGTGACGCGCGGGGTCCAGCTGTTCCAGCGCGCGTGCGAGGCGGGGAGCGCGCGCGCGTGCGGCAAGCTCGGCGAGGCTCGCTACGGCGGCGTCGGTGGGCCGAAGGATCGCGAGGAGGCGGCGCGGCTCTGGCGCAGGTCGTGCGACGGCCACGACCCCGAAGGGTGCTTCAATCTGGGCGTCTCCTATCAGTCGGGCGAGGTCGCGGGCATGACCTCGAAGGACGCGGCGCCGGTCTTCCAGATCGCGTGCGACGGCGAGTTCGCGAACGCCTGCAACGATCTCGGCTTGCTCTATCTGAACGGGCGCGGCGTCGCGAAGGATCCCGAGCGCGGCGCGGCGCTGCTGCAGCGGGGGTGTGGTCACGGCAGCCGCGACGCATGCACCAACCTCGGCAACGCCTACGCGCGCGGCGACGGCGTGCCGAAGGACGAGGCCAAGGCGCGCGAGGTGCTGAAGAAGACCTGCGAGAGCGAGCGCGTGGCGACCGGCTGCTACGATCTCGCGCTGACCTACCTCCTTCGCAACGACGTCGAGGCCGTGCGCTACGCGGAGCGCGGCTGCGAGCTCGGGAGCGCCGCGGGCTGCAGGCTCGCGGGCGGGCTGCACGCGAGCGGACAAGGGACCAAGCGCGACTACGAGAAGGCGCGCGGCTACTACCCGCGCGCGTGCAAGGCGCGCAACGACACGGCCTGCAAGGAGCTCATCGCGCTCCCTGCGGTCACGAACGCGAGCGCGAGCTC
>CAIXWQ010000465.1 GCA_903923175.1 uncultured delta proteobacterium | reverse complement strand
CTTGAACTTCTCCGACGCCTTCGTCGGCCCGTGCGCGGCGGCGTACTCGAGCACCGCGGCCTTCTGCGACGGGGTGTAGAGCTTCGCCACGCGTGACGGCGCGGCGGGCGTGGCGGACGCGGCGGACGCGGCGGGCGCGGCGGGCTTCGTCTTTGCGAGCACGGGCTTCGACTTCGACGCCTTCGGCGAGGGGGCCGACTCTTCAGCAACGATGCGCGCGACGCCTGCGCTCGCGGCCCACCGGCTCACGCTGCTCTGCGGCACCGCGTGCTTCTTCGCTGCCGCATTCACGCCCATTGACGGGACGTCGGCCAGCACCGCCTCGCGCTGCTTGGCCGAGTACGTCTGCCGCTCCTTCGGAGCTACGGCCTTCGCCTGCTTCTTCTTCGTCGCTGCCATCGGACCCTCCGGCCGCGCCGAACGCCTCCGGGTCGTCCGGAGATTCAGCCTCGTGCGCGGATGGGCAGAGGGTGGGCATCAGCACCTACGGGCTCGGGCCGCACGCGTACGTCGGGCCGACGGTGCTGTGGAATCTCGGCAAGATCTGGTGGGCATTCGGCGTCTACGGGCGCGTGACGGACGCGGCGCACACGCTGCAGCCCGGAGAGCCGTTCGGTCGCGTCTGGGCGCGATCGATCCTCGGCGTGGATCTCTGACGCGAGCGAGCGAGCGAGCAATGGCGAGTCTCCATGAACGCTGGTCTTCACTCTACGTGGAGCGTGAAGATCCGAACGAGCCGACCTCGGCGCTCTGCTGCGTCGTGACCGCCGCGATCCACCTCGGAGCGATCGCCCGCGACGACGACGCGATCGCGCGCGTGCTCGGCCGCCTCGGCGGTGACTTCGAGACGGGGGACGTCAGCGAGCGCGCGATCCGCGCGATGGCGGACGCCGCCGGCCTTTCGCTGACACGCTGGCGATCGAGCGCCCCGGAGGCGGCGCAACGGGCGCCCTGGGTCGAGGAGCCGCCGACCGCGGCGATGGTCTGGCTCGTCCGCAAGAAAGAGACCTTCCGAAATCCCAAGCACGCGTTCGGAAGGGGATTCCGGGCCGTCCACTTCTGCCTCGTCGTCGAGATCGTCGACGGCGCGCTCGTCGTCGCCGCCCCGTCGCCCTTCGGTACGCCGGTGCAGCTCGTCCCGACCGACGCCTTCATGACGGCGTGGGTCGCGGCCGGAACCTCGAGCGGCCGCTGGGCTGCGCGCTTGCGACGAGGTGGGTCGCACAGCGACCTGGAGACGATCGCCAAGGGGCTTTGCGCGCTCCGTGGGGCGTGACGATCCCCCCGAGGCCTGCTTCCGAGGGACACGACACGTGCGTGCCGAGGTCGCACGAAGCGCATCGAGCGCACACGCGTGGTAACGTCAGCGAGCCGCGACGCCCCACGCGCGTCACGCCTCGGAGCGCGTTCATGTCGATGCACCTCTCCTCGCTCGTGCTCCTCGTGGCCGCGTCGGCGGGCCTGCTCGGGTGCAGCTCGGGCAGGCCACCGGCGGACGGCGGCAAGCGTCCGAACGGCGACGGCTGGTTCTGCCGCACGGTCTTCGAATCCGATCTCGACGAGTCCGCGCGCTGCGTGCGCACGCAGGCCGAGTGCGAGCAGATCGCGCCGTACGAGCGCGCGCACGACCCGCGGTGCCGGCGCGCGTCGACCGCGGTCTGCTTCACCGACGCGGCCGGCGCGCACTGCTTCGACGCGCGTTGGCACTGCAACTACGCCGCGCGCATCGCGCTCGATGCCGGGAACGCCGGGAACGCCGGAAACGCCGGGAACGCCGGGAGCGCCGGGAGCGCCGGGCACGGCGTGGTCTCGGCGTGCGAGAGCTGGGACTGAGGCGCGCGCGAGCGCGCGGCGACCCGCTCAGCGCGCGGGGCGAGCCGGCGGCGGCGGCAGCGCCACGATGCACGCGAGCGCGTCGGTCACGCACGTGTCGACGGTGTCGCTGCCCGCCGCGCACGTGTCGAGCGCGGTCATGCACGCGCCCGGTCCCCCCTTCACGTCGCCGCCGGCCGGCGGAGGCGCGCCCACGCCATCATCGCCGTCGGCCGCCGGCGGAGGCGGAGGCGGACCGCCCGGTCCCCCCTTCCCCTCGCCCGCCGGAGGCGGAGGCGGCGCGCCGACCCCACCGTCACCGTCACCGTCACCGCCGTCGCCGTGCGGCCTGCCCGGCGGCTTCGGCAGACAGGTGTGAAGCTCGCTCTTGCAGGTCGCGGCGTCCGCGCCGCTCGCCGCGGCCGCGCGCACGCAGCCGACGTACGTGGTGAAGCACGCCGAGATCGCCGCCTGCACCTCCGCCGACGGCGCCGCGTCGGCGCTCGCGGCGCTCGCGGCGCTCGCGGCGGTCGACTCGACCTGCGACGCGGTGCTGCTCGTGCTGGTGGGCTGGCTGCCGCACGCGGCGAGCGTGGTGAGCGTGACGAAGGCGCCGAGCGCGCCGAGGACGAGCGGGGAGTCGCACGCAGCGCTGAGGGACGCGAAGGCGAAGGAACGACGCATGGCGGATCTCCTGGTCGACGCGCACGCGCGCTCGCCGCGTGCGCGCTCTCGGAGAGCGCGCGCGCGGACGACGTGCCTGCGGGGGGGGTCACGAGCTCCGCGGCGCCGCGTGACGGCGGCCGCTTCCGAGCTCTCGGTGCCAGGTACCTCGCGCCTGGCCGAATCAGACATCGTGATCGCGACGAACCCTCGCACGGCGCGCGACGCCTCACGAGACGCAGCGCGAGACGATCTGGAGACGATCGCGCGGCGCGCACGCGGCGCGCGCGAGACGCTCAGGTCCCGGGCGCGCCCGGATCGGTCGGCGACGTCGGCGAGCTGAATCCGCCCGGCGTCACCGGGCTCGTCGAGGCGTCGTCCACGCCGCTCGGCGACGCTGCGCCCACCTCGCCGAGCCCACCCGCGCCGGCATCGGACGCGGTCGAGCCGGAGCCGCCCGTGGCGCCTGCGCCCGAGCTGCCGCCCGGCATCTGCGGCGCGCCGGGGATCGGATCGAACGTCGGGCCGCACGGCGCATCACACGTTGCGGGCGGTGCGTGCGCGAACTCCGGGCCGCACGCGCTCGCGAGGCTCAGCGCCCCCACGGTAGCCAGCGTCGTGTAGATCCGCGCCATCGTCCGCACCTCCTCGTCCTCCTCAGATCGACGTTGCGAGATCGCGGCCAGCGGCGCGCTCGGCCGTGAGCTCGTCCGCGCAAGACGCCCGAGCTCTGCGACAATGGCCTCCCATGCCGAGCGGCGCGCGCGAACCATCGTTCCTCGAGGTCGACGCGCGCGACGCGCGCGACGGGGAAGACACGCCCGGGCCCGCGCTGCTGCGGCGCGCGCTCGACGGCTGGCTCGGCCTGCGCGTGCGCGGGTACTTCGACCCCACGACGTGCGCGCGCTGGTCGGCCGGCGTGCTCGCCGCGCGCGCCGAGTGGACCCCCGACTTCGGCGGCGAGCAGTTCTCGCTCGGGCGCGCCTGGTACACGCACCTCGAGCAGGCGCGCGCCCGCGCCTACTTCGCCGACGCCGCCGCCTCCGACGCGCGCGTGGAGCGGCACGCCCCGGGGCTCCAGTCGGCCATGCGCGCGGCGCTCGCGGCGCTGGTCGGCGCCGAGGTGCGCCCGCGCCGCGGCTGGTGCGGCGCCGGCGTGCACGTGTTCCCGCCCCACGAGAAGGTCGCGCGCGAGGGGGGCGTGGTGCACTTCGACGTCGAGGGGCTCACCGCGCACCAGCTCGCGCGGCGCACGCCCGGCCTCAGCCTGGTCGCGATGCTGCAGCCGCCGACCGAAGGGGGCGGGCTCTGCGTGTGGGATCTACTCTACGACGGCGACGACGGCCCCGACGTGGAAGACGAAGAGACGCTCGCCGAGGCCGACGCGTGCCTCGCGCAGTACCAGCTCGGCGATCTGCTCGTTTTCGACGCGTATCGCCTGCACCAGATCCAGCCGTTCGGCGGCGCGCGCGCGCGCATATCGGCGACGCTGCACGGCGCGCGCATCGACGACGCGGCGTGGGAGGCGTGGTTCTAGCGCACGCGACGCGAGCCTCGCGCGACTCGCGCTACTCGATCGTCCGCAGGTACTCGAACTTGTCGTGCGCGAGATCTTCCTGCGTGAGCCCCCACGAGTCCTCGGTGCCGGGGAGCACGTAGGCGACGTCGCCGATCACCGAGGCGAAGTTGATGCTCGGGACCCCCTCCAGGATGTGGGCGAACGTGTCGCGCTTCCAGAGCAGGTCCTGGCGGATCTCGCACCGCGCGGCCATCGCGCGCTCGGTGGAGGTCCCCTGGATCAGCTGGAACGCCATCGTGCAGGTCGCGAACAGCTCCTGCCCTCGGTAGGGCGCGTAGTCGGCCACCGGGCCGCGGCGCGCGCCCTCGCGCGTGGTCATGCCGCGCGTCCACATCTCGAAGTCGGAGCGCGCGCGATCGTCGTCCTCGAAGAAGTCCCAGCAGCCGCGCACCGCGACGCCGAGCTGCGGCCAGAGCAGATCGGTCAGCCGCCGGTACATCGCCCACTTCTGCTGGTAGCTCGCGCCCGCCGGCGCGCTCGCGATGGTGTCGCGCAGCTGCGCGCGCAGCGGCGAGCCGGGGAGCAGCGGCATGCAGAGCTCGAAGGCGAAGATCGATCGGAGCACCGTCAGCCTCCCCAGCCGCCCGAGCTGCGCGTCCACGAGCCGCTGCGACTCAGCTTCGCGCCGAGCACGACGCCGGTCCCGAGCGCGACGACCACCGGGATGGTCCCGAACCCGGGGGGCGT
>CAIXWQ010000464.1 GCA_903923175.1 uncultured delta proteobacterium | reverse complement strand
TGTGCCACTCGATGATGGGGGGATTCGAGCGCACTGCGAGGATGTCCACCGTGTCTGCGCCGGCTAGCCATGGCCAGCCCGTCTTCGCCTTGCCCTCGCCGTAGATAACACCCCCGACACGCCTCTCGAGGTCGACGAACGCCTTCGCGAGCGACCCGGTGCCCGCCTTGTCGCCGTACGCGACGGGGAGAGCAACGTCGCGACACGCGGCGAGGATCGGTTCCGACTGCTTGTGGTCCATGGTCGCAGCGGTCATTCCGAGGTGAGACGGGAGAGGTGCCGTTCGCGTTCCACTCCCCGGGGCGTTTCTTGAATAGGCCCCGTCCGCGAGCTGCTCAAGATCACTTCGCCGTGATCAGGACGTCGTCGACGTACCAGTCGACGCCGCAGCAGTCCCCGCAGTTGTTCTGGAACACGAATCGAACCTGCACCGAGGCGTTCCCGACGTACGGCGTGAGGTCGAAGGTCCGGGGCGTCCAGGTCGACGATGGTCCCGAGGCGCCGATTAACGTCGAGCTCACGCCGTTGTTCGTCGATACGAAGACGAAGAGCGAGTCGGAGGTGCCGGCCACGGCCTGGTCGGTGAAGGTCAGGGTCGCCGTCGTGTAGCCGCGCAGATCGAGCGGATGGGCCATCCACCCGCGGTTCGTGAACCCGCAGGTCGACGTGTTCCCGCTCCAGGACCCGCTCTACGAGAAGCTGCCGGCGGCGGCCTTTGCTCACGTCGTCCAGCGGCCGTCCGTGCCCCAAGTTGCCCGACGCGGAGTCGTCGAGGTCTGCCGAGGAGGACGCGGAACCGTTCCCGAGGTGCAGCCCGCCGAGGTAGTGCACCCATGTCGATCGCAACCGAGTCTGCCCGTGCGTCAGTCGTTCGCTCGCGGCACGCGAAGCGTCAGGCCGAGCGTCAGCGCGAAGATTATCTTGTCGGAAACCGCGGAGTCGCTCGCCTTCAGCAGCATGAGCCTGGGCGTGAGCGCCCACATCGTGCCGAGTCCGATGTCGTATCCGGCAGCGACCCCGTACGCCGCGGAACTCCTCGAGTACTCGAGCGTCGCCGTCGGCGTGTCGGCCGTGCCGGTCGCGCTCACGTACCCGAGGAGCAGGTCGCCATGCAGCGCCTTGCCGATATGGAGCCCGAGTAACACGTTCAGGTAGCCGACGTCGACCGTGTGCGACATGCCTGTGTAGTCGACGACATCGACGCTGCCGCCCGCGATGCGGCCGACCCATCCGCTCACGCCGATCCAATCTGAAAAGCGGAACGCCCCGTCGAACTCGAGGGCGAACCCGAGGTTCTGGTTGCCGCCGGCTCCGATCGAGGCCGTCGAACGAAACCCGCGAAAGCCCTCAAGCTCTGCAGGAACCTGGTTCTGATTCTTCGGCGGCGACTTCTCGACCGGGCGCGGATCGTCGGCGCTCTTCGGAGCGTTCTCGGCGTCTGCACTCTTCGTCGCGAGGGCTCGCGAGACGCAGTGCTTCTTCTCGCACTTGAACTGCGCGTTGCAGTCCTTCGATCGTTCGCAGTCGTCGCCATCGACCCCGAGCTTCGGATCGACGCACGTCTGCGAGATGCACTTCAGGCCGCCCTCGCAGTCGGCCGTCTTCGTGCACGACTCGCCCGAGCTGCCCTTCGAGGCTTTGCCCTCCTTCACGTCGCCCTCGTCGTCGTCGCTCGTCGCCGCACGTGCCGTCGTCGAGAAGCCGACGAGGGCGATCACGAGCGTCGTCACGAGCGAGACGAAGCCGAGGCACGCGCGGAGCGCCGACGTGCTCGTTCCCGTTCGCGTCGATCGCGCGGGTGCCATCAGTACACCTTCTTCTCGCGGAGTTCCTTCGACTGCGCGCGTACGAGCACCATTTCATCGCGCGTGAAGTACTTCGCGGCCTGCTTCATGACCTTCGGGTACAGATCGTTCAGGAACTCGGTGACGCAGCCGCGCAGGACGCGCTCGACCCCGTCGCGGTCGGCCGAGACGGCACGCTGGGCGCAAACCTTCGACTCCTTCAGGTCGGACACGGACTTCTTCCAGACCTTCTGGTTCGAGAGCGGCTCCTTCACCTCGAAGTACACGGCGCCCGTCGCGGTGACCTTCGGATCGGTGCCCCCCGGGCTCTGCATGACGTACGACTGCATCGGCACGGGCCCCGCGCCCTGGTTCACGTACTCGGTGTTCACGTGGATGACTGGGAGCTTGAGCTCGATCTCGATCTTCGGCTCGACCGCGAGGTCGGATTGTTTCTTGTCGGGGAACGTCATCTCGTCGATCGAGGGGAATGGTCCGCTCACGTTCATGCCGCGGGTGGTGAGCATCGACTCGAAGTCGTGCGCCATCGCCTTCGAGAACTGCTTCGGCAGATCGCCGATGTCGACCGGGCTGTCTCCGCCCGATGCTCCCTGCTCGAGCTTCCACGCGGGCTGAATGATCGCGATCGTGAAGTTGTCGGAGTTCTCGACCTTCTCCTCCGAGAGCTTGAACGAGAACGCGGGCTCGACGTCGGGGATGGGCTCGGCCTTGGGCTGCGCGGCTGGCTTCCCTGCGCTTCCTGCGGCGAGGAGACCGAACACGATGAGGATCAGGGTCGAGAGCGAATGACGGAGCGAGTCAGACATGGGAGGGAACCTCCAAGCGGAGAACTGCACGCGAGACGAGCCGCCACGCGGCGGCGTACGCGAAGATCGAGACGATGATGTCGATGGGGTCGAACGTGCCGGGCATGAGCCCGGCGAGCTGCGCGATCTCGGTGCCGACGACGAAGATCGCGCCCACGACGAACCAACCCGTGCGGCGAACGCCGGGATCGTTGGCCCACACGAGCGAGAGCGCGGCGCCGAGCGCCCAGCCCCACGCCGCATCGGCGAAGTGGAAGCGGATCGCGTCGGGGGCGTGCGCGCCCGCGGGCAGCGTGATGACGCGGAGCGCGCGCAGCGGCACACCGAGCCGAACGGCGTCGAGCGCATGGAGCTGTCGCTCCATGCCCGCGCTGAAGAGCGTGTACATCGCGATGCCGAGGATGAGCGGGAGTGCGACGAAGGCCAGCGCGAGTCGCGCGCGGCCTGTCGCTCCGCGCGAGTCCTCGCGCGCGAAGATCGCATCGCACGCGCGTGCCAGCAGAACTTGATCGCTCGGAACGACGGCCATCACCGCGCTCGCTCCGGGAGCGCGACCAGATTGCAGGGGTATGCCCCGAGCTGCATCCAGTACGATCCGCCGAGAGCCCGTTCGTACTCCCTCGATCCGGTGGCTTGGACCCAGCCGTGCTCGCCGACCTTCACGATGGTGTGCGTGGTGACGTTGCCGATCATCGTGTCGCGGCACGAGATGGTGACGCCGACCTTCAGGCCGGGGATGTCCGAGTGTCCGCCGCCAAGCGACGGGATCACGTCGTCGAGACCGGCGCCGAGCGGCGAGCTGGACGACGAGGCCGACGCCGACGCCGATGCGTACGGGTGCTTGGACTTCGGCTTCTCGTCGTCCTTCGACGAGGCCTCCTCGTCCTTGAGCGAGCTCTCCTTGCCCTTGCCGCAGGCGACGAAGAGCAGAGCGAGTCCGATCAGGACGAGCATGACGACCGCACGAAATTTCATGGACTCCCCCGGGGGTGACGGCGGCCGCCGTGCATGAGCGCGTGCTCAAGCGTCGAGGCCGCGCAGGTCAGACCGACGCTGCACCTCGCGATGAACGACGTGCAGCGCGCGGGGAGAGGTCGGTGCCGAGCCGATCGCCGAGGAGCCTTGCGAGCTCGAGCGTCGGGGATGAGAGCGCGACAGGTCCCCTCGCGTCGGGGGAGAGCGTCGCCCAAGTCTCCATAGCCGTCAACAGGATTTTCTTCCTGCGTCCCTTCGGCCGGACCATCTATGTCGTGCGCCAGGCCAAGCCTGGGTGAGGAGGAAGTGATGAAGTAGCGCTGAAACCTCACGTTGGATCCCAGCGGGCGGAAGGGCCCGCCCGGGCAAGCTTGGCCGGCACCCGGAAGCGAGTCTTGCGTGGCGCAGGGGCGACCCTGGCTGCGAAGCGTAGACAGCGAGCGCGTGGGCCGTGTGATTGAGCCCCGAAATTGGTCTCTCCGCGAGAGCCGACGGTTTGACATTACCGGAAGGCAACACCGACACG
>CAIXWQ010000463.1 GCA_903923175.1 uncultured delta proteobacterium | reverse complement strand
CGGCCGCGAGCGCGACGCCCGAAGGTGCCCCGGCCGCGAGCGGCGCGCCCGGCGGCGTGGTCGACGCGGCGACGTGGGCGACGTTCGCGGACGTCGACTACCTCGCGATCGGAAGCCGCGAGCTCCTGCCCGCCATCGAGCCGTTGCTCGCGCATCGGCGGGGGCTCGGCCACCGGACGGGCACGGTCGCGACCGAAGACGTGATCGAGAAGCTCTCGCACGGCGAGGCCGATCCGCGCGCGTTCTCGCGGCTCGTCGGCGCGATCGCCGCGCAGAGCCACGGCAAGCTCCGCTTCGTGCTGCTCCTCGGTGACGCCGGCGGCGCGACGCCGATCCCCGCGCACTGGCTGCCGAAGCTCGCGTACGACGACGCCGATGGCGACCCGACGCCGCGCCTCGATCGGCTGCTCGGCGCGACGCCGAGCGCCGCAGCCGAAGGCGCGAGCTACCCGAGCGACCGCCCGTACGCGCTCGCCGCGCAGCCCGACCCATTCAGCGCGGACGCGGCCAAGGCGCCCGCCGCGCGGCGCCTCGCCGTCGGTCGAGTGCCGGCGCGCTCGCGAGAGGGCGCCGCGGCCTTCGCCCGCAAGGTCGTGGGCTACGAGACGACACAGCCCGGCGGCGCGTGGCAGCGCCGGCTCTCGGTGTTCACCGGCCCGGCCGGCTTCGGCGGCCTGGTCGACGGCATGATCGAGCGGACGGCCGAGCGGCTGCTCGACGACGAGGTCTCCTACGACTTCGACGTGCGCTTCTTCTTCGCCGCGGCGCGCTCCCCCTACGCGCTCCGCTTCGATCGCGCCCAGCAGCACCTGCGCGACGAGCTCGCCAAGGGCGCGCTCATCGGCGGCTACGTGGGCCACGGCGCCTCCACCCAGCTCGACGAGGTCGAGTGGCGCGGGCGATGGTGGAAGCTCGGCGACGCCGACGACGCGATCGCGCTCGACGTGCGCGCGGGCAGCCCGTTCTTCGTCTCGCTCGCGTGCGACACCGGCGCGATCGATCGGCCTGATCGTCGCCCGTCGCTCGCCGCGGAGCTGGTGCTCAACGAGCACGGCGCGATCGCCGCCTTCGCCTCGAGCCGCGAGAGCCACCCCTACGCCAACGCGCTGTACGGGCAGGCCATCCTCGCGACGTTCGTGAACGGCCGCCCGCGCACGCTCGGCGAGGGGGTGCTCGAGGTGCAAGACCGCGTGCGCACCGCCTCGCTCGGCCTCTCGTCGGTGCTCGTGCACACCGACGTCGACGCGCTCAAGGCCGAGCACGAGGGGCTCTACAACCTGTTCGGCGATCCGGCGACGCGCCTGCGCTACCCCGAGGCGGTCGAGGTGAAGCTCGCGCGCGCGACGGCCGCGCCCGGCACGCGGCTGCGCGTCGAGGTGACGGCCCCCGGGCTCGCGAAGGGGAGCGCGCGGCTGACGCTCGAGACGCGCCGCGCGGTCGTGCGCGGCAAGCTCGTCGACGAGGCCGCCCTCGAGGCCCTCTCCGAACCGCGCGCGCTCGAGGCGATGGACGCGAACGCGGCGCTCGCGAACGACAAGGTCGTCCTCGAGCAGCGCGTCGCGATCGAGGCGGGCGCAGGCGCGGGCGAGCTCGAGCTGCCGCGCGAGCCGGGCGCGTACGTGATCAAGGTGATCACCGAGGGCGCGCGCGTCGGCGTGGGCCACGCCGACCTCGTCGTCGGCGCCGTCGCGGCTGGCGCGAAGTAGTCGACACGCCCCGCGCAGGAGCAGGGCCCACCGAGAGCAGACCGATGACGATCCCCAACAAGCCCCGTGACACCGACGACCTCCGCATCGCCGAGATCCGGCCGCTGATCCCGCCGGCGATCCTGATCGAGGAGCACCCCGTGGATCCGGCCGCCGCCCAGACGGTCGCCGACGCGCGCGACGCGGGGCGCGCGATCATCAAGGGGGTCGAGGGGACGGACGAGCGCCTGCTCGTCGTGGTCGGCCCGTGCTCGATCCACGATCCGGGCGCCGCGCTCGAGTACGCCGAGCGCCTGCTCCCGCTCCGCGCGCGCCTCGCGAACGAGCTGCTCGTCGTGATGCGCGTCTACTTCGAGAAGCCGCGCACCACGGTGGGCTGGAAGGGGCTCATCAACGATCCGAAGCTCGACGGCTCGTTCGCGATCAACGCGGGGCTGCGCCTCGCGCGCAAGCTGCTCGTCGATCTCGCCGACCTCGGCATGCCGGCCGCCACGGAGTTCCTCGACACCATCACGCCGCAGTTCATCGCGGACCTGATCGCCTGGGGCGCGATCGGCGCGCGCACCACGGAGAGCCAGATCCACCGCGAGCTCGCCTCCGGCCTCTCGATGCCGGTCGGCTTCAAGAACGGCACCGACGGCAGCGTGCAGATCGCCATCGACGCCATCCGCGCCGCGCGCGATCCGCACCACTTCCTCTCGGTGACCAAGCAGGGGATCTCCGCGATCGTGGCGACCAACGGCAACGACGCGTGCCATGTGATCCTGCGCGGCGGCAAGACGGGGCCGAACTACGACGTCGCCAGCGTCGACGACGTCGCGCGCGCGCTGACGAAGGCGGGCCTGCCGCCGCGCGTGATGGTCGACTGCAGCCACGGCAACAGCAGCAAGGACTACCGCCGGCAGCCCGAGGTCGCGCGCGCGGTCGGGGCGCAGATCGCGAGCGGCTCGCGCGCGATCCTCGGCGTGATGCTGGAGAGCAACCTCGTGGAGGGGCGGCAGGAGGTCACGAAGGGTGCGCCGCTCGTCCGCGGCCAGAGCATCACCGACGCGTGCCTCGGGCTGGACGAGACCGAGCGCGTGCTCGAAGGGCTCGCGGACGACGTCGCGAAACGTCGTCGCTGAGCGCGAAATCGCGAGCGCCGGGCCGCCGCCGCGAGGCTCACCAGAGCGTGCGCTGATCCTCGGTGACGCCGAGCACGCGCTCGATCTCGAGGCTCTTTTCGCCGATCCGCATCGCGCCGGTGAACGCGCCCACCGGCTGGATGAAGCTCGAGGCGACGAGCTTGAAGTCCTGCTCCTCGGCGTGCATGCCGCCGGCTTCGAAGGCGAGATCGACGGCGGCGTCGGTGGTCTTCACGGTCCACGGAGAGAGCGGGCGTCCGCGGTCGTACTCGAAGCGCCCCTCGCCGAGCCCCACCAGCTCGTCGCCGAGCCACGCGGCGCACTCGGGCTCGCCGACGAACCCCTCGACGAGGTTGAGGCCGACGCGCTCGCCCCCCTTCGCGTGTCCGAGCAGGAAGGCCCAGCGCCACTGCGTCAGGCGCGCGAGCAGCCCGCAGGTGTAGTCGTAGCCGCCGCACGCGTCGTCGAGATCGATGCGGCGACCGCCGAGGCGCGCCTCCCCGCTCACGCGCAGCAGCGCGTGCTTCTCCGTGGTGCTCGCGATGGCGCCGTCGATCGGCACGATCGCCGTGAGCGAGGGGGCTTTCGTGGCGGGCTCGAGGTTGGCGACGAGGTCGAGCCCCGGGTAGTGCGCCTCGACGCCCCAGCGCTCCGAGCGCGGCGGGCGCGCGATCCGCACGTCGCGCTTGTGATCGCGAAAGCGCGCGAACCGCTCGCCGTGGTCCGCGTCGCGCACGCGGCCGACCGCGGGCGGGCAGAGCGCCGAGTCGTCGAAGAGCATCCTGGGGCCCTGGCGATCCCAGGCGAACGCGAACGTGTTGACGACGTAGCCGAGGTCGACGACCGCGAGGCCGATCCAGACGTCCGGCGTGGCGATCGCGAGGTAGACCCAGCGTTTGTGGTGCGCGATCCGATAGAGCGAGCTCGGCGCGGCCCGCGCGACGTCGAGGTGCGCGACGATGCCGCGGTAGGAGCCGACGTTGGGACGACCGAGCCCGTCGAGCGCGGCTAGGGGCACGTCGTGCAGCTCGCGGACGGGACGCGTGGGGCGCATGGAGGCATGCTTCCACGACTCGGTGCGCGCGGGGAGATCGCCGCGCGCCGGGCGCTCAGAGCGCGACGAACTCCGCCCACCCGAACGCGTCGGGGTACTCGCGCCACGGCCCCTCGCAGCGCGCGCGCGCGGCGCACCCCTCGCAGGGCGGGCCGTGCAGCTTCCCCTCCGCCGTGCGCCATTTCGAGTAGGCCGCGACCTCGCCGTCGAGCTCGACGACCGTGGTGTCGGGGATGCGGTCCTCGACCGCCAGGTGCTCCATCCCGCGCAGGAAGCAGAGCGGCACGGCCTCGGTCACCAAGCGCAGGCCGCGCGCGTCGGCGATCTCGCGCGCGAGGGCCACGGCGCGCGACACGTCGGGCAGGCGCGGCACGACCTCGTGGAACTTCTCCATCGCGGTGCCGACCGGGTGCACGAACGCGAGCTGCGCGAGCTTCACGCCGAGATCGGCCAGCAGCGTCACCAGCGCAGGAAGGTCCTCGACGTTGTCCTTCACGACCACCGAGTTGGTGACCACCGGCAGCCCGGTCGCGACGGCGTTCGCGATCCCGTCGCGTGACTGCGCGAAGCTCCCCGGCGCGCAGGTGAGCGCGTCGTGGATCGCCGCCGTCGAGCCGTGCAGGGACGGCGACAGCTCGGTCACGCCGGCCGCGATCATCGCGTCGATGGCGTTGCGGTAGGAGAGCAACCGGCCGTTGGTCTGCAGCTGGATCGGCTCGAAGCCGAGCGCCTTCGCCGCGCGCACCAGGCCGACGATGTTCTTGTGCAGCATCGGCTCGCCGCCGGTCAGCACGAGCCCGCGCGGCGTGCGACGATCCCCGCGGACGTCGGAGAGCCGCTGGACCAGCTCGTCGAGCGAGATCGCCCCGCAGCGCGAGCGCTTCTCCCCCTGCGCGCAGAAGACGCAGTGGTTGTTGCACGCGAAGCCGACCTTCACGTCGGCGCGAGGGGGGGGCTGCATGCCCACAAGCGTGTCGCGAGCAGCGCCCCGCGCGCAACGACGACCGTCATGGCGCACGGCCGAGCCGGCCTCGCGCGGTCGACGCGCACGGAATGCCCGCGATTTGCCCCTTGGCGGAGCGGCTGCGTAGCGTCCCCCACACGTCGGCCGTGGGGCCGCCTGGAGGTATCCGATGATCGAGCGTCGCGTGCAGAGATCCGAAAAGCCGGCCGAGGCGGCGCGCCTGTTCCTCTCGCACCTCGCCGCGCAAGGCGCGTGCAAGGCCATCGCGGTCGCGACCGATCACGGCCTGCTGCTCACGGGCGTCGGCGAGGGGGTCGATCTCGACTGGCTCGCCGCCGTCGCGAGCATCGGCCCCGAGGCGCCGCGCTTCGTCGAGGAGGCGGCCGGCGAGCCGCTGAGCGCCTTCTCGCTGCGCATCGGCGGCCACGCCGTCCACGTCGCGACGGTCGGCGCGCCGCTCGACGCGGCCGCGTGCGGGGCCGGCTTGAAGCGCATCTGCGCGCCGCTCTTCGACTGGGCGGCCTGAACGCTCGCCCACGCTCCCGCGTCACGCGCGACGCGGGGGCGGCAGCGGCTACTTCCGCGTCTGCACCGTGAGCGCGTCGCCGTAGTTGGCGGCGCTCGCCCACGCGAGCCCGCTCGCGTCGCCGAGGAGCTCGCCCGCGAAGAACGCCGTCACGTACGACGCCGCCACGCCGCGCGCGGAGGCGTTGTCGACGTACGTGACCATCTCGCTCGTGTCGGTCATCCGCACCGCCGTGCCGCAGCCGGGCATCACCGCGTCGGTGAGCCCGCAGATGTCGGAGAACGACCAGTGCCCGGCGTCGGCGACCTCGACCAGCCACAGCGGCGGGTTGCTGTGCTGGAAGTTGTCGCGCAGCACGGCGTTGCCGATGATCGAGATGCTGTTGTCCTCCGTCGCGAGCAGGAACGCGGCGGGGACGTGCACGTCGGCCATCTTGGTCTTGAACGGGATCGTCTCCCAGGGCGCCGCGATGCCGAAGCCGGCCTTCGGGCGCGGATCCTCGGCGAGCACCCGACCGGTGGTGGCCGAGCCGTAGCTGTGACCGAAGACGCCGACCTTGCTCGCGTCGAAGCGCGCCTTGAGCTTCGCGGGGACCTCGATCGAAGCGTCGTCGAGCACGACGTCGAGGACCTTCTTCACGTCGCCGACGCGCGTCTCGAGGAACGTGTCGTCGATGGCGACGCTCGTCCCGCGCAGCGAGTCGAAGAGCGTGTTGCCGGCGTGATCGGGCGCGATCACCACGATGCCGTGGCTCGCGAGGCGCTCGGCGATGCTGAACATCGAGAAGCGCATGCAGTCGTGGCAGTGCGAGAAGACCACGAACGGCAGCTTGCCGCTCCCCGCGGGATCGACGTCCGCCGCCGAGCTCGTGCGGGCGCGCACGCACGACGGGCTCGCCTTGGCGAGCAGCCCCTTCAGCGCGTCGCGATCGGCCCCTGCCGGCACCAGCTCCTCCATCGGCGTCCCCGCGGTCGCCGCGGCGCGGGCGCTCTCCACCGCCGGGTACCACGCTTCGACGGTCAGCGTCCGTGAGCGCGCCGCGTCGGTGATCGTGAACATCGCGTGCCCGACCGGCGCCGGGCCGGGCTGCTCGTACTTCGTCGTGCCGGCCGGGATCACGCGAGCCGGCGCGGGGGCGGTGTCGGCGCCCGTGTCGGCGGACGCGGGCGCGGCCGACTTCGACGAGCACGCGAGCGAGAGGGTGGTCGACAGCGCGAACGCGAGGAGCTTCAGGGAGCGGTGCACGCCCGCACGATAGCTCAGTCGACGCCGAAAGCGCGCGCGCGGGCGGCGTCGCCCTCTGCCTCCGCGGCCACGCGCCGCTCGACGATCCGCATGGCGACCGGCACCAGCAGCGCGAGCGAGATCGACGTGAGCGCCACGGTGCGCATCCCGTCGAAGCGGCCGTCGGGGAGCTCGTGGAGCATGCGCGCCGAGAGGAACGCGCCGATCGCGGAGGCCGCGTGCTGCACGGCCGACTGCAGCGACATGAAGCGCGCGCGCTCCGCTGGCTTCGGCACCTTCGACGTCAGCGTGTTGTAGGCGACGTTGCGCAGCGAGTTCGAGAGCATGAACCCCATGAACACCAGGACGATCGGCACGGGCGGGCGCGGCAGGCCGAAGCCTACCCAGGTCACCACCGCGACGATCGACGCCGCCGCCACAGCGACCCGATACGAGCCGAACCGATCGACGAGCCTCCCCGCCAGGCGCATCGCGAAGAAGCTCACCACGCCGCCCGCGAGGTAGAGCAGGCCGAGGCGCGCGCGCGGGTAGCCGAGGTTGACCTGCAGGTGCGCCGACATGTTCGGGATCAGCACGAAGCCCGCCATCATCGCGAGCGCGGTCATCGCGTACGAAGCGAGGATCGTCGGACGCGCGAGCAGCTCGAGCGTGCCTGCCCCCTCCCCTCCGCGTCCGCCCGCGCGCGCCGCCAAGGAGAGGTGCGCACGCAGCGGTGGCAGCGAGCTCATCGCGAAGGCCCAGACGAGCAGGCCGAGCACCGCCACCGAGAAGAACGGCAGGCGAAATCCGCCGCGGCGCGCGAGCTCGAGCCCCGCGGGGACGCCGAGCACCGACGCGGCGGAGAAGGCGCCCATCACCGCCCCCATCGCCTTGCCGCGGCGCGCGGGCGGGATCACGTCGGCGACGATCGACATCGCGAGCGCGGTCGCGGGGCCGCCGAACGCGCCGGCGAAGATCCGCGCGGCCATCAACGACGGCAGCCCTCGCGCGAGGCCGCCGAGCGCCGTGCCGAGCGAGAGCCCGAGCAGCGCGAAGCCGAGGGCGCGCTTGCGATCGAAGCGATCGAGGAACGAGGCGCCCACCAGCCCCGCGACCGAAGCCGCCGCGGTGTAGGCGCCGCCGACGTACCCGAGCTGCGAGTTCGGGATCCCGAGCGCCCGCGCGAAGTCGGGCCCCATCGGCATCACCATCATGAAGTCGAGGATGTTGACGAACTGGACCGCGCCGACGACGAAGACGATCCGTCGCTCCGAGACCTCGCTCACCCGACGAACCCGCGCGCGCGTTCCACGACGAGGAGCTTGGGACGCGCCCTCGATCGCGTCAACCGCGTGCGGGCGCAACGGAGCGTTCGAGCGCGCGCGCCAACGCGTCCTTGGCGGCGTTCGCGGTGCGCATCCGCTCGGTGGCGTACTCGTGGAACCCTTGCGGCAGCGTCTGCACCTTGTCCGGGTGATAGTCGCGCGCGAGCTTCACGTAGGCCTTCTTCACCTCGGCCCAGCTCGCTCCCGGCTCGAGCTGCAGGGCGCGGAAGTGCGGCGTGAGGTCGAGCGCCGGACGCCGCGCCTTGGCCGCGTCGATCACGCTGGTGGGCGCGCCGAGGCCCGCGGCGATCGCGCGCAGGTAGGCCTCGGACGCGGGGAGCAGCGCGCCGTCGAGCGCGGCGACCTCGAACAACAGCTCGAGCGCGTGCGGGCGCTCCTCGGCCGGCGACGAGCGCGCGAGCGCGTCGGCTGCGCTCGCGGCGTCGATCGCCCGCGCGAGCGCGTCGTCGATCGCCCGCGCGATGGCGGCGCGACCGAGCGCGTCCGGGTGGAACGCCGCGGCGAGCGCCCGCTCGACCGCGTCGCGTCCTCGCTCGTCGCCGTGCCCCGCGCTCGCGAGCATCCCCACCGCCGCCTGGGCGAGCGCGCGCAGCACGCTCAGCGCCTCGCGGGCCGCCGCCACAGGCCACGAGACCCGCTCGGTGTGACTCGCGAGCGGCGCTCCGTCGCCACCCGCGGCGATCAAGCGGATCACCACCTCGTCGACGTCGCTCGAGGGGAAGGCGACGTAGGGCACGTGCAGGAGGGCGCGCGCCCGCCGCGCTCCTTGCTCGATCGCCGCCGTCGCGGCCGAGACGAGATCGCCGTCGGCGTCGACGAACGAGGGGTGGCTCCCCTTCCAGCCGCCCGCGGCGTCGCCGAAGTACGCCCAGATCGCGACCCCCGCGGGGAGCGGCGCGCGCGTCGCGAGCGCGCACGAGATCGCGACGCCGTCGCCCTGCGACATCGGCACGCCGTGACGAAGCGCGATCCCCTCGAAGCGCGCGTCCGACACGAGCTCGCCGGCGGCGCGCTTGGTCGCCTCGATCGCCTTGCCGAGCCCCGATGCCACCGCGTCGGTCATCGGCCCGCGAAATGCGCCCCCGAGCAGCTCCTCGGCCTTCTTCTCCCAGCTCATGGCGACAGAGTGTAGCCGGGGTCAGCCCGATCGCCCCCGAGCTCGCAGCGCGCCGAGGCCGAGCGCCGCGACCGCCGCCCCGCCCGCCACCAGGCCGAGCGTGCGCCAAGGCGTGGTGCGTTCGAGCGACGGGAGCACCATCGCGGGCGGCCGCGCCGAAGCGTTCGCCGAGCCCGGAGGCGAGGCCGAGCTCGACAGCGAGGTCGCCGCCGACGCCGACGCCGCAGCCGGCGCCGTGGCGGGCCAGAGCGCGCGCTCGAAGGCCATCATCATGTCGACGCCCCCCGCCCCACCCGCGAAGTCCGCGTCGTGCTTGCCGGGGTAGTCCGTGTATTCGACGTCGACGTGGTCCTTCCTCAGCTGCTCCACGAACGCCGCGTTCTTGTCGTGCAGGAAGTCGCTCCGCGCCGCGATGATCCGCATCCGCTGCGGCTGCTTGCGCCCCTTGATGGCCTTGCGCAGCAGCCGCTCCAGCTCGTGCGTGTAGGGCTGCGCGGCGACGAGCGTCCCGCAGAGATCGGCGAGCTGCGGCCCGTGATAGAGCGCCCACATCCCGCCCACCGACACGCCGCCGAGCCCGGTCGTCTCGCGCGTGCCGATCACGGGGAGCTCGGCCAGCAGCCGCTCCAACACCGCGCGGAGCAGCGGACCGTTCTTCGCGCCATGCGGTCGGATGTCGGTCTGTCTCCCCAGCAGCCACGGCGTGGCGATCACGCACCCGCGGTAGGGATGCGCCGCGAGCTCGCGGTTGAACGTCGTCACGGTCGCCTCGTCGACGCCCGTGCGCAGATCGGCCGCGGTGAGCGCGCCGCGACGCAGCGCCGCGTCGATCTCGGCGAGGTGGAAATCGCTCCACCACCCCCACGCACCGCTGGCCGGGGGCTCCTTCGCGTGCTGACCGCCGCCGAGCAGCACCACCAGCGGCCGCTTCTCGCCGGGCGCGAGGCCCCGCGGCACTGCGACCACCACGACGCTCGATTTGCCCTCGAGCTTCGGCGCGTCGATCGTCAGCGTGCGGAATTCGAGCGCGGGAGGTGGCTCGATCGGGTGCGCCCACTCCGACGCCGGCACCACCAGCGACCCGCCGAACGGGTTCGCGGGCGCGGCGCGCGCGCGAGCCAACGCGGCGAGGAGGCCGACCGAGGTCGCCCCCGTCGCCGCGAAGAACCCGCGCCGCGAGACCACGACGCTCAGGCGCGCGCGCGCTTCACGATCGCGCCGACCTGCGACTTCGCGACGCCGGCCGCGGCGCCGATCTTCTCGAGCACCGCCGCCTCGTGCGCGTCGATCCCGTTGGTCGCCACGGCCACCAGCGCGGCGACGAACAGCCCCGCCTCCGCGTAGCCGAGCTCCTTGAGCGTCGCGCCCACGGCAGCCATTCGCGCGTCGGCCCCTTCACCGGAGATGCGCGCCCAGCACTGCGCGAGCAGCTCTTCGGTCTCCCACTCGAGCACGAGCCCGGTGGAGAGGACCTCGATCGCCTTCACGAGCGCGGCGCGCTCGCCCGCGTCCTCGGCGCCGTCGGCAAGCGCGGCGAGGTAGCCCGCCTCGACGGCCGCCGTGAACAGCTCCGCCTGCTTGGGGACCGACAGCTCCTTGCGGACGGCGTCGGCGTGCTTCTCGATCGAGCTCGGTTTGGTCGGTGCGGCCATGGGCGGCAGGATACCCGAGCGCACCCGCGCGCGTCACACGTCGTCGGCGCGTGCCACGCGCTGCCGGAAGTCGTCCATCATCGCCGCAGGAATTCGCTTCGGCCGCCCGCTGTCGGTCGCCACCAGCGCCCACGTCGTGCTCGCGGTGGCGAGCACCTTGCCGTCGCGCGTGCGGAGCAGCTGCGTGCGACGCACCGAGGTCGCGGCCGTCCACGAGTCGATCCACGTCACGAGCTCGATCTCGTCCCCCTCGAGGGCGCTCGCGAGGTACTCGATCTCGTGGCGCCGGACGACGAACACGTGCCCCGCCGCGAGGTACGCCGGGCGCGTCCAGCCGACCGCAGCGGAGTGAGCGAGCGCGACGTCGATCACCCAGCGCAGGTACACCAGGTTCGACACGTGCCGGAGCTCGTCGATGTCCTCGGGCAGCGCGCGCACGAGCAGCCGGAATTCGGGCGACGCCGGCCCGGTCGACGCGTCGGTCATGGGCGCGATGGTACGCACGCGCGGCCGTCGCGTCAGCGCGGCGGCGCCTTCGGCGAGCCCGCCGTCACGCCGACCACGACCCGCTTCACGAACGGCAGGCCGCGCGCGAGCTGCCCCGCCATCTGCAATAGGTTCCACGTGAACTGGAACGCGAGGATCTGGGCAGCCGGCGCCCACGGCGTGTAGACGAGCCACGCCCCCTGCACCGCCCCGAAGCCGCCGACGCTGATCGGCAGCGAGCCGATCGCGAGGAGCAGCGGCGCGTACGCGGCCACGACGCCGAACGGGATCGGCATGCCGAACGCGCGCATCGCGGCCCAGGTGGTCGTGAGCACCACGGTCGCGCTGCCGACGCGCGCGAGGGCCGAGGCGAAGTACGCGCGCCGCGGGATCGCCTGCAGCACCCGCACGACCCCGGCTTCGCCGTGCGGATCGAGCGGACGCCTCCGCAGCGTGGCGAGGACGACGACGAGGATGGCGAAGCACGTCGGCGCGGCGACGTAGAGGAAGAGCGGGGCCTGCGGCCGCGTGATCCACAGCGCGCAGGAGATCACGAAGGTCCCCGCGGTCCAGTCGCAGAGGCCGAACGCGAGGAAGACGCCGGCCGCGTTGCGGATGCCGATGCCGGTCGCGCGCGAGATCCAGGCTGCGTACGCCCCCTGCGTCGCGACCCACGCCACCGACTGCACGGTCGTCACGCCCGCCTTCACGGGGGCGATCTCGCGCCATCGGACGCTCGGCAGGATCGCGCGCACGATCAGCCAGTCGGCCGTCGACATCGTGATCAGCTGCGCGACCGCGAACGCGACCGCGACCGGCACCACGCGTCCGACGTGCCCCGCCCGTACCGCCGCGGCGATCTCCGCGGGCCTCACGCGGCGGAGGATCACCAGCACGATCAGCGCGGCGACGAGCCAAGGCCCGAACGTCCTCGCGAGGCGCGCCGCGCGCTGGCGCGTCGTCTCCTTCGCGCGGGTGATCTCGGCGGCCATCGCGTGGACCTAACGTAGCGCACGAGCCCGCCACAAAAGCGGCGACGCCGCCCCGATCACTCGGGACGGCGTCCACGCATCACGCTCTCGCGTGAAGAGGATCACTCCTCTTCGTTCGCGACCTGGTACTCGAGGCGCTCCTCGGTGTGCTCCTGGGTCGGCACCACGTCGCCCTGACCCTCGACGATCATCCGGAGCCGGCGGTACGCCTGCAGACCGGTGCCCGCGGGGATCAGGCGGCCCATGATGACGTTCTCCTTGAGGCCTCGGAGATCGTCGGTCTTGCCCTGGATCGCCGCCTCCGTGAGGACCTTCGTGGTCTCCTGGAAGGACGAGGCCGAGATGAACGACTCGGTCGACAGCGAGGCCTTCGTGATGCCGAGGAGGAGAGGCTCGCCGGCGGCCGGAGTTCCGCCGCGCGCGACGACCTTCTCGTTCTCCTTCTCGAACACGAATTTCTCGACCTGCTCGTCGACCAGGAAAGTCGTGTCCCCGGCATCCTTCACGCGGATGCGACGCAGCATCTGCCGAACGATGACCTCGATGTGCTTGTCGTTGATGGTGACGCCCTGCAGTCGGTAGACCTGCTGGATCTCGTTCACCAAGAACGCCGCGAGCTCCTTCTCGCCCTTGACCCGCAGGATGTCGTGCGGGTTCTGCGGGCCATCCATCAGTGCATCGCCGGCGCGCACGTGGTCGCCGTTCTGCACCTGGATGTGCTTGCCCTTGCTGATCAGGTACTCGCGCATGCTGTCGGCATCGAGCGACCCGTCGGGGTTGAGCGGGGTGATGACCACCTTGCGCTTGCCCTTCGTGTCCTTGCCGAACGACACCTCGCCGTCGATCTCGCTGATGACGGCGTGATCCTTCGGCTTGCGGGCCTCGAAGAGCTCGGCGACACGCGGCAGACCGCCGGTGATGTCCTGGGTCTTCGTGGTCGCGCGCGGCATCTTCGCGATGACGTCGCCTGCAGCGACCATCTCGCCCTCCTGCACCTGCACGTTGGCGTGCACGGGGAGGAGGTAGAGCGCGTCGCGGTTGGCGTGCGAGGGGAGCTTCATGATCTCGCCCGTGTGCGGGTCGCGGATCGCGATCGCGGGGCGGAGGTCGGCGGAGCGCGACTCGATGATGACCTTGCGCGAAAGGCCGGTGACTTCGTCGACCTGCTCCTTCACGGTGACCGACTCGACGAGGTCGACGTACGCGACCTGGCCGCTGACCTCGGTGAGCGTCGGGAGGGCGAATGGATCCCACTCGGCCAGCAGCTCGCCCGGCTTGACGTGCGTGCCTTCGAGCTTGAGCAGGTTCGCGCCGTACACGAGGCGGTGGTGCTCACGCTCGCGGCCGGTGTCGTCGATGAGGACGAGCTCGCCGTGGCGGTTCATGACGACCGCCTGGTTGCCCGGGCGCTGCGCCATGATCGCGCCGCGAACGACGACCTTTCCTTCGGTGCGGGCCTCGAGCGACGACTGTTCGATCTTGCCGCGCGCCGCGGCGCCGCCGATGTGGAACGTGCGCATCGTGAGCTGCGTACCCGGCTCACCGATCGACTGTGCGGCGATGATGCCGCACGCCTCGCCGATGTTGACCCGATAGCCGCGCGCGAGGTCGCGCCCGTAGCACATCGCGCAGATGCCGCGCTTGGCGTTGCACGTGAGCACCGAGCGGATGGTGACTTCCTCGATGCCCGCGTCCTCGATCTTCTTGACCGAGGCCTCGTCGAGCTCCGTGTTCGCGGGGAGCAGCGTGTCCCCCGTGACCGGATCGTTGATGTCGTCGAGGATGACGCGACCGAGGATGCGGTCGGCCAGCGGCTGGATGGTCTCGCCGCCCTCTTCGAGCTTCGCGACGGTGATGCCGTCGATCGTCCCGCAGTCGTACTCGGTGATGACCGCGTCCTGCGCGACGTCGACGAGGCGACGCGTGAGGTACCCGGAGTTCGCCGTCTTGAGTGCGGTGTCGGCGAGGCCCTTACGCGCTCCGTGCGTCGAGATGAAGTACTGGAGCACGGTGAGACCCTCGCGGAAGTTCGCGGTGATGGGGGTCTCGATGATCTCGCCCGACGGCTTCGCCATGAGGCCTCGCATGGCTGCGAGCTGGCGAATCTGCTGGGTCGAGCCTCGG
>CAIXWQ010000462.1 GCA_903923175.1 uncultured delta proteobacterium | reverse complement strand
CACGCCGCCGCCCCCGCCGCCCGGGCGCAGGAGCACGCCGCCGCCGCCGAAGGTGAGGACGGCCTCGGGCTCGCTTCCGCCGCCGCTGCCGCCCTCCGCGCTGCTCCGCGGCAGCACGCCGCCGCCGCCGCTGGTGGAGCCGCGGCTGGCGACGCCGGCGCCGATCACGATGGAGATCGCGGCCCTGACGCCGCTGCCGAGCCGTCCGCAGCCGCCGCCGCGCAAGCCTGCGCCGCCGCATCGTCCGACGCTGCGGCCGCCGATGGAGGGGTTCGCGGCCCCGGCGGGGCTCCCGACGCGCACCCCCTCCGCGCCGATCCCGGCGATGGCGCTCCCGCCGCTGCCCCCCTTGCCGGCGCCGACCAGCCTGCGCGAGCCGAGCGGCGCGAGTGCGCTGCCGCAACCGACCCCCGCCGAGCTGATCGCGCTCGCGCAGCCGGCCTCGCAGCCTCGCGAGGCGCGCACGGAGTCGGCGCCGGGCGAGGTCGCGGCCGCGACGCTCACGCCGCCGCGCATCGACGTCCGCGCGGCGGGCCGTCGCGGGCGCCCGGTCTTGGTCCCCGTGCTCGCCGCGGCCTCGGCCCTGCTGTTCGCGCTCGGCGCGACGCTCGGCACGTGGGCGGCGATGCAGCGCAAGCACCCGCTGACCACGCCCGAGGTCTCCGAGCTCGCGGTGACGAACACCACCGCCGCCGACGCGAAGCCGACGTCGGCGGTCGCGAAGAAGCACGCGCGCGAGGTCGACGACGAGCCGACCGCGAAGCCGAGCGAGCCGGCTCCGACGAGCGCGAGCGCGTCCGGCACCGCGCCCTCGTCGACCGCCACCAGCGCGCCCGCGAGCACGACCAGCGCGCCCGCGAGCACGACCAGCACGCCCACGCTCGTGGCCGCGAAGCCCCCGCCGACCAGCGCGCCCAAGCCCACCGCGACGTCGAAGCCCGTGACCACGGCGGCGACCAGCACCGGGCCGAAGCCGCTCCCGAAGCCGAACGGCACGACGACCGCCAAGCCGACCGGCACGTCGACGGCCAAGCCGATCGGCACGACGACCGCCAAGCCGGCGCCCACCACGCCGCCCAAGAAGAAGAAGGATCCGCTCTCGTCGATGCTGCAGTGAGCGCGCGGCGCGAGCCCGCCCGCGCGCGCACGTCGGCGCCCGTGTCTGCGGCTCGGCGACGCCGCGGCTCCGAGCGGACGCGCGCCCTGCCACTCTGACAAAGAGCCCCCCGCGCCGCGGGCCGCCGTTGCCAAAGCGCGCGGGGAACAAACTCGGGCGACGCGAATTGTGCTCGAAGTGAAGCAGAATCGTGCGTGGCGCTCCGCTTGCTGTGGGGCTCCGCATGCGAGACGCGGGCAAGCACGGGCAGCACGGGCAGCAAGCGCAGCAGGCCGACACGCGCGACGGGACGGTCGTCCTCGTCGGCGGCAGCGGCGGGATGTCGGAGCGCTATCGCGAGGTGGCCGAGGCGCGCGGCCTCGCGCTGCGCCACTTCGAGAAGCGCGTGCCGTCGGGGATGCGACACACGCTCGGCAACGTGGTCGCGGTCGTGATCGTGGTCGGCATGGTGTCGCACGCGCTGCGGGATCAGGTCCGCAACCTCGTGCCCGGCGACGCGAAGATCGTCTACGTGCGCACGGCGTCGGTCTCCGCGCTGCGCGCCGCGGTCGACGACATGACCACCGGCCGCCGCGTGTGAAGCGCGCGAGCGCGCGGGCCCGTCCGGCCGCCCGAAGCCTTCAGCCGCCGTCGCGCCCCGCGTCGGCGAGCGCGGACGCGGCGCCCACCGGCGAGGCGCGCACCGCGATCGTGACGACGCCGCGCGCCCCCTCCTCGCTCGGCGCGGGGAACGGCGTCTTCAGGAGCGCGTCGGCGAGGCAATCGGCGAGCGCGCTCTTCGCGTCACCACGGGAGAGCGCGCTCGGGGTCGCGCGCGCGACGCGGCCGTCGGCGTCGAACAGCAGCGCGAGCTCGACGCGCGCGTCGACGGGCCCCTTCGCGCCATCGGCGGCGGCCGCCAGCGCGCAGCCGCGAAGGCGCCACTTCCCCTTGGCGAGCGCCTCGGCGGCGCCGGGGACGGCCTTGGCGACGATCGTGGCCT
>CAIXWQ010000461.1 GCA_903923175.1 uncultured delta proteobacterium | reverse complement strand
TGCGATCACGTGACGGTCGGGGAGACGCGACGGCGACTGCGAGGCGTCAGGCGACGGGCGTGGCCTCACACCTCACACGAGGCCGATCGCGTCCGCGGTTCTTGACTGGTAGGCGGTTGACAAGCGCAGGTAGGTATTGCGAGGCCGTGCTCAACGGACGGAGACGTGCGGTGGAGCACCTGATCTCCCTCGCGGGTGAAGAGCTGCTTCCGAGTCAACCGGCGCGTGGCAAGCAGGCAGAGAGGCGCGCGACGCTTCTGACGGACATGGTCGCGCGCGGCCTGCTGGCGGTGGGGCAGATCCTGTACTTCAAGAAGCAGGAAGCGCGGACGTGCGTCGTCGAGCAGGACGGCGAGCAGATCGCGCTGCGGGTGGGCGACGCCGTCTGCAGGACGCCGTCGGCAGCTTCGACCTTGATCTACGGCCAGGCCAGCAACGGGTTCAGGGATCTGTACTTCAAGGACGAGAGTGGCTTCCGACGCCTGGACGATCTGCGCGCACGCTACGAGCAGCTGGTCGCGCGTAGGGCGAATGACCCCGAATCGGTTTGAACCGTAGTCGACGGCAGGGGCTCCGCCTCAGCGTCGACCCTGCGGACTCGTGCGGCACCCATCCCGAGGCGTGCGCCGACGTCGGCGGCGCGCCACGACGAGTGTCGCGAGCAACGCGAACACGGTCGAGACTCGAGGAGCGGCGGACGGGACTGACATACCGATCACCTCGCAGCTGCAGCCGCCGGAGCCATCGGCGCTCGGCGCCGGCAGGGACGGCCCGACCTCGGCCGAATCGCGCAGGTCCGCGTCCGCATCGCTCTCGATGACAGCCTCCAGGTCCGCATCGGCCGCGTCAGCCGCGACAGCCGCGTCAGCGGCGTCCGCGAGCGAGTCCGAGCTCGCGTCCTCGAGCGTCTCCCCGACCTCGTCGGCGTCGCTCGACGAGGGCGCGCCGTCGGCGTCGCTCGCATCGGCCGAGGTGCTGCCGGCGTCACCGCCATCGATCGACGTTGCATCCGCAGCGTCGCCGGCCCCTGCGTCAGCTTCCGACGGTACGACGCAGGCCATTCCAACGCACAATCGCCCGACGGCGCAGTCGGAATCGCCGACGCAGGACGCGAGGCACGCCGTCGCGCCGCAAGCGTAGCTACCGCAGCCGCGCGCCGCGGCGGGCGCGCATGCCCCCGAGCCATCGCAGTGCGGCGCGGCCGACTCCGAGCCGCCCGCACACGTCGGGCTGCCGCACGTCGTGGTCGCCAGGGCCTTGGCGTCGGTCGGGCATGCGGCCGAGCTCCCCGTGCAAACCTCGGCGACGTCGCACGTGCCCGCGGCCGCGCGACAGGTCATCGTCGCGGGCGCCAGGGCGTCGGGCGGGCAATCATTGCCGAAGCCATCGCACGCCTCGGCGACATCACACGCGCCCGCTGCCGCGCGGCACGTCGTCGTCGCCGGCGCCTTGGCGTCGGTCGGGCACGCCGCCGAGCTCCCCGTGCACGCTTCGGCGACGTCGCACGCGCCTGCGGCTGCGCGACACGTCGTCGTCGCGGGCGCGAGGGCGTCAGGCGGGCAGTCGTTGCCGACGCCATTGCACGCCTCGGCGACATCGCACGCGCCCGCGGATACGCGGCACGTCGTGGTCGCAGGCGCCTTGGCGTCGGTCGGGCACGCCGCCGAGCTCCCGGTGCACGCTTCGGCGACGTCGCACGCGCCTGCGGCTTCGCGACACGTCGTCGTCGCGGGCGCGAGGGCGTCGGGCGGACAGTCATTGCCGACGCCATTGCACGCCTCGGCGACATCGCACGCGCCGGCGGCCACGCGGCACGTCGTGGCCGCCGAGGCCTTGGCGTCGGTCGGGCACGCGGCCGAGCTCCCAGTGCACGCCTCGGCGACGTCGCACGCGCCCGCGGCAGCGCGACAAGGGGTCGTCGCGGGCGCGAGGAGGTCGGGCGGGCAGTCGTTGCCGACGCCATTGCACGCCTCGACGACATCGCACGCGCCTGCGGATACGCGGCAGGTCGTGGTCGCCGGCGCCTTGGCGTCGATCGGGCACGCCGCCGAGCTCCCGGTGCACGCCTCGGCGACGTCACACGCGCCCGCCGCCGCGCGACAGGTCGTCGTCGCCGGCGCGAGGGCGTCCGGCGGGCAGTCGCTGCCGACCCCGTCGCACGCCTCGACGAGGTCGCAGGCGCCGGCGGCCGCGCGGCACGTCGTCGTCGCCGGCGCCTTGGCGTCGGTCGGGCATGCAGCCGAGCTCCCGGTGCACACCTCCGCGACGTCGCACGCACCCGCGGCCGCGCGACAGGTCGTCATCGCGGGCGCGAGCGCGTCAGGCGGGCAGTCGTTGCCGACGCCATTGCACGCCTCGGCGACATCACACGCGCCCGCTGCCGCGCGGCATGTGGTGGTCGCCGGAACCTTGGCGTCGGTCGGGCACGCAGCCGAGGTCCCCGAGCACGCCTCGGCGACGTCACACGCGCCCGCCGCCCCGCGGCAGGTCGTCGCCGCGGGCGCGAGGACGTCGGGCGGACAGGTCGTCGCGACGCCGTTGCAGCTCTCGGCCAGGTCGCACGCCCCCGCCGCGGCTCGGCAGACGGCGCCCGCGTTGGCGGTGGCACACCGGCCGTCCTGAGCAGCCCCGGCGGCCACGCTGCAAGCGAGGCAATCGACCGCTCCGCCACCGCACGGGCCATTGCAGCAGACGCCGTCGACGCAATTTCCGCTCGCGCACTCGGAGGCGAGCGAGCAGGCGTTGCCGAGCGCTGCGCCGTTGCCGATGAGCCGAGCATCGACCCGCAGGTTGCTGCCTGCACCCGACACGAGCCGTTCGTACACGAGCAGCCCTCTGGCCGAGCCGTCGAACGCCGCCAGGGGACTGCGCTCGTCGGCGGTGTCCGGCGCGAGATCGACCCCGCCGGGTTGCAGCACGCTGCCGGCGTTCGACACCCACGTCCCGAAGATGTCGTTGCCTGCGGCGCGATGGTCCTCCCACGCGAGCAGGTAGTTGTAGCCGTCGTACGCGACCGACAGGCTCGCCGCGTTCGTCGCGGTCGGCGCGATGGCGATCGCCGTCGGATCCAGCGTCGCGCCCCCGGCCGAGACGCGCGTTCCGTAGACCTTTCCGTTCGCCCAGCCGACGAAGAAGTCGGTCCCGTTCGACGCGACCTTCGGGGCGATGCCGAACGCCGGCTGTGAGCCGACGGAGAAACCGTTCACGTCGGCGATGGCCCCCGCAGGCGACACGAACGCGCCGCGCAGCGAGCTCGGACCGCCGCGATTGTCGGCCCAGACCGTGAGGAAGCTCGTGCCGTTCCAGGCGACCGCGGGATACTGCTCCCAGCAGCCGAAGAGCGAGCAGAACCGCGCCGGGGTCGCGCCGAACGTCCCCGTCGTGGAGACCGGAACTTCCTCGATCAGGTACGTCGAGTAGAAGTTCGACCACTGATCCCAGACGAGCAGATAGCCGCCGCCGCCGTACGCGAGCGAGGCGACGTTGGCGTTGAACGGGGTCGTCGACGTGCCGGTCGGCGTGACCAGGCTGCCGTTGGCCTTCACCTGCATCGTTCGATAGACGACGCCGCTCGAGGACGAGGCGTCGGCGAACGCGACCAGGAAGTCCTGACCGTCGCTCGCAACGAGCGGCTTGTAGCAAGGCGAAGGCACGCCGCGGATCGCGATGCCCGCTGGATCGAGCACGGTGCCTGCCAGATCGACCCGCGCGCCATAGACGCCGTGCGTGCTGACCCCCTGCCCGGTGTCCCAGACGACGAGGTACTCCGTGCCGTTGAAGGCCACCGCCGCGTTCTGGTGCTGATAGGCGACCCCGCCCGCATCGGGGACGTCGACGAGGAACTCGGCGCCGATCACGGGGTCGAGCGTGGCCGGATAGGCCGCGCCTTCGACGGCGGCGGCGGGCACCGAGAGGACGATGTCGTCGCCGTCGAAGCTGGCGGCCACGGCGGAGACCTTGCCGGTCGCGTCTCTCCAGCTGGCTTCGCCGTACCGGAAGCCTCCGCGCGCGTCGTCGCCGAAGTGCAGCCCCGCCGACGTGCGCCCACGCCACGGCAGGCCGGTCGCGCGCACGCGGACCTCTAGCGGGCCGCCCCCGTGCGGCGCTGCCTCGAAGGTCCACGACTGCTCGAGCCCCTGATCGACGCCGGCGAGGTGCTCGGTCGCCTCGCCGCGCGCGACGGAGAGCGCCCCCTCCAGCTCTGCCACTTGCGCGCTCGACGCGACGGCCATCGCAGCCCCAGACCGCGCGATCGACCGGGTCATCAGCCGCAGCCTCGCGTCGGACGCCGCGCGGATCACCGTCACCGATCCGCCCACGCCGCCGACCAAGGCCGACGACTCCACGGCGCTCAGGCGCCACGTCTCGGCCCCGCCGTCGCGCCGGAAGGCCAGCCTCGCGCGGCGCGCGACGTCGGCCAGATCGAATCGAGCGCGGGGGCGCGCGGAGGGCGTGGCGACCGTCGGCGTGTCGATCGCTTGGGCCGGCGCGCGCTCGTCCGGCTGCACACACCCGTGCCCCGCGAGCAGCGCCCCTCCAGCCAGCAACACGACGAACGGAGCGCGTGACGACATGGGAACGTGGCCTTCCGGGGAGACGGCGCGGCGTGGGTCGCGGGTCGCGACGCGCCTCGCCAGATCGAATCGCTCGCCGATTTGCGGATGATCGGGCGAATCTCGGCGGGGGAGAAGGCCCGGTCGTGTGTCGATATTCGATCAGGTCGGATTTCGAGGCGCTTTGCGCTTCTCGCCGGAGCACGAGCTGCGCGGAATGGCGCCCGCGCGGGCGGGGGCCCTGGGCCCGAACGCCTCTCGGAGACGGGCGTCTTCCGCCCCGTCGTCTTCGAAGAGTTGGCCGCGCGAAAGCGCGCGGGCAGCCTCCGTCTGCGCGTCGGGATGATGCGGCGTCGCGGCGAACCAGAGTGGCTCGCGAGCGAGATTCGATGACATGTCGGCGTGCGCGAGGCGGCGTCACGGCGTCACTTCGTGGAGCCGTCGTGCCGCACCGACAGAGGGCAGCGCCCAAGAACGGCGTGAGGGTCGAGACAGAAGGTCTGCCTGAACCGGCACGCGACTTCGAGCGCGGTGGCCACATCGGGCCGGACCACCCACCTTTGCAGGCCAGAGCCACGAATCGGGAGGTTTGATTCAACCCTGCATTGTGCCTGGACTAGCACACGGCAAGCATCTCTCGATGCGAAGCAGGAGAGTGCGAATCTCGCTCATTCTCGTGTCGGCGCTCCTCGAGGGCGGATGCGCCGACGGCGGTCAACAGCTCTCGGGGGGGACCAATTCGAGGCCGGACGCCTCCGCGCCCGACGGGGCTTCGATGCAACGTGCCGCGGAGCCGAGCCACGTGGCGCCGCAAGTCATTCGCACGCTTCGTCCTGCACTGCCGGCTCCAGCGACCGTCGACTCGCTCGTGCTCGCCAAGCAGCAGGCCAGGCTCCTCGCGTTCGACGGAGCCGCATTCGACTTCTTGGGGACGAGCACTGCCGTCGGCGGCGGGACGGTGGTCGTCGGCGCGCCCGCCAAGACGGTAGGCTCCAATGCTCAGCAAGGCGTCGCGTACGCATTCTCGCAAAGCGGCGGCTGGACGACGCAAACGAGACTCGTGGCTGGCGACGGTGCAGCCAACGACCAATTCGGCAGTGCCGCCGCCGCCAACGCATCGACGGCCATCGTCGGTGCCCCCGGAGGCACGGTCGGCACGAACGTGCAGCAAGGCGCCGTGTACGTATATGGCCAGAGCGGCGGCGGGTGGGCGCAGTTGGCGAAGCTCACTGCCGCCGACGGTTCGGCGAACGATCGCTTCGGGACCAGCCTCGCGCTCGATGGCGACACGCTGGTGGTCGGCGCGACCAACAAGGACGTGGGCACCACGCCGGCGCAAGGCGTCGCGTACGTCTTCGTTCAGAGCGCCCCGGGCACGTGGACCCAGCAAGCGCGACTCGTCGCCTCCGACGGCGCCGGACACGACGTGTTCGGAGTGCGGGTAGCGATCAGCGGCGCGACGATCGTCGTCGGTGCAAACGGCAAAGCCGTCGGCACGAAGGCCGACCAGGGCGCAGCGTACGTCTTCGCGCGAAGCGGGACGTCTTGGGTGCAGCAGGCGAAGCTCTTCGCCTCCGACGGCGGCGCAAGCGACTACTTCGGGGCAAGCGTCGCGATCAGCGGAACGAACGTCCTGGTCGGCGCCTACAATCACTCGATTGGCGCTAATCCCTACCAGGGCGCAGCCTACGTCTTCGCGCGGAGCGCGCTCGGGACCTGGTCGCAGCAGGCGAAGCTCGTTGCCTCGGACGCGTCCTCCCGCGATTTCTTCGGTTCCAGCGTGGCCATCAGCGGCACGACCGCGCTCGTCGGTGCCGAGCAGGTGACCGTCGGAATCAACGTCTCGCAGGGCGCCACCTATGTGTTTTCGCAAGACGCGACGGGAGCGTGGACGCAACAGGCTAGGTTCGTTGGGGCCGCCGGCGGGCAGCTCGACAATTTCGGTGGAAGCATCGCGCTCGATGGCACGACGGCCGTCGTCGGCGCGGCGAAGGTATCGTTCGGCCCGACCACCTATCAGGGCGCCGCGTACGTCTTCGTCCCCGCCCACACGAACGGCGACGCATGCGCGATCGCGAACGACTGCCTCTCCGGGCTTTGCGTCGACGGCGTCTGCTGCGACCGCGGCTGCAACCAGCAATGCGAGGCCTGCGACGTAGCGGGAGCTCTGGGTACGTGCACGACGGTCCTCGGCCAACCCCACGGCACCCGCGCGTCGTGCACCGGCACCGGCCTCGGCACCGCCTGTGGCCAAGCGTGCAACGGCATCGACGCGACCAGATGCATCTACGCCCTTGCGACGGCGGCGTGCGGCGCGAATACTTGCTCTGGCGGCACCGCGACGCACAC
Source organism: uncultured delta proteobacterium (assembly GCA_903923175.1). Taxonomy (GTDB): domain Bacteria; phylum Myxococcota_A; class Polyangia; order Polyangiales; family JADJMO01; genus CAIXWQ01. Next base: position 4,591 of record CAIXWQ010000461.1, on the reverse strand, counting down.
CGGGTCGTGCGACTACGCGGGAAGCTGCATCTCCGCGACGAGCACCTGCGACGCCTACGACTGCGGAACCACCGCCTGCAGGACGACCTGCGCGACGAGCACCGACTGCGCGGCCGGCTTCCGGTGCGCGGCCCCGACGTGCGTGCCGCGTGACGGCCTCGGCAAGGCGTGCACCGACGCCACCTCGTGCGCGAGCGGCCTGTTCTGCACCGACGGCGTCTGCTGCGGCGTCGCCGATTGCGGGGCAGGCAAGTCGTGCGCGCTGTCGTCGGGTCTTGGCGTGTGCAAGAAGAAGATCGGCACCGCATGCGGAGCTTCGACCGAGTGCGATTCGCAACTCTGCGTCGACGGCTACTGCTGCAACGCCCCGTGCACCGGCCCGTGCGAGGCATGCGACGTGAGCGTTGCACTCGGCCTGTGCGTGCCCGTCACCGACGCACCCCACGGCGCGCGGCCCAAGTGCGATCCCGGCACCGCCAGCGAGCGCTGCTCTGCGACGACTTGCGATGGCACCGACCGTAAGGCGTGCAACGGCCACGTCGGCTCGGCCGTGCAGTGTCGCGAGGCGGCTTGCGTGGACGGCGCCCAGACGCTCGCCGCGAAATGCACCGGGCTCGGCACTTGCCAGGAGGTGCAGGCGACGCACTGCGCGCCCTACGTCTGCGGGGCGACGGCTTGTCTCTCCGCGTGCACGACGGCCGCGGACTGCGTCGATGGCAACCGCTGCGACACCGCGACCGGCAAGTGCGTGGCGAGCGGGAGCTGCAGTAGCGACTTCACGACGGCGACGAGCCCGACGGGCGAGATCGTCCGCTGCTATCCGGTGCTGTGCATCCCGAGCAAGGGCACGTGCGGCGAGACTTGTCTGAGCGCGGCCGACTGCGCCTCACCGTTCGTGTGCGATCATGGGAGCTGCGTGAACCCGCCGACGGAGGCGAGCGGGTCGGGAGGGTGCTCGGCGGCCTTGCCTGCGACGAGCGAGGGGCACGGGGTGGGCGGGTTCGCGCTCGTGGCCTTCGTTCTCGGCGTCGCTGCCCGCCGACGGCGCTCGGCGCAGCGCTGACCGAGCTTGCTGCGTCGGCTCCGCGCCGCCCTCGCTCAACTCACCCCGAGGGCGGTCCACCCCGTTGCGACGGCGCCGCTGGCGGTCACCGCGAGCACGACGGTGTCGTTGGCATGGACCGACACGGATGGCGCTCCAAGCTCCTCCGTCGAGATTGCCTCCGTGAACGATGGAACGGGTCGTCAAGCACGGCTCGGCTCGCTGTTGTCTCGAGACGGCGAGTGGCGCCAGGAAGCGGTCGGGCTCGGCGTGCTTGGCCGCCCGCGCGGTGAGCCCTCGATGGGCACATGGCGGAGCCAACCGGACTTCTGCTTCCAAGCTCCGTGGCAGTGGAACGCTGACCGGATCCACGTGCGCCCTCCCCCGGGCCGAGCGACGCACGCCGGCCCCAAAGGCGAAAGGCGCGGCCTGAACGGCCGATCGCGCACGATTGGCGCGTCGCTGGGCGTTCCCGCGGCCGAAGCGCGGTGAGAGCATGCGGATATGCCGCTCGCCACGCTCGTCCCCGGGCAGATCTTCGCCGGCGATTTCCTCGTCGTTCGTCCGCTCTCGCAGGGGGGGATGGGCGCGGTGTACGTGGTGGAGCAACAAAGCACCGGCAAGCCGCGCGCGCTGAAGCTGATGCAGCCCGAGCTGGTGGCCGATGCTCGCTTGCGCAAGCGCTTCGAGCAGGAGGCGCGGGTCGCCGCGCAGATCGAGAGCGAGCACGTGGTCGAGGTGATCGGCGCCGGCGTCGACGCCGCGACGGGCACGCCGTGGCTCGCGATGGAGCTCCTGCAGGGCGAGGAGCTCGCGGCCTACGTCGCCCGCAGGGGGCCGCTCCCCGCCGCCGAGGTGCTGGAGATCTTCGCCCAGCTCACCCACGCGCTCGGCGCCGCGCACCGCGCCGGGATCGTCCATCGCGACCTGAAGCCGGAGAACGTCTTCCTCGCGACCTCGCGCCGCTCGGGCGCCGCGTTCACCGTGAAGATCCTCGATTTCGGCATCGCGAAGATGACGGCCGAGGCGCAGACGTCGGCGACCGCCGCGCTCGGCACGCCGCTGTGGATGGCGCCGGAGCAGGCCGAGTCGCGCGGCACGATCACGCCCGCGGCCGACGTGTGGGCGCTCGGGCTGATCGCGTTCCGGCTGCTCGCCGGGCAGGCGTACTGGCGGACGGCGTCGTCGGAGAACCCGTCGGTCCCGGCGCTGATGAAGGAGGTCCTCTTCGACGAGATCGTCCCGCCGTCGGCGCGCGCGCGCGAGGTCACGAGCGTGCCCCTGCCGCCGGGGTTCGATGGCTGGTTCGCCTGCTGCGTCGCGCGGCGCGCCGACGAGCGCTATCCCGACGCGACGGCCGCGTTCTCGGCGCTCGCGCCGCTCCTCGGCGGTCCGACGAGCGCGTTCACGGCGCCGACGCAGCTTGCGCACGCGCCGGCTCCGCCGAGCGCGCCGCAGCAGGTGCAGGCCCCACAGGAGACGCCGGTGCCGCCGACGCGGGTCGCGGAGCGGACGCAGCTCGCGTCTTCTGCCCCCGAGCCGCCGCCGCCCCCGTTCGGCGCGACGCCGCACGCTTCATCCGCAACGTCGCCGCAGCCGAGCCGACCGTCGAGCGGGCGACGCATCGGGCTGATCGTCGCGGGCGTGCTGGTGCTCGCAGCGGGCGGCGCCGCGGCGGGGCTGTTGCTCGCACGCGGCGGCGACGGCGAGCCCAAGGAGCACGCCTCGAAGCCGCAGGCCGAGCTCGACGAAACGGCGCCGGCGAAGAAGCCGACCAAGAAGGGGACGGGCGCGAAGGCTCCGGCGGCGAGCGCTCCCAGCGCCACCACGAGCGCGTTGTCCGCGAACGAAATCCCGAAGGTCGCGCCGCCCGGCATGGTGCACGTGCCGGCGGGCGTCTTCGTGATGGGCGCCGACGACGGCGACGCGAGCGACGGGCCGGCGCGCAAGGTGACGATCACGCGCGGCTTCTTCCTCGATCTGACGGAGACCTCGGTGACCCAGTACGCGGGCTGCGTCGGCGCCGGCGCCTGCACTCCGAGCGACGTCCATGGCACGAGCGACGAGGACGCCGAGAAGCATCGGCCGATGTGCAACGCGAACGATCCGGCGCGCGCGTGGGAGCCGATCAACTGCGTGGATCAGGGGCAGGCCGCGGCCTACTGCAAGCACGTGAAGAAGCGACTCCCCACCGAGGCCGAGTGGGAGTACGCGGCGCGCGGCGCCGACGGCCGCGTCTATCCCTGGGGGAACGAGCCGCCCGCCTGCACCCGCGGCGCGTTCGGTGGCTGCCGCACCCTCGAGACGCGCACCACGAAGGGGGGGAGCTACCCGAGCGGCGCCAGCCCCGTCGGCGCGCTCGACATGGCGGGCAACGTCTGGGAGTGGACGGTCGACGGCTGGAGCGTCCCGTCGGCGGGGCCGGCGACCGATCCGCAGACGCCGCTCACGGGGGACTTCGGAGTGCTGCGCGGCGGCTCGTGGGACTTCGCGCCGACGTCGGCGAAGGCCGCGCATCGGCTGAAGTTCCACCGGAGGATCGGGCACGTCAGCACGGGATTCCGGTGCGCGCGCGACGAGTGACGAACGACGGCCGCGCGCGCTACGGCGTGCTCGTCTCGGCTCGAAAGCGCCAAGCCAGGCGCGGGGGCCGAACTCGTAGATTCCGCGGCACGGCCCGACGATGTCGTCGCGACAGGCGGCAGCCAGACGATTGAACAAATCTGAGACCGTTCGTGCGGGCGCAATTCCGTCCACCATTGTGAATGGAGCGGGCGAGATCTCGTGCGGACGCGGCGTGGCTGGGGCGTGGAGGTCGCTTCGACTTCTGACACTCCCCTCCGAGTGAGCTGCCTGGTTGTCTACTCTGCCGCGGCGTTGCAGCCCGTCCGACGCGGGTCGAGCATGATGCCTCGGAGGTGCCCGGTGGGTGCTCAGCGGAGATTCGCAGCACGGTTCGGGACGGCCTCGCTCGCGACGCTGGCGATCGCCAGCTTCGACTGCTCGAGCGGAACGACTTCGGTCGACGCACCAGACGCGAGCACCGACCTACGTCCGGCCGCCATGCCCGGCTCGGCGCCGGCGGCTTCGGCGGACGTGGCTGGGCGGCTCGAAGCGCTACGTGCTCGGTTCGTCTCTAAGCAGGCAATTCTGCCTGAGCAACGACGCACAGGCGAACCTTCGCCCACGCAGCGACCCGTGATCGCCGAGGGCGTTGTCGATCGTTTCGAGCCCATCGACGCAACTCACCTTCGGCCAGTTGTCCGGCAGCTCGCGAAGCTGGGGGTACTACGAACGGCGAGCGTCATTCTCCCGCGGACGGCGGCGCATGAGGTCGAGGTCGAGGACGATGCGACGCACATCGCTGTGAAGTTCGCGCTTGTTGGAGCGAAGGACGCGCCCGCCGAGCTGTTACCGCGACGCCTCCCTGCCGGGACTCCGCGACAGCCTGACGATGCCCATCACGCCGCCGTCGCGCCCCGCGCGGTGGGCGTGATGCCCATCGCCGCGATCGCCGCTGCCCGCACGGTGCGCGATGCCCATCACGCC
>CAIXWQ010000460.1 GCA_903923175.1 uncultured delta proteobacterium | reverse complement strand
ATCGCTGGTGGATCGGTCGATTCTGATTCGGATGTCGCGTCGGACAGCGAACGAGAAGATCGAGCCGTTCGATCGGCGTGCGTCGGAGTCGCTGGTGGAGCTTCGGCGGCGGTGTGCTCGCTGGGCGGCCGACCACTTGGCGGTTCTCCGGAGTGCGAGACCGACGGTGCCCGAGGGGCTCAATGATCGTCAGGTCGACGGCTGGATTCCGCTGCTGGCGATCGCCGAGGCAATCGGCGGCAAGTGCGCCGAGGCGGCGAGGAAGGTCGCCGTCGCCTTGAGCACCGGCGTCGCCGAAGACGCCGAGTCGAGGGGCGAACTGCTGTTGAGCGATATTCGCGACGTCTTCTTCCGGAGAGAGCTCACGCGGATCTCGACGGAGGACTTGCTCGAAGCGCTGGTGGCGCGGGAGGGGCGGCCTTGGGCGGAGGCCGCCGGCGGGCGGCCGCTCACCTCGACGAGGCTGGCGGCGCTGCTGAAGCCGTTCGGCGTGCGGCCGAATAGCGTGAGGATCGGGGGGTCGACTCCGAAGGGGTACAAGCTGGAGGCGTTCGCGGATGCGTTTCGGCGGTATCTGCCCGCGGCGGAGGGGACGGTCGCCCCAGCCGCAACAGCCGCAACAAGTGCTGCCCGAAGGGTGAAGAAAGACGGCTCGAAACACGCGTAAAGGCGCGCAGAGAGAGGGGCCGCGGGCATGGGCGGAGGAGATCGGGCGTGTTGCGGGCCGGAACGTCGCCGCAACGCGGTCGCTCTATGAGCGAAAGCGGGCCTCGGAACTGGTCAAGTTGGCCACTGGCTTGTCTCAAGTCGGCGCCCAGGTGAGCCGCGAGCCGCCAACGTTAGGCAGCAGACGAAGTCGCGGCGAACGAAGCGTGACCAGCCCTAACGGCGATCGAGGCCCCATCCCCTCTTCTCCATCGCTTGCGGCGTGGGGACTTTGAGCGGCCCGGTTCGGCGAGTGGGCGTGTGTGACGTCCGTGAAGGGGGTGACGGGGTAGAGAGTGGAACCTCGGTCGCCTGCAATCGGCGCACGTCAGCGAGAGGTCTCGTACGCAGTGAGCTCGACGGCCCCACTTCGCGGAAGTGCGGCGCCTCCACAGGCGCCAGCTGGAACGTCGGTCGACTCACGCAGTGGGTTGGTGCTCGCTAAGTAGGTGTCTCGAAAGTCGCATCAAGCTCGCTGCTGATCGGTAGATGCTTAGTTTGATCATGTTGTTGGTTTACGTAATGGCATGTGCGACGAGGTGAGTGCTCATTCGTTCGCTGCCTTGCGCGTCGACGAATTGCCGTTCATAGATGAAGAGACGGTGAGATTCAGGCAAGACCTGAACGTCGTCGTTACCCGCTTTGCGTTCGATCGAATACCTCGATCGAGGCGCCAGGTTGGGTTCTCACGATCGCGTGAATATGCCGCTGATTGACCGGCTATTCTACAGAAGGAGAAGCGCCATGAATGCTGTCGAAGAGCAGAGCCGGTGCCCCAACACCCCGGACGGTTTGCACGTGATTTCCCGACACTCGATCATGTCGGACACAGGATCCGACGGGTTCGGGTTCCCTGTCGACATGTGCTGCGAGATGTGCGGCACGTGGGCTAGCGCCTACGTCGAGAACGAGCAGATCGAGTGGCACGACGACTGACTTGAGGAGGGGTGTGAGCCGAGGCTCTCGATCGCGATCGACGCCTTCGCCGGCGACGCGCCGCCGCCTCGTGCGGCTCCATTGCTGCCTGAAGGGTCGCGGTGGACTCACGAGGCGGCCAAGCGCTTCATCGTCTGAGGAGCGCTCGTGCCGCTCGTCGTGGTGCGATCGCGGCGAGGGAGCTTCGCGCAGATGCGTCGCGCGGCGACCGCAATGGTGCCCGACGTCGACATGGGGGTGAGCTTGGGGCGGTGCCTCGGGCTCATCTAGCGCGAGCAGCCGGCGCCGGGCTCACCACGGTCAGTTCAACACGCCCTCGTCGGGGCTCACCGGCACGGGCTTCATCATCCCGCCGGCCCACTCGGTCTTCTGCCAGTTGTGGATCAGCACCTCCTCGTTCCGGCAGATCATGCAGTGCGCGAGGATCTCGTCCTTCTGGGTCTTCACGACCCACATGAGCCCCGGGCACGCCTTCCCCTTCGGCCGGCGGGCGCACTCCATCAGCGTCTCGCGCATCTCGCGCTGGTCGAGCTCGCCGCCGTACTCGATGAAGCGCGCGATGCGCAGCATCCGGCGGTAGAGCCGCGGGTTGTCGGCGATGAAGTGTCCGTCCTCGGTGAGCCAATGCCAGGGATCGACGACGAGCATGACGCCATCTACCACGCCGTTCGCGCCGAGCGTGTTCGCATCGGCGTCGACCGCTGCTGTCGGCACGACCGGAGGGGTGGCAGGCCGGTCGCGTCTCGTGCTTCGGCCTGCGGCTTGTTCGGTATCCGCGCGCGATCGGGGGAGAGGTCGACGGCATTGGCGCTGAGGCGGACGCGCCGTCGGCCGCGAAGCCAAGTGAGAGTGCCATGGCCGGTCCCACGGTGGATCCTGATGTCGTCCCGGTGGCCTCGGCTTACGCTAAGTCTTCCGCCGCGCGCCGCTTCGAGGGGTGCCGAGCGCGTAGGCTCGGGGACCGCCGGCCTTCAGAAGAGGACCGGTAGAGGTCGCCCCTCACGGGATCGACATCGCCCTGCGAACCCATCCGCATTCGAGCGTCTCGATCACCACGTCCTCCCACGTTTCGCGCGGAGGCCGGAAGGCGCTCGCGAAGCTGAGCCACGCCTCCGGCAGCGGTCGTCCGCCGCACACGGCTGCACCGCCGTCGCCCGCCCGAAACCCCAGGGGCGAGTCCACGACCTCGCTCTGATACGGATCGTGCGTGATCGAGAGCCCGAAGGCGTTGAGTTGGCGATGGCCGACGAACGTCGTCTCTTGCCCGTAGTGGAGGGCGTGGTGCTGATTTCAGTCGAGGCCCGTCCGGCGGCGGATCGACGAAGCGCTACGACGACTCAATATCCCTGGACCTCGGCACGCAAGCGGCCGAGCAGGCGTCGGAACAAGTACACGCTTCCCATGTCGCCGATCTGGAGGTGATTCGGGCGGTTGGCGTCCTTTGGCGAGAGCGGTCCCTCCACGTTCGTCCACGGGAACCGCGCCTCCGCGCGTGCGCCTACGGACCCGATGGCACCGAGGTAGCCGCTCGTGTCGGCGGGCGCATCTTGGATGTACCGAGGTACGCCGCCGATCTTCGTGCCCTCCAGGACATCGAGACGACGCGACTGGTGGTACGCTGCGAAGCGCCCGAAACCGTTTGGGTATTCGTAGGTGCGGT
>CAIXWQ010000459.1 GCA_903923175.1 uncultured delta proteobacterium | reverse complement strand
TGCCTCGCGGTGCTCGCCGCCGTGTCGGGCGTGGCCTGATCGGTCGCGGCCGGCGGGGCGCTACGGGCGCGTCGGCTGCGCCGGGGCCGGCGACGGCGCGGTCACGACCGGGATGGACGACGGGGCCGGCGCGGCGAGCGGCGTGCTCGCTGCGACAGGGTTGATGGCGAGCGCGTCGGCGAGCGCCTTCTTCCGGTCGGCCTCGGGGATCTCGACCATCTTCGTCATGTCGATCGTCGGCAGCGGAAGCGCGCCGCCGCCGCTGAAGGTCGGCAGGCGGCCGTCCCACTTCTCGATCTGCCGGTAGGCGAGCACGGTCGGCGTGGTGGAGAGCCGGATGATCTCGTTGGCCTGGGCCTCGGCGCGGGCGCGGATCAGGATCGCGTCGGCCTCGCCCTTCGCCTTCTGACGCGAGGCCTCGGCCGCACCCGTCGCGCTGGTGATGGCCTGGTCGGCCTCGGCTCGGATCTGCCGCACGCGGTTCTCGGCCTGGTAGGCGTTCTGCGTCGCCTCGAGCGCGCGGTTGATCGCGCCGACGACGTTCTCCGGGAGCCGGAGCGCCCCGTTGATCGTGAGCTGATCGAGGACCATCCCCTCGGGGGCGAGCACGTCGCGGACGCGCTTCTGCACGTCGGCGATCAGCTTGTTCTTCCCCGCGCCGTAGATCTCCTGGACGCCCATCGTCGAGCCGACCTCGTTGACCGACTCGCGCACGGCGTTGCGGATGAAGGTGTTCGCGAGCACCTTCATGTCCGGCTGGCGGAAGCGGTTGTAGAGCTTCGGCGCGTCGGCAGGATCGATGTGGAACGCGATGCCGATGTCGGCGTTCACGCTCGCGCCCTCCTTGGAGGAGAACGTGATCGACTCGTCGTGCGGCGCGCCCTCCTGCGTGGACTGCGACCAGACGACGTTCTGCACCGAGGTCGGGAACTGGATGATCTGCTCGGTGAGCGGGTTGTAGAACACCCAGCCCTGCACGGTCGGCATGTCCTGCACGCCGCGCGAGGAGCCCGCGAGCTTCACGCGCACGCCGACGTGCCCCGCGTCGACGCGCGTGACCGAGGAGCACCCGGCCCACACGATCAAGACGACGCCGATCGCCACGATCGCGAGGCGTCGCAACGCGACGATCGATCGATCCGTCCCACCGAATACGACTCGCTCGGCCATGCTGATCCTCCGGATGCTCCGCGGACGTCCGCGTGAGCGGCCCCTACCACGGGGGGGAAGCCACCGCGCCCTCGGGGCACTACGCCCGAAGGTCAATCTTCCGTATGTGCCGGTGTCGCCCAGCGAGCGAGCGCGAGCAGAGCGGCGACGTCGCCCAGCACGATCGCGGCCGCGCCCGCCAGCCCGAGGAAGAAGCGAACGTCGCTCGGCGCGTTGAGCAGCGGGAGCAGCGCAGCGAAGCCCGCGACGGAAGAGCCACCGATCGCTGCGCCGACGAGGGCCGCGCGCCGGCCGCGTGGCCGCGCGTGCGCCTCGAGACGGCGACGCAGCCGCTCGTTCTCGACGCGAAGCGCCAACAACTCGTCGCGGTAGGGATCCGTCATCGACACGCCACGAACGTAGGTACCCCCTGTATTCACGCAAGTTCGGCCGACGTGTTTCCGGCGTCGTGCTAGGGTCCGCGCCCTGCACGCGGCTGCCGCAGGCGCCGCGAGGATTCACGATGACGAAGCTCCTCCGACGTCTCCTTCTCGGCGCGACGATCGCTCTCGGCGTTGCCGAAGCGCCCGCCTGCACCGCAACCCCCGGCGAGAAGATCGACCTGCACGGACAGCAGGTGCGGCTCACGCTGATCCACACGTCCGACATCCACAGTCGGCTCTTCCCGTACCAATACACGCCGCTCACGCCGGACACGGCGGCGGGCCTCGCGTCTGGCAAGGGGCCGTACGGTGGCATCGCGCGCATGGCGTACGTCATCAAGCGCGAGCGAGAGCGCGCGGATCGCGTGCTGCACATCGACGGTGGCGACGTGTCGCAGGGCGCGCCGATCTACAACTACTTCCACGGCGAAGCCGAGTTCAAAGCGCTCGCGGCCACGGGCGTCGACGCCATGGTGATCGCGAACCACGAGTTCGACTCGGGCTCGCTGAACGTCTTCGACAAGATCCAGAAGTACGCGACGTTCCCGGTGCTCGCCGCGAACTACCGCTTCGACAACACGTCGTTCCCCGGCGTCCCGCCGATCGGCAACGTGCTGCAGCCGTACACGATCTTCAACGTGCGCGGCCTGCGCGTCGGCCTGATCGGCATGGGCAACCTCTCGACGCTGACGTCGATCTTCGAGCTTCCGAACAAGCTCGGGTTCCTGCCCTACTCCACCAAGGAGATCGCGCAGTACTACATCGACGTCCTCCGGCCGCAGGTCGACGTGGTCGTGCTCGTCACCCACCTCGGCCTCGACGTCGACGAGGGGATGATCCACGACACCGAGGGCGCGGACATCGTGCTCGGCGGGCACAACCACATCGTCGTGTCGCCGCCGAAGACCGTCTTCGACTGCGGTGGCGTGGATGCCGACTCCGGCTCCGTCACCATCGCCGGCGGCTTCGACGGCACGACGCCGACCACGCGCGTCTGCAAGCCCCGGCGCGTGCTGCTGATGCACTCGGGGGCGTTCTCGAAGTTCGTCGGGCGCCTCGACGTCACCCTCACCGATGACGCCGCGACCATCAACCAGGCGAACGGCAAGCCCGACGGCTTCTACGATCCGGTCAACGGCTTCGAGGTCATCGCGCACACGCAGGCGATCATCCCGATCGACAACGACGTCCCCGAGGATCGCGCGATGGGGCAGCTGCTCGATCCGTATCGGCAGGCGCTCAACGAGCTCGGCACGCTCGACCTGCTGGTCGGCTACGCGCCCGCCGACGTGAAGCGCACCGCCCCCGCGGGCGCCGACTCGCAGCTCGGCAACCTCGTCGCGACCTCGATGTGGCTCCGCCTCGGCGTGCAGACCGACTTCTCGCTGACGAACACGACCGGCATCCGCGCCGACCTGCCCAAGGGGCCGATCACGGTCGAGCAGATGTTCAACGTGTTCCCGTTCGACAACTCGATCACGAAGATGATCCTGTCGTCGGGCGAGATCACCGAGATGTTCGACTTCATCGCGCGCCGCTCGCAGAGCCGCGCGTGCGTCTCCCAGGTGCAGATCGCCGGCGCGCACGCGGTGATCGATTGCGGCGGCTGCGATCCGAAATATCGCCCCGACGTCCTGGACGCGACGCAGGCGTGCACGGAGCAGATCTTCATCGGCTTCCAGGACAAGGTCTGCAAGGTCGACGCGGATTGCTCGAGCGATCCGGTCACCGCGCGCGAGTCTTGCGATCGCAACGTCGGTCGGTGCCGACAGGCGATGATCCACGGCGCGACGTACACGTTCGCGACGAACAACTACCTCGCGGGCGGCGGCTCGGGGTTCCGCGTCCTGCAGCGAAACACGACGCAGCTCGACACGAAGATCCAGCAGCGCGACGCGGTCGTCGACATCGTGCGACAGGGGCGCCCCTGCGGCTGGCAGAACGATCCGACCTCGATCAACGGCGGCGGGCTGCTCACCTGCAACACCGACGCGGACTGCGCCGTGATCGGCAACTACAGCTGCGCGTGCCCCGAGGACGTCGGGCTCGATCGCGACGGCGACGGGCTCGCGGACGAAGACGACGCGTGCCCCGACCTCTACGCCGACACTTCGAAGTTCGCGAACGGCTGTCCGGCCGGCGCCGCTCCGGGGGCCCTCGGCGATCCGAACGGCGCGTCGATGGTCAAGGGCTCGATCCTCGCCTGCGTGAGCCGCGCGCAGTGCGCCGGGGGCTCCGGGCGCTGCGTCCTCACGAGCTGTCGCCAGGACGTCGCGGCGTCCGAGGACACCGACGAGTGCACTGGAGCGGTCGGTCAGGGGCTCCTGAACTGCCGCAAACGAGCCTGTTCCCACGGCGGCGAGCAGTGCAAGGTCCTCTCGTGCCTGGACGCATCCGTTGGCGCGGCGGTCGATGCCCGCCTCGTGATGTTGGGGAGGTGATCGTGCTTCGTAGCCAACGCTCGCTCCTCTCGCGCATCGCGCTCCTCGCCGTCATCGCCGCGGTCCCCGCGGCGCACGGCTGCAGCTCCTCGGCGCTGCCCCTGCTCGACAGGCCCACCGGCATTCGCGTCGACATCGCGACGCCGGTCGCGCCCGACCTCCCGAGCTCTCCGGCCAACCGGTACCCGATCACGTTCCGCCCCGAAGAGGCGAAGACGTTCCAGATCGACGTCACCGTGATCGACGCGCAGGGGAACCCGCGCACCTCGTTCGACGGGCGCGAGGCCTGGGTCCGACTGCAGATGGCACCCGGACAGATCGTCGACGTGGTCGGCCCTGCCGGCGTGAACGATCCGGACGTGGTGGGCGCCAACGTCCACCTGAAGAACGGCCAGATCAAGGGTGTGAAGGTCGTCGTCATCGGCGCGTACGGAGACTCCCGGCTCGTCGCGCAGGACGTCGGCTTCGTCCCCGCCGCGCCGAACACCGTCGCGCAGTGTCAGAACGGCATCGACGACGACGGCAACGGCCTCGCCGATTACCCCGTCGATCCCGGCTGCTACTTCCTGAACGACGACAGCGAGGGGCCCGGTACCGCGGCGTACGGCGTCTCGCCGACCATCTACTACGCGTTCCCGCGCATCCACGACGTGCAGGGCGGGACCTCGCCCTCGCGGTTCGTCTCGAAGCAGGTGGAGATCCTCGGTGACGACACGAAGCGCATGGTCGTCACGTCGATCACCAACGACGGGATGTACGTCACGGACATCGACGGCCCGGCGACGGGCTTCAACTCGCTGTTCGTCTACAACTTCAACGCGCCGTACGGCGTGCGCGCGTGCGACAAGCTGACGCGCCTCGCCGGGAACGTCTCGAACTTCTTCGGCTTCACCGAGCTCGGCACGCCGGGCTGGGCGACCACCGCCTGGATCAGCGACGAGCGCAGCGGCCCCTGCCCGATCCCCGATTTCCCGGAGATCACCGACGCGCTGGCCGCGGCCAACGCGACGATGCAGCCCTACTCGTCGGCCCTCGTGAAGGTGGTGAACCCGACGATCGGCACGCACTTCGGCCCTAAGAAGGTCGAGAACAGCCTGCCGAGCGACGGCGCGTCGAACTGCGACCTCAACGGCGACGGCGTGGTCGGCTTCAGCTCGACGAAGAGCGGCTTCAGCGATCTAGAGAAGGCGTGCAACGACGCCTGCTCGGCCGACGAGAGCTGCAGCGAGTGGAACAACTTCCAGGGCCGCGGCACGGTGAAGATCAAGTTCGGCGTCTCCAACGGCCTGCTGTTCTTCGACCCGGGCCAGATCCCGACGTTCGACGTGCTGTCGCTCGTGGGTCCGAACAAGTTCGCCGAGATCCGCGGCACGCTGCGCGTGTTCCTCGGGCCGACGCCGGCCTTCACGCTGCAGTCGCGGTGCGCGGACGACGTCGTCTACGTCGGCCAGGACCCGACGACGATCAAGGACGCGAAGCACGCGTGCGTGCACCCGCGCGTCGGCGCCGACGCGGAGGGGACCAACTAGTCCCCGCTCCGCCCACGATTCCCTTTTCGTGCTCTCTAGGACTCCGAGGATTCCCATGCGTTCGCTCTCGCGTCTCGTCCGCCCCCTCGTCGCGCTCCTCCCGCTCGTCACGCTCGCATCGCTTGCGACTCCGTCGCTCGCGCATGCGGCCGAGGGCGACGCCCCCCCGCTCCCGGACGCGCCCAAGCCGCCGGTGGCTGCCGAGCCGAAGGCCGACGAGCCGAAGGCCGCCGCGCAGGGCGACGCGAAGCCCGCGGCGTCGAGCGATTCGAAGGACGAGAGCTGGAGCGAGGCGAAGCCCGAGGGGCGGCGTCGCCGTCACCACGAGAGCGGCGACGAGCGCGACACGCCGCGCAACGTCGAGCCGGAGCGCGTGGTCGCGGCCTACGCGAACACGGGCAACTTCATGGACACGCGCCTCACCTGGACCTTCGGTGACGACGACGTGCTCCACCGCACCGGCTCCACGCAGCCGAACTCGCCGATGCCGAGCATCGGCGATCGCGGGTCGTACCGCCTGTTCTTCGACGGGCTGAACTCGCGCTTCGCGGGGCGCGAGAACCTCGCGCACCTCGTGCTGTACAAGAAGCTGCCGTCGTTCATCCCGCACCTCGACACCGAGGCCGCCCTCGTCCTGCGCTTCGACATGGCGCAGCTCGCGTCGAACACGGGCAGCCTCAACCAGGCGCTCTACGACGGAGGCAGCTACCTGCGCCTCTTCTACGAGACGCGCGCCGCGGTCGCCGGCAAGAGCGCGCGCGAGGGCGTGGGCATCACGTTCTTCCCGCTCGACACCGACCGCTTCCGCCTCGGCTACCTCTACGACATCTCCTGGGGCGGCACGAACCAGTACTACAACGACTCGATCTTCCCGCGACTCGTCGGCGCCGCGCCGGGTCTCAAGGTGCAGTACGACGGGCCGAGCGGCCTGTACCTGTTCGGCGGCTTCAAGACCGCGCAGATCCTCCAGGTGCAGACCAACCTGAACCCGAACTCGACGAGCGGCAACGACGTCGAGACGGTCAAGGTCCAGGAGACCAACTACGGCTTCCTCGGCGGCGGCGGCGTCGACGCGGGCGATCTCGTCCACATGGACGCGGGCGTCGGCTACTTCCAGCAGGGGCGCTTCGACTTCCCCGACCTGCTCCCGCCCCCCGGCGTCGACAAGCAGGCGCCGCGCGTCTTCACGTACGGCTCGAGCGCGCGCGTGGTCTTCCACCACAACATGCCGACGCCGCAGTCGGTCGACTTCCTGCTGTATCGGAACGATCCGAGCGCGCCGATGATGATGTTCGCGCCGGAGAAGTACGACCCGAACCAGCTCGCGTTCTCGATCTCGCTCGAGGGCTCGCGGCTCTACCAGAACCTCAAGGACCCGAACACGGTCGGCGGAACGATGCTCCAGCCGGCGACGGCGGGGGCCCTGCAGGGCGTGGTGAAGGCCGGCTACGCGCGCATCAGCCTCGCGGCGATCGTGCGCGACGTCCCCTTCATCTTGCGCAACGTGCCGAGCCTGGTGCCGTTCGTCGCGATCGATCCGAGCACCAACAAGACGCAGAACGAGACCTTCATCGCGGGCTCGTTCGACTACTACCTCGAGAGCCTGCACCTGCGGCCGGGCATCAGCGGCGGCATCCAGCTGCCGGCGACCGCGACCGTCGAGTCGACCGTCGGCAACGTGCCGGCCAACCGCACGACCGTCATCGCGAGCCAGGGGCAGTTCTCGGTGCTCCCCGTGAACGACTCGCGTCGCGTGGTCGTGCAGGCGCGCGCTTCGGTGCGCTGGGATCTCTCGCCCGCGATCGCCGCGAGCGCCTGGGTGCAGCTGGTCCACGATCCGAACCGCACGCTCATCGCGCGCGATCCGACCGAGGGCTCGCTGACGCTGCGCACCTTCCAGGACGCGAACTACCTCGGTTTCGGCACGACGGTGCAGGCGCGCTTCTGAGATACCGCCTCCTTCAGCAAGAGGTTTCGGTCGGCTTCGCCGAGAGCCGGGGCACGAAGGGCTTCCGGTTCTTGGCGACGCTGTAGATGGCCGTGACGAGCTTGCGCATCGCCGCGGTCATCGCGAGCTTGGGAACCTTCCCCGCCGCG
>CAIXWQ010000458.1 GCA_903923175.1 uncultured delta proteobacterium | reverse complement strand
GCGCGGACACGTCGGAGAGTGACACCTCGACGGCGTCGGACTCTGGCGCGGACACGAGCAGTGCGAACGACACCAAGGTGTCGACCGACACCGCGACGACTGACACGAACGTCGCCACGGACTCCGCCACGGGCGACACGGCCGCGTGTTCGGTCGATGCCGGAAGTTGCTCGACCTACCCGCTCTGCGGATGCGGCGTCGGCATGAACTGCGTTCCGGTCGGCGGCAAGCTGTCATGCATCGCGCAAGGCCTTGGCGGGAAGAACGAGAAGTGCACCGACGACAGGGGCTGTGCGGCGGGCTTCGCGTGCGAGAGCGGCCTCTGCCGACCCTATTGTTCTCCGAGCGTGGCAGCATCGTGCAGCGACGGCCAGTGCATCGACTCCGGAAGCCACGTCTTCTGCTGGCAGGCCTGCGACCCGCTGAACTCGAACAGCTGCGGGCCTGGGGGCGGGTGCAGTCCTCACGGTGACGCCACGACCGGTATCGGGTTCTACTGCGACGTAGCCGGGACTCTCGTCGGACCGGCCGCGTGCTCGACCAGCGCGGGCGTCTGCGCCGCGGGGTACGCCTGCGGAGGGGTAAGTCCGAACTGGTCTTGCCTTCAGTTCTGCAATGCGACGACGTCGACGGGCTGCGCCGCTGGGAAGACCTGCACGGCACAGACGACGCCCGCCAATTGGACCCACAACGGGACGAAGATCGGCCTTTGCCAGTATGCGCAGGGCCCGCCGGCTTACGCTAAGCCAGGCACTCGCCGCGGGCCGATCGGCCCCCGGGAATCCGCAGACCAGCTCAGCCGTAGTGCGCTCCTCCAGCCGCGGGTCGTGACGACGCCCAGGCCCAACCTCGCCTCAAGGCAGGGCTCAACCCCCGGAATGCGGCCTAGATCATCGGCAATTGAGCGCTCCCTGGACCGCACCATCGGCCCCGCCGAGCCCGCGCGCTCTCACCTCTTCCCCTTCGCCTTCCGCGTCGTTGCGCCCGTTGCACCCTGCGACCCACTTTCCTCCCGCGCCGGCAGGTACCGCTCGAAGGCGTCGGCGAACCACTCAAGCTTGTAACCCCTGAGCGGCGACCCCTCGATCCGCATCGTCTTCGGAAGAATGTCGAAGCTCTTCAGCATGGCAGCCAGCCCCGCCTTCGTGAACGTCCGCCCGTAGGTCGTGTCTGCCCACGGCCGCCCCTCCAGCTTGGTGAGCTCGTCGACCAGACCTTCCGACGAGAGGCGTGCCGCGCACAGGCGCTCGAAGACGTCGCGAACGTCTCCGAGGAGGAGCACGTGGAGCGCAGTGCCGTCGTCCCCGACGCCCACGCTCAACGCCACTGCCGCAGCCCTGGCAGCCCCGACGCACGCGCCGCCCGCGGCCTCCGCGATCGCGAGCAGCGGCATCCAGACCTCGGCCTGGCGCGCGTCGAGCCCCTCGGGCACGGCAGGCAGCACCTGCCTGAGCGCGGCCCGATGATCGGCCGCCCATCGGACGCACTTCCGTCGAAGCTCGCCGACCGCCGGCGCGCTCGGATCGAACGACTCGATCCGCTCGCCCGGCGTGCAGCGCTTCATTCGAATCAAGATGGCTCGCTCTACCAGCGTCGTCGGCAGCGTGCCAATCGCGGCGATCGCGACGGCGCCGAACACGCGCATGCGCACCGTCTCGTTGCCCACGCGGCGCAGCGCCGTTCCAGTCCGCAGATACCCCTGTTCGATCAAGTCCAAGAGGTCGGTCTTGTGTCCGCCGCGGGCGCGGGCCGCGCCGATCAGCAAGGTCGGTCGCTCCTCGTTGATCAGGTCGAGGACGGTAGACGCCTTCGCGTTCACGGTGGGCTCCGGGCGTGCCACGAGCGCCGCGAGGATTGCGAGCACCGTGG
>CAIXWQ010000457.1 GCA_903923175.1 uncultured delta proteobacterium | reverse complement strand
GAGGCGGCGCGCGCGCTGCGGCTGCTCGCGGGGGGCGGCGACGTGGGTGGGGCCGACCTCGCGCCGAGCTGCCTCGCCCCGCCGCTGGCGCTCTCGCTGCCGACGCGCGCCGACGCGCCGAGGGGGATGGGGCTCGCGCGCTGCCCGTCGGCCTCGACGACGCTGCTGGTGCCCAACTGCGGACGCGCGCCGCTCGACCGCGTCGAGGTGAGGCACGCCCTCGCGGCCGCGATCGATCGCGCGCTCCTCGTGGACGCGAAGCTCGGCGGCGCGGCGTCGCTGGCCGTCGGGCTCGTGCCGAACGTCGTGGCGCTCGCGCCGCCGGGGCGCGTCGGGCACCCCTTCGATCCATCCCAGGCGCGCGCGGTGCTCGCGCCGCTCGGCCGCGCGGGCGCGTCGCTGTCGCTGCTCGTCGGCAACGACCGCGCGAAGGCGTCCATCGCGCGCGCCGTCGCGCAGATGCTCGGCGACGCGGGGCTCCCCGTCGAGGTGCGCACCTACGAGCTCGCGACGCTGCTGGCCCGCCTCGGCGACGGCGACTTCGACCTCGCGCTCATGACCACGGGTGAGATCCCCGACCCCGAGGTGCTGCGCTGGTACCTGCACTCCTCGGCCATCCCTCCGCGCGGCGCCAACCGCGGGCGCGTGCGAGACGCCGAGATCGACGCGCTCCTCGACGAGGCGCTCGCGACCACCGAGCCCGCCGCGCGGCTGCGCTCGTACACGGCGTTGGAGGCGCGGGTGCGCGCGCTCGCCGCGCTGATCCCGCTCTGGCACGAGGACCACGTCGTCGTGGCCTCGGCGCGCGCGCGCGCGTACACGCCGAGCGCCGACGGTCGCTGGGGCGGCGTGCTGGCGATCTCGTGAGCGTACGACGGCGCGCGAACGGGTGAGCTCCGCGCGAGCCGCGACGGCCCGGAGACGCGCCCGCTCGCGCACGACTCCGACGCATCGCGCGGTTGCGCGAGGCCGCGCGAGGCCGCTCACTGGAGGTCATGGCGATCGTCGAACGCACGACCGGCCACGCGCCGGAGCCTCCCGCGTACGTCGCTTTTCGCACGCGCCCACCCCGCGAGCTCGGAGGCCTGCGGCGGCTGCGCGCGTACTTCGGGCCCGCGATGCCGAGCGAGATCTTCCTGCTCGACCGCGACGGCGTCGCGATCGCGCTCTACGAAGACGATCGCGCGCGCGCGTACCCGAGCCTCGCCGCGCTGCTGCGGGCCCACCGGCTGCGCGGCGACGAGCTCGAGTTCGCCGGGGTCGAGCGCGCGGCGCCAATCACACGCCGAGCCACTTCCTGAGCGCAGGCTTCAAGGCCTCGACGGCGCGCGCGCGGTGGCTGAGCGCGTTCTTCTCCTCGTCGGTGAGCTCGGCCATCGTGCGATCGCCCGGCAGCTCGGTCACGACGAAGATGGGGTCGTAGCCGAACCCGCCCTGCCCGCGGGGCGCCGCGGCGATCCGTCCCTCGCAGCTGCCGGACGCGAGGAGCGGGTCGGCGTCGTTCGCGTGCGGATCGATCAGCGCGAGCACGCAGCGAAAGCGCGCCGAGCGAGGGCCGTGCCCCTGGAGCGCGTCGAGCTCGGCGAGCAGCTTCACGTTGTTCTTCGCGTCGGTCGCCCCGTCGCCGGAGTAGCGAGCGCTGTAGACGCCGGGCGCGCCGCGCAGGGCGTCGACCTCGAGGCCGCTGTCGTCGGCGAGCGTGGGGAGCGCGGTCACCGCGGCGATCGTGCGCGCCTTCTTGAGCGCGTTGTCCTCGAACGTCTTGCCGTCCTCCACGATCTCCACGCGCGTCGGCAGCGCGTCGCCGACCGCCACGAGATCGATCGGCAGGTCGGCGAACAGGGCGCGGAGCTCCTGCAGCTTCCCCTTGTTACCGGTGGCGACGACGACGGTCCGGCGGGCGAAGAGAGAGACGTTGGCGGCTGCCTTCGGCTGGAGCATCAGGCCGACTCCGTCGTCGCCGGGGCGTCCACGATGGTGAGCGCCGCGAGCTCGACGCCGGCGCCCGAGAGCGCGGCGCGCTGGACGGCGCAGAGCGTGGCGACCCCTTCGAGCGCGAGATCGATCAGCGCGTCGAGGCGCGCGCGCGCGATCGGCTCGCCCTCCGCGGTCCCCTGCACCTCGATCACCTCGCGGCGCTCGTTGGCGACCAGGTTGAGATCGACGCGGGCCTTCGAATCCTCGACGTAGGCGAGATCGAGCATCACGTGCTCGAGCCCGCCGGGGAGATCGACCAGGCCGACGCTCGTGGCCGCGACCGGCGAGCGGAGCACCGGCTCGGGGAGCGCGCCCTGCGCGTGCAGCTTGCCGAGCGCGAGTGCGAGCGCGATGAATCCGCCCGTGATCGAGGCCGTGCGCGTGCCGCCGTCGGCCTCCAGCACGTCACAGTCGACGGCGATCTGCCGCTCGCCGAGCTTGCCGAGATCGACGGCGGCGCGCAGCGCACGGCCGATGAGGCGCTGGATCTCGTGGGTGCGCCCGGAGACCTGCTTGCTGCCGCGCCCCTCGCGCCCCTCGCGCTTGGGGTTCGCGCGCGGATGCATCTGGTACTCGGCGGTGATCCACCCCTTGCCGGTCCCCTCCAGGAAGGCCGGGACCTTCGGGTCGACCGACGCGGTGCAGAGCACGACGGTGCCGCCGGCGCGGTAGAGGACGGAGCCCTCGGAGGGGCGGTGGAAGCCGATCTCGATGTGGGGCGTGCGCAGCGCGCCGAGCGCGCGGCCGTCGACGCGGCGGGGGGAGGAGGTCGTGGACATGGACGTGCGGCGGTAGCGCGCGTCGCGGAGCGGGGGAATGGCGGCGGCAGCGACGACCTCGCGCAGCTCTCCGGCCGCGCGGCGAGCCCCCGTGCGACGAGGTCGAGATGCGTCCCTCGAGGACCGACAACGCCGTCGAAACAGGGGGCCCATCCGCCTCGCCGGCGGCGAGCCCCGGGACCGGTGGGGGCGGCGCGCCTCGCGTGCGACGCGTGGCTCGCGTCGCTCGCTCACATCGCGTGCGCGAGCAGGTAGCTCTTCACCGTGTTCCCCCAGGTCGTCGTCAGCAGGTTCGTCGCGCTGTGGTTCACCTGCAGCAGGTCGGGGGTGCAGTCGTTGTACGAGTCGAAGTCCCAGGCGAGGTTCGGGATCTGCTTGCTCTCGACGTCCGCGAAGAACGCCGTCGAGCTCGCGAGGGTGCCGTACTCGCCGATCACCACCGGGAGGTTCGCGTACGTGTACATGGCCGCCGTCGGCGGGTAGCCGTGGACCTCGTAGACGACGTCGTCGAACGGCAGCGGCGAGGTCGCGTAGAAGCCGATGCTGCTCGTCCAGTCGTTGCCCTGCACGAGCACGAGGTGGTGCGGGACGCCGAGCCGGTCCTCCTCGGCGCGGATGACCGAGACGGCGTGCGACATCGCCTTCGCGATGGTGGCGTCGGACTGCTTGTTGCCGCCCGCCTCGTTGGTCACCCCGAACATCACGAACTTCGAGGTCGCGAAGCTGTCGACGAGCGCGACGTAGGTCGCGTCGGTGCCGGTGGGGAATTTCGTCTTGTCGGGCGTGCTGGTCGCGTCGGAGGGGATGCCCGTCGCCTCGGGATCGCCGTCGACCATGTCCTGCAAGATCATCGACGCGTCGCTGCGCAGGCTCACCAGCACGTAGACGCCGGCGTGCGCGCCGATCGACGCGACGACGTTCGTCATCGGCGTCTTGTACTGCGCGGGGCTCGACAGCCAGCTGACGGTCGTCGTGTTGCTCGCCATCGAGAGCGACAGGCGGAGGAAGTTCGGCTTCCAGCTCGTGATCAGCGTGCCGATCATCGTGGTGAGCACCGACTCGCCATCGGTCATCCAGAGGGAGTTGTTGTAGCCGCAGAAGAAGAGATCATCGACGTTCACGCCGCGCCCCATCCACGGCGTACCGCCGCCGGCGCCGTTCGAGACGTAGATCTTGGCGCCCTTGGTATAGAGCCAGCCGGCTGGCGGCCCGCCCGCCGCGGCGTCGGCCGCGTCCGTGGTCGAGACGTCCTTGCCTCCGTCCGTCGCCGACGAGTCGGGCGGAGGCGCGCCCGAGTCGCCCGAGTCGAGCGAGGCGTCGGAGCCGAGCGTGTCGGGCACGGACGTCGAGTCGGTCGCGGCGTCGGTCGGGCCGGCACTGGCGCTGGAGGACGAGCAGCCCGCGAGCCCGAGCGCGACGAGCGCGAGCGACGAGCGCGCGAACGATCGAGCTTGCGCGGTGCGCGAAGTCGGCGAAGTCGGCGAGGTCGACGAAGTGCGGACGCGGGGGAGCATGGCACATGATCCCCCCCGCGAGCATGCAGGCGCAAGCGCGCGCCGGCCGCGGCGACGTCAGGCGCGCGCGTACCAGGACTTCACGCGTGCATCGTCACGAACGGCGTCGTGCAGGCGCGTGAGCTTGGGGAAGCCGGCGAAGATCGTCGAGGGGATGTGGTCGACGTTGCCGCTGGCGAACCAGCGCACCGCGAGGTGGAGCTTGAGATCCACGACGTTGAGCGCGGCGCCGCCGAAGAAGGGGCCCTCGCCGATCTGTCGCTCGACGCCGTCCGCCCAGGTCGGGAGGTACGCGCTCGCGAGCTGCTCGCGCGCGGCCTTCTTCGCCGCCTCGTCGGTCATGCGCATCGACGGCGTGACGGCCGCGCGGAGGTCCTCGACGTGGCACATCATCGCCTCGTGACGCGCGGCCTCGAAGTCGTCCTTCGGGTGCAGCGCGTGCTGGCGGCCGATCAGGACGAGGATCGCGTTGGTCTGGGCGAGCGGCGCCCGCCCGGGCATCTCGAGCACCGGCACGGCGCCGAACGGCGTGGTCGGCTTGAGCGCGGGCCACGCGTCGCGCTTGATGCGGACGTCCTCGAAGTCGACGCCGGCGAGGTGCAGGGCGAGGCGACACTCCTCCCCGCGGCTGACGGGAGCGTCGAAGTACACGAGCTTGGGTTTGGTCATGGCGCACCAACCTAGCAGGCCGGAGCAGAGCGCCAGCTCGGCGCGTGGGTAGCGCCGCCGAGCCCACGAATCGCCGAGAGTCGCCGCGCTCGCAGCGGCCCGCCCGGCT
>CAIXWQ010000456.1 GCA_903923175.1 uncultured delta proteobacterium | reverse complement strand
TGGCTCCGGGGGCTGGATCCCGAGTCGAGTACGGGGGAACGTCAATGGCGGCAAGAGGCAATCGCCTCTACCAGGGAGAGATTCCGAGCCCGGCGCGACTATCCGTCATGACGGATGGATCGCTCGGATACCGGAACGCCCGGCGCTCTGTCGAGGCGCGCGCGGCTCAGCGATCGTGGGCGTCGCAGTACGTCATGACGAGATACGCGACCGCCTCGGCGTCGCCTGGGTTCCGGTAGACGTGCGGCCGATCGGCCTCGAACACCGCGGCGTCCCCTTCGCGCAGCGCGAGCCGATCGTCGCCGACCCGGATCTCGAGGGTGCCGCGCGCGAGCACGAGGTTCTCGGTGGTGCCCGGCGCGTGGGCCGCGGCCTCCTCCTCGGCCAGGGCGGCGAAGCGCAGCTCGTAGAACTCGGTCTTCCGCGGCGAGTCGAACGGGAAGAGCGCGCGCGAGCGGAAGGCGCCGTCGCGCGACGTCAGCACCTTCGCCTTCTCCGCCGGCAGCACCTCGTTCGCGGCGCTGCGCCGCTGGCCGATCAGGGCCGAGAACGGGACGTCGAGCGCGAGCGCGATCTTCCAGAGGACGTTGATCGTCGGCGAGCTCTGACCGAGCTCGATCTGCCCGAGCATCGCGCGGCTCACGTGCGAGAGACCCGCGAGGCGCTCGAGCGACAGCCCTCGGCCGCAGCGGAGCCGCCGCAGGTTCACGGCGACGATCGGGGTGAGATCGGCTGACGAAGGAGCAACGAGCTCGTGCGACCACGGAGCCTGCGCGCCCTCGGCCGGCTCGCCCGGCGCCCCCGCCGCCGAGCGCGAGGCTTTCGTGGGCTTCGCGGGCCTCGCGGGCTTCGCGGGCTTCGACGCCGCGTCGGTGCGCGCCGCGGACGTCGCGCCGGCGCGCGGCTTCGGTCGGAGGGGGGCGGGCATCGCTCAGATCCCCGAGCCGTCTTCGAAGACCTCGCTGCGCACCTGCGCCTGCGTCACCCGGCTGTGGGCCAGCGCGTCGCGCGAGGGGAGCGGCGCGTGGCCGACCGCGTGTCGCCGCGCGCCGTCGAACGCGCGCCGGGCGTCGCGCAGGTCGCGCACGATGCCGGCGACGCCCCAAGACTCGATCGCCGGTCGGGCCAGGCTTGGGTCCATCATTGTGGACAGTCTCGCGCTCGCGCCGCGTGCTTGGCAAGCCGACACGGCGTCCAACCCGCGTTTGCGTCCGACCTGACGCGCGAGACAGCGGTCTGCTATAGCGAAATGTCATGACGGCAGCGGTCGAGCTCCACGACGATTGGCTTCGGGTTCGCTTCCCCCGCGGCGGCCACGCCGACTTCCACCTGCGCTGGCTCCGCCACAATTGCGATCGCGATCTCCACCCGGCGACGCGCGAGCGCGTCACGTGCTCCTCCGAGCTCCCCGACCGGCTGGCCGTGGCGCGGGCCGGCGTGGACGGCGACGCGCTGCTCGTCCGCTGGGCGCACGACGGCCGCGAGAGCCGCTACGCGCTCGGCTGGCTCGAAGAGCACGCGTACGCCCGCGATCGCGTCGCTCCGCCGCCGCCGCCGAGCGAGCTCGCGAGGATCGAGATCGATGGCCGCGGGCTCTCGCTCGAGGAGCGCGTGCGGCGCGCGCTCGCTCAGCTCGACGCGCACGGCGCCGCGGTCGTGCGGCGCGATCCCGGAGAGACGCGCCCCGCAGAGCAGGAGACCGAGGGGCTCGTCGACGCCTTCGCGGCGGGCGGGCTGCGCGTGATCGGCACGCACTTCGGTCGCATCGAGGATCTGCGGACCGACAACACCACCAACGCGAACACCGACCAGCTCGGGTACACCGACGCGCCCGTCGATCTGCACACCGATCAGCCGTTCCTGGAGGCGCCGCCGCGGCTCCAGCTGCTGCAGGCGATCCGGCCGGCGGCGGCGGGGGGCGAGAGCTACCTCGCCGACGCGCGCGCGGCGGCCGAGCACTTGCGCTCGCTCGACGAGGCCGCGTGGACGCTCCTGACCACGACGAAGGTGCGCTTCCACCGCAAGCAGAGGGCGTTCGAGAAGATCCTCGAGGCGCCGCTGCTCGAAGGAGAGGGGGCGAGCTTCCGCGCGCGCTGGTCGTACTTCACGCTCTCGCCCTACCGGCTGCCGTTCGCGCAGATGGAGAGCTGGTATCGCGCGCACGATCGCTTCGCGCGGCTCGTGCGCGAGCCGCGAAGCCAGTACCGCTTCGCGCTGCGCGCGGGCGACTTCGTCCTCTACGACAACCACCGCATGCTGCACGCGCGCACCGGCTTCAGCGGCGCCCGCTGGGTGCGCGGCGTGTATTTCGACCGCTGAGCGAGCGCGAAGGAGCGGCGGCGGACGGGCCGCCCGCGCACCTCTTGTGCGAACGGTGTCTGTAATGCTAGACAACATTCCGTCATGCAGAACCACGACGCAGGTGGACTCGGGCTGAAAATTGTCGATTTGCGCGCGTCGCGCGTCCTTCCTGTCGCCGTGATGGCGGACGGGTGTCCGTAATCGCGGACTCAGGAGGAACAGGCTCGACCATGCGAACGAACCCGACAGCCCGCCTGCGTGGCGCGGCCCTCGCCTTCGCGGCCTTCGTGGCCGTCACGGGCGGCGGCGCCCGCGCCGCGCACGCCGCCGACTGCAGCACGCTCCCCAACCCGATCTACGGGATCGGCGGGAGCGCCACCAAGCCGCTGTTCGCGAAGGTCGGCGCCGCGCTCGCGGCGACCACCCCGGCGACCACGCTGGTCTACCAGGCCCCCGGCGCCTGCAACGGCATCAACGCAGTCCTCGCCGCGACGCCGCTCAGCGGCACCGCGAGCTACTGGGACACCGCCGGCAAGGAGCAGACCTGCACGCTCCCGACCGTGTCCGGCCCGGTCGCCGACTTCGCGAGCATGGGCAACTCGGCCACCTCGTGCCCGGGCGTCACCGTGCTCCCGGCCGACGTCGGCGACTTCCTCGGGCCGGTGAACGCCTACGACCTGATCGTGCCGAAGGCCTCGCCGGAGGTCTCCATCAGCGCCGAGGCGGCGTACTTCGCCTTCGGCTACGGCGACCTCTCCGGGGTGAGCCCCTGGAACGTGCTCAACCAGCTCTTCGTGCGCGACGCGCTCTCGGCGGCGCAGATCTTCGTCGCCAAGGCGATCGGCGTTTCGCCGTCGTCGTTCAAGGGGGTCGACACCAAGAGCAACAGCGGCACGCTCACCGCGGTCGCGAGCTCCACGAGCCCCGCCAACGCGCTGGGGCTCGTCTCCGGCGAGGTCGGCGATCAGGGGCGCGCCGCCGACACGATCAAGATCCTCGCGTACCAGCATCACGGCCAGTCGTGCGGCCACTGGCCGGACTCCACCGCCACGAGCTACGACAAGCGCGGCGTGCGGAGCGGCCAGTACTGGATCTGGGCGCCGCTGCACTTCTACGCGAAGATCGACGCGACGACGAAGAAGCCGGCGAGCGCCGCGGTGGCGAGCTTCATCGGCTACTTCACCGAGGAGGTCGCGCCGCCCGCGTCGGTCGATCTCTTCTCGATCGAGGTGAAGGCCTCGACGGTGCCGCGCTGCGCGATGGAGGTGTGGCGAACGGGCGATCTCGGAGATCTCCAGTCCTACGCGCCGGCCGCGCCGTGCGGCTGCAAGTTCGACGCGATCGCGACGGGCAGCACCACTTGCAAGGCCTGCGCGAACGACGGCGAGTGCACGACCGGGGCCCCCCACTGCCGCTACGGCTTTTGCGAGGTGAACTGATGCTCCGCCTCGCGAATCTCTCCGACGCGCGCCGCGTCCAGCTCGGCACTCTGGCACTCTCGTCGCTCGCCGCCTTCGTCGCGGCGGGCGCGCTCCTGATCGGCTGCACCAGCGCGGACGAGGCGAGCCCGCCCGACGCGTTCACCCCCGATCGCGACACCGGCGCGGAGGTCGCGACCGACGGCTCGCCCGACGGCGCGCCCGACGCCGCGCCGGGTGACGTCGGCGACGAGTCGGCGACGGACGCCGGCGCGGACGCGGCCGACACGGGCCTCGCGGCGGAGGCCGGCGACGCCGCCGACGCGGCCCCTGACACGGCGAATTGCCGCACCGACGCAGGCTGCTGGAGCTGCCCGCCGACGGTGAACGAGCAGTTCCTGAACCACTGCAGCGGCCTGTCGTGCCAGCCGTTCGACAACAAGCGCGTGACCAAGTGGGACGGCGGCGTGCTGCCGCCGATCTGACGCCGAGCGCGCGCGGGCCCTCGCTCGCGCGCGCCGCGCCCCCCACCCCGAGACTCCCACTCTCGCTCCGAGCCCCATCGTGAAGACACGCCTCCTCGCCCCTGCCGCCGCACTGCTTCTCGCGACGATCGCCCCGCGCGCGTTCGCGACCGACGCGGCCACGGCCGATGACGAGCTCGAGGTGCCGCCGGCGTCGGCGTATTCGTCAGCGTCGGCATCGGCCCCGATCACGGCGCCCGCTCCGGCCCCCGCAGCTCGGCCTCCGGCTCCGGCTCCGGCTGCGTCTGCGGCGGCGCCTCCGGCCTCGGCTCCGCCTCCTGCTGCCGCGGCCGCCGCGGCTGCAGCGCCGGCCGCCGCCTCGGATTCGGCCCAGGCGCCCCTCGATGCGTTCGGACTGCCGATCGACGTCGGCCTCCAGGTCGGCGGCTACCTCCAGGTCCAGTACCAGGAGAGCCAGGCCTCGCAGGATCAGGTCGCGCAGGGCGGCGCCTCGCTGAACCTCGATCGGTTCGACGTCCGCCGCGCCCGCATCCGCGTCACGCGCCGCTGGGAGCGCGCCGCCGTGGCGGTCGAGGCCGACGGCAACATCGGCAAGAGCGCGTTCTACGGGCTGCGCCGCGCCGAAGCCTCCTGGATCGTCCTCGGCGACGACGCGCGCGTCCCGCTGCTCGTCGCGACCGCCGGGCTCACCGAGATCCCCTTCGGCTACGAGCTGTACCTCGAGCGCAACCGCAAGCGCTGGTTCCTCGAGCACTCGACCGCCTCGCTCGCCCTCTTCCCCGGCGAGGCGGACCTCGGCGCGCGGCTGCAAGGCGGCTGGCGCTTCGTGCGCTGGGCCGTCGCGGTCATGAACGGCAACCCGCCCGTCGATCGCCCCAACACGCCGGCCGGCGATCCCAACGCGGCCAAGGACGTGATCGGCCGGGTCGGGATCGACGTCGCGCCGACGGACACCACGCGCGTCGCCGCCGGCGTCTCGCTGCTGCGCGGTCGCGGCTTCCACGCGGGGACCGACGCGACCAAGAACACGACGGTTTGGCGCGATCTGAACGAGAACGGGCAGGTCGACGCCGGCGAGGTGGTCGCGGTGCCGGGGACCGCCGCGTCGCCCTCGGTGAGCTTCGATCGGTGGGCCGTCGGCGCCGACGCCGAGCTCGCCTGGCAGAGCCCGATCGGGCCGTCGCGCCTCTACGGCGAGGTCTACCTCGCGAGCAACCTCGATCGCGGCGTGTACCCCGCCGATCCGATCGTGACCGGCTACGACGTGCGCCACCTCGGCGGCTACGTCGCGCTGCTGCAGGAGCTCGCGCCGTACTTCGTGCTCGGCGCGCGGCTCGACGTCTACGACCCCGACGCCGATCTGCTGCAGAAGAGCCGCGGCCAGGTGGTGCCGGCCAACGCGACGATCACGACCTTCAGCCCGCTGCTCGGCGTGATGCTCGGCGAGCACGGGCGCGTGGTCGTGCAGTACGACCACGTCCGCGATCGGCTCGGGCGCAGCGCGGCGGGCGTGCCGGTGGATCTGCCGAACGACGCGCTCACCATCCGCGTGCAGGGGGAGCTGTGAGTCGTGCGCGGCGGCTCGGCGCGGCGTCGCTGCTGGCGCTCGCGTGCGTGGTCACGTTCGGCGCGGCCGCGTGCGAGCCGAGCGTGGCCGACACCTCCGGGGCGAGCGAGCCGCTGCGCGTGCGC
>CAIXWQ010000455.1 GCA_903923175.1 uncultured delta proteobacterium | reverse complement strand
GCGAGCAGCGCGCCCTCGACGAGCATGACCGCGCCGAGCGCGGCTCGCGAGGCGGTCAGGATCGCCCCGTCGGTGGCGAGCGGCGCGGACGCGGACCAGCGCATCCCGTTCGTCGGCGTGCGCCGCAAGATCGCCGAGCGGATGTCGACGTCGAAGAACACCGCGGCGCACTTCACGTTCGTCGAGGAGTGCGACTGCACCGAGCTCAAGGCCTTGCGCGAGCGGCTGAAGCCGCGCGCCGAGAAGGAGGGGGTGAAGCTCACCTTCCTCGCGTTCATCGCGAAGGCCGTCGTCGCCGCGATGAAGAAGCACCCCACGCTCAACAGCGCCCTCGACGAGTCGACGAACGAGCTGGTGATCCGCAAGTCCGTGCACCTCGGCATCGCGGCGTCGACCGACGCGGGGCTGGTGGTGCCGGTCGTGAGGGACGCCGATCGGCGCTCGATCCTCGAGCTCGCGCGCGACATCGAGCGGCTCGGCACCGCCGCGAAGCAGGGGAAGCTCAAGCCGCAGGACCTGAGCGGGTCGACGTTCACCATCACGTCGCTCGGCGCGACGGGTGGGCTCTTCGCGACGCCGATCATCAACTTCCCCGAGGTCGCCATCCTCGGCGTCCACCAGATGAAGCAGAAGCCGGTGGTGAAGAACGGGCAGATCGTGATCGGCGACGTGATGCTGCTCTCGCTCTCGTTCGACCATCGGATCATCGACGGGCACGTCGGTGCGGCGTTCGCGTACGAGGTCATCGGGTACCTGCAGGAGCCCGATCGCCTGATGCTCGAAGCCTGAGCCGCGGCGGGCCGCACCGCAGGCCCGCGAAACCAGCGTGAGCGTGCGGGCGCGGGGCGCTGGCCCCTCCCCTCGTGGCGCGTCCCGCTTTGCCAGCGGGCGGCCCGCCTGCTAGCCACACGGGATCGTGGCGGAGAGCGAACAGCCAGACGGCCAGGGCCCGCCCGCGGAGCCCGTGTTCGCACCGCCGATCGCCCTGCCTGCGCCACGGCCGCCGCCGTCGGCGCCCGCTTCGCCGCCGCCGACGGCGACGCCGCTCACGGTCACGCTCACCGACCTGCCGCCGACGCCGGTCGCGACCGGGCCGACCGACGAGCTCGCGGCGCTGCGGATCGATCTATCGGAGCCGACGCCCGCCCTCTCGGCCGCGGAGGCGCGCAGCGAGGACGCCGACGCACCGCGCGCCCCCGACGCGGCCGGAGGCGAGGCCGAGGACGAGCCGCTCGTGCGGCCGCGGCCGTCCCCCGCGAAGCTGGCCGCCATCTGGCTCCTCGCCGGGTGCGGCGTGCTCGCGCTCGTGCAGGTGCCGCTCGCGCTCTCGCGCCACGCCGCGGGGAGCGGCTCGGCCGCGTGGGTCGCCCCCTCGACGGCCGCGAGCGGCAGCGCGCTCGCCCACCAGGCGGGGAGCGCGGGCGCCTCGCTGGCGACGGTCGCGTCGAGCAGCGCGCCGCTCTCGGCCTCGTCGGAAGCGCCGCCGTTCCGCGTGCTGCAGCTCGAGCAAGATCCCGAGCTGGAGGTGACGCGGGCGAAGGTCGGCAAGCGCGGCTGCGAGGGCGCGCTGCTGGCGCTCGGGCTCGACAAGACGGAGATCGCGCGAGTTGCGCGGGCGCTCGCGCCGGTTCGCAAGCTCGGCGCCTGCCGTTCGACCGATCAGCTCTTCGTCGCGGCGACGCGCGAGGGGCGGAAGATCCGCGCGCTGGAGATCGAGCTCTCGCCCGGCGAGCTCGTGCAGGTGCGCGAGCGTGGGACGGCGGTCGCCCCCGCCGCGAGCGTTCGCGCGGGCGCTGGCGCTCCCGCGACGCCGGCCGGCGAGGACGAGCTCGTCGCCGAGCGCGTCTCGCTGCCGGTCACGCACCGACGGCAGGCGGTCGGCCTGATCGTGCAGAACGATCTCGCCGCCGCCGTGGCCGCGGCGGGACTCGACGCCTCGATCCTGGAGCCGCTCGACGACGCGATCGAGTCGCGGGGCGATCTCGGCAACATCTCGCGCGGGGCGGTATTCCGCATCGTCGCCGACGCGACGTTCGTCGCCGGCCGCTTCGATCGCTACGATCGGCTCGTCGCGTTCGAGTACCGCCCCACGCTCGAGGGCAAGCCGATCCGCGTCTACAACCTCCCGGAGGCGCCCCACCCGACCCCGGAGGCGAAGCCCCCGCCGGCGAGCTACTTCGACGCGAACGGGCATCAGCCCCCGCACGGCCGCTGGCGAATGCCGCTGCTGATCCCGCGCGTCACGTCGCGGTTCAACCCGCGCCGCATGCACCCGATCCTGCACACGATCATGCCGCACAACGGCTGCGATTTCGGCGCGCCGAGCGGCACGCCGGTCTACGCGATCGGCGCGGGCGTCGTGACGTTCCGCGGCGACTCGGGGCCGACGGGGAACTTCGTGTCGATCCGGCACGACGGCGGCTTCGAGTCGGGCTACGCGCACCTCTCGCGCTTCGTGCCGGGCGTGAACGTCGGGACGCACGTCGAGGGGCGACAGCTGGTCGGCTACGTCGGCACCACCGGCCGTTCGACCGGCCCGCACCTGCACCTCTCGGTCAAGCTGAACGGGCAGTTCATCGATCCGCTGACGCTGCGGCTCGACGCGAAGAAGGTCGTGCCGCCGAAGCAGCGCGACGCCTTCGCGAAGCATCGCTCCGACGCCGACGCGGCGCTCGACGCCATCGCGCTCCCCAAGCCGGAGAAGGGCGACAAGGCACAAGCCGCGGGCGCTCCGAACGCAGCGAGCGCGGGCGCGCCGTCGCCGTCGGCATCCGGCTCCGCCGACGTGGACGAGATCGACGACGAGCACCCGCGCTGAATCGCCGGCGAGCGGGGCCACCCGGGTCGCCGAGCTCGGACCCGTCGGGCGGAGCGGCGTGGCCCGCGCGCGGTGCGCGGCGATCGAATACAGTCGCGCCCCATGGTCGCCCCCGCGAGCGCAGAGGCCCCCCTGCACGATCGGCTCCGAGGCGTCGCGCGCGCTCTCGAAGAGCGATTCCTCGGCCGCTCCGAGGTGATCCGCTGCCTGCTCGTCTCGGTGCTCGCGGGCGAGCACGCCGTGCTGATCGGCCCGCCGGGGACGGCGAAGAGCGCGCTCGTGCGCGCGTTCGCGCGGCTCTGCGACGCGCGCTACTTCGAGTACCTGCTCACGCGCTTCACCGAGCCGAACGAGATCTTCGGCCCGGTCGACATCGCCGCGTTCCGCGAGGGCTCGTACCGTCGCCGCACCGACGGCATGCTCCCAGAGGCCGAGGTCGTGTTCCTCGACGAGGTCTTCAAGTCGAACAGCGCGATCCTCAACTCGCTGCTCACGCTGCTCAACGAGCGGCGCTTCGTCTCCGGCGGGGTCGCGCTCAAGTGCCCGCTGCTCACCGCGATCGGCGCCTCGAACGAGGTGCCACAAGACTCGGATCTCGCCGCGATCTTCGATCGCTTCCTGCTCCGCGTCCGTGCCGACTACCTCGACGCGTTCCATTTCCAGGATTTGCTCGCGCGCGGCTGGCGCCTGGAGGCCGCGCTGGTGCGCGACGAGCCGGTGCTGCCGCTCGTGTCGGCCACCGAGCTGCGGGCCGCGCAGGCCGCGATCGCGCGCGATACGCGGTTCGACGACGCGTTCCTCTCCGCGTACCGCACGCTCGTGCTGCAGATCCGCGCCGAGGGGATCGGGCTGTCGGATCGGCGCGTGGTGAAGCTGCTCAAGCTCGCCGCCGCGAGCGCGTTCCTCGATGGGCGAAGCGCGCCCGACGCGAGCGATCTCTTCCTGCTCAAGCACGTCTGGAACGCCGAGGATCAGGCCTCGATCCTCGAGGGGCTCGTCTCGCCGCTGCTGGAGGGGCACTACCGTGAGCACCCCGAAGCCCGGCGCCTCGGCGCGGCGGCGGTCGGGCTCGCGGCGATCGAGGCGGAGATCGAGCGGGCGCGCTCGGTGATCGCGGGCGGCTCCGCGCTCAGCGACGTGCAGCTCTTCTCGCAGCTCAAGCTGCTCGGAGAGCTGAAGGGGGCGCTCGCGAGCCACGCCGATCCGCGCGCGAGAGAGCTCGCGGGGCGGGTCGATCGGCTGCTCGACGCCGCCTTCAAGGGCGGCCGCTTCGGCGCGCTTTAGCGGTCGCGGGCCGAGCCGGGCGCGGCCTGCTAGAGTCGCCCCGTGACGCTCCGCAACCTCAAGGTCCTCGACGCCGCGACGCTCCAGCGCCGCTCGGTCATCGTGCTCGAGCTCGACGCGCCGAGCCCGCTCCTCGGCGTCGCCGACGGGATGTCGATGGACCTGATCTTCCAGGACGGCGGCCGCGCCACGGTGGCGCTGAAGAGCGTCGGGTTCGCCAGCTCCACGCCCGATCACGCGCACGTCATCGTGAGCCTCCCCGCGCGCGAGGACACGAATACGATCGCCGCCATCGAGTTCGAGGAGATCCCGCGCTCGGCGACGGCGCGGCCTTCGCGGACGCCGCATTGACGGAGCGCCCCTCGACCGCGCTCGTGGACACGCATATCCACCTCGACGAGCCCGCGCTCCACGTCGGACTCGAAGCGCGCTGGGCGGCTGCGCGCGCGGTCGGGGTCGTCGCGGCGCTCGCGGTCGGCGTCGCCCCGGGCTCCTGGGCGCGCACCGTCGCAGTCGCGCAGGCGCTCCCCGGCGTGGGCGCGGCGCTGGGGATCCACCCGCAGGTCGTGCCCGACCTCGACGACGCGACGCTCCGCGCGGCGCTGCGCTCGCTCCCGGACGAGCTCGGCGCGGCGCGCGCCGCGGCGGTCGGCGAGTGCGGATACGACGGCGCCTACCCGCAGCGTGAGCGACAGCTGCTCGTGCTCCGCGCGCACCTCGAGATCGCGCGCACGATGCGGCTGCCGGTGTCGCTGCACGTCTTCGGGCCGGGCGCGCACGGAGCGACGCTGGCCCTGCTCCGCGAGCTCGCCCCGCTGCCGGCCGGCGGCGCCGTACACGGCTACTCGGGCTCGGCGGAGCTCGTGCGCGACTACGTCCGCCTCGGGCTCTGCATCTCCTTCGCGGGCGCGATCACGCGCTCCAACGCGCGACGCCCCCTCCTCGCCGCGCGCGCGGTCCCGCGCGAGCACCTCCTCGTCGAGACCGACGCGCCCTTCCAGCCGACGGGCCCGGATGCGCGCGACCGGACGTGCGGGGAGCCAGCGGATCTCCCCGCGGTGGTGGCGGCGCTGGCGCAAGCGCGCGGCGAGTCGCCGAGCGAGGTCGCCGCGGCGACCACCCGCAACGCGATGCGCACCTTTCCGCAGCTGTCGTCCTCCGCGACGCGGCGCGCCGACGGCGCGAGCGGCTGAGCCACGGACGTTCCGGCGCAGCGGCAACGATCGCGCGACAGCGTAGCGCGCGCTCGGGGGCGTGGCGGCGTCCACGTCCGCGTGTCACGTAGCTCTCGCGCGCACGCGCGGGCGCGCCGTGGGCAAGGGAATCGATGCGTGCGCTTTGCTTGTTCGCCTACGTCGTCGCCTCGGCTTCCGGGCTCGCGCTCGGGTGCGGCGGACACGACTCGCCCGCCCCCCTGGCGCGGGCCGCGGCGCCCATCGTCAACGGCGTCCTCGACGACGGCACGAACGACGACGTCGTGCTGCTCGAGGCCGATCTCGGCGGGGGGATGGCGGCCGCGTGCACAGGCACCCTCGTTGCGCACAAGGTCGTCGTCACCGCGCGCCACTGCGTCTCGCAGGTCAAGCCTGGCGGCTACGACCTGGGCGCCGATTACGCGCCGGCGAGCATCGACGTCTGGCTCGGCGCGCGGCCCCGCGGGGCCCCCGACGCGTTGGGCGCGAAGATCCTCCACGACGACGCGAGCAACCTCGTGAACCACGACCTCGCGGTGCTCGTCCTGGATCGTCGCATCGGCACGCAGCTGTCGCCGATGCGGCTGACGAGCCCGGCCGCGGTCGGTGAGACGGTGAAGGTCGTCGGCTACGGGCTCACCGAGACGGACACCGCGCCGCTCACCCAGCTGCACGCCCGCTACATGCGCCCGGACCTGAAGGTCTTGCAGCTCGGGCCCGGCACCTACTTCACGCCGATGACCTACGATCTCGCGTCGAGCGAGCTGTCGCTCGGGGAGTCGATCTGCGAGGGGGACAGCGGCGGCCCGGTGAAGGACCAGGCGAGCGACGCGCTGCTCGCGGTCACCTCGCGCGGCGGCAACGGCACCGGCTCGACCTCGTACCCGTTCTCCGCGTGCCTCGGCTCGCGCGCCGTCAACGCGTTCACCCGCCTCGACCCGTTCGCGAAGCTGATCACCGACGCGATCGCCTCGGTCGGCGAGCAGCCTTGGCTCGAGGGGGCGCCGCAGCCCGCCCCCCCCGCGGGCGCGCCGCTCGGCGGCACGTGCGTCGGCGCCGGCGACTGCGAAGCGGGCGCGTTCTGCGCGCCGCGCGCCGGCGTGCGCTACTGCGCGACCTCGTGCAGCGCGGCTGCGTGCCCGGCCGGCTTCCTCTGCGATGGCAAATTCTGCTTCTCCGAGAGCCCCCCGCCCGCCGACGATGCGGGGGCGACCTCCACGCCTGCCGCGGCGTCGTCGAAGGGGTGCAGCCTCTCGTCGACCGCGCACGACACGACGCGCGCCCCCCGCAGCTCGGCGGGCGCGCTCCTCGGTCTCGCGCTCCTCGGCCTCGTTCGTCACGGTCGGCGCCGATCGCGCGCCGCGCTTCTCGCCTAGCCCCGCTTCGCCCTTCCAGGGAACCCCCATGAACCGCACCTTCACCTCGCTCACCGCCCTCGCCCCGCTCGCCCTCCTCGCCTCGCTCGCCACCGCCTGTGGCGCCGCGCCCGAGCCCGGCGATCCCGCCAGCGAGGCCGTGGGCACGAGCTCCGGGCGCATCATCAACGGCGTGGCGAGCGGCGCGGACGACGACTTCACCGTCGCCATCTACCAGACAGACTCCAACGGCGCGGTGAACGCGGCGTGCACCGGCAGCCTCGTCGCCGAGAACCTCGTGCTCACCGCGCGCCACTGCGTCTCGCAGATGCCGGCTTCGCAGCAGATCGGCTGCTCGGGCACCGGCGCCACGCTCGCCGGCGCCAAGGTGCTCGGCAACTTCGCCCCCTCCTCGCTCGCCATCGCCGTCGGCTCCACCCGCACCATCAACCAGGTCACGGGCATCCCGAGCGGCGTCGTCGCGCACGGCGCGAAGATCTACACGCCGCCGGGCAACACGCTCTGCAACTCCGACCTCTCGATGATCCTCCTCGACACGCCCATCGTGGGCGCGAAGCTCGTGCCGCTCCGGCTCGACGCGCCGCCCGTGCACAACGAGCGGATCACCTCGATCGGCTGGGGCGTCGTCAGCAACACCATCGATTTCCCGACGACGCGGCAGCGGCGCGCGAACGTGATCGTGCAGACGGTCGGCCCGCTCGGCGGCTCGGGCTACGGCATCGGCCCCAACGAGTTCCAGGTCGGCGAGTCGATCTGCGAGGGAGACAGCGGCGGCCCCGCCTTCGCGCAGTCGACGAACGCGGTGATCGGCGTCGTGTCGCGCGGCGGCAACGGCACGCAGGGGAGCCAGACCCAGCCGGCCGCCAGCTGCACGGGCACGTCGGCCCAGAACCTCTACACGCGCGTCGACGGCTGGAAGGACTTCATCCTCTCGTGCTTCGCCGACGCCGGCTCGACGGCCTGGCTCGAGGGGCAGCCCGATCCGCGCCTCACGCCGAAGGCCGGGTTCGGCGAGGCGTGCGCCAGCCCCGACGCCTGCCAGTCGGGGCTCTGCATCGGCGTCGGCGGCGGCACGCTGTGCACCCAGAGCTGCGACGCGAGCAACCCGTGTCCGAGCGGCTACGCGTGCACCAGCGTCGGCGGCCAGCTGCAGTGCGCCCCCACGGCGGCGACGAGCTCGAAGGGCGGCTGCGCGGTCGCTCCGCTCGAGGGTGACGCCGGCTCGGCCTCGGGCGCCCTCGGGCTCGCGGCCACCGTGGCCGGGCTCGTCCTGGGCGCTGCCGCCCGCCGCGCCCGCCGCCAGCATCACGGCTGAGCCGGCCGCGTCACCGCCCCTTCGTCGTCCACTTCGCTTCGCCCGCAAGGAGCCTCATGCGCCGCTTCCCGTCGCCGCTCGCCGCCCTCACGCCGATCGCGCCGCTCGCCATCCTCGCCGCGCTCGCGACCGCGTGCGGCGCGACGGGCGCCGAACCGCTCGGCCAGCAGGCCGATCCGATCATCAACGGCGTGCCGAGCACCGCCGATCAGGACTACGCGATCGGCCTCGCGATCCTCGACACCAACGGGCAGTACATGGCCGGCTGCTCCGGCAGCCTCATCGCCGAGAACCTCGTGCTCACCGCGCGCCACTGCGTCTCGCAGACGGTGGGCGAAGGGGTCTCGTGCTCCTCGTCGGGGAAGCCGCTCAGCGGCACCGGCGGCGTGAGCGGCGACTACCTGCCGAAGCAGCTCGCGGTGCTGATCGGGCCGACGATCGACCTCTCCGGCGGCGGCTTCAACCCGAAATTCGCCGCCGTGGGCACGCAAATCTTCCACACGTCGGTCGACAATCTCTGCAACAACGACATCGCGCTGATCCTGCTCGATCACAAGATCGCCGGCGCGAAGCTCGCGCAGCTGCGGCTCGACGCGCCGCCGGTGGCCGGCGAGCTCATGACGGCGATCGGCTGGGGCGTCGCGAACAACACGACCTCGCAGATCCCCTCGCGTCGCACGCGCAAGGACATCCCCGTCGTGAAGGTCGGGCCCGCGAACCTCGGCGTGAACGGCGGCCTCGGCCCGCACGAGTTCGCGATCGGCGAGGGGATCTGCTCCGGCGACAGCGGCGGCCCCGCGGTCGCCCAGACGACCGGCGCGGTCATCGGCGTCGTCTCGCGCGGCGGCAACGGCGCGGCCGCCGATCCGAACAACCCCGCCGCTTCGTGCGTCAACACGACCGCCGCCGACGGCACGACCTACAAGGCCAGCAACTTCTACACGCGCATCGACGGTTTCCCGGACCTGCTCGCGACGGCGTTCCAGGCAGCGGGCGCCGAGCCGTGGCTCGAGGGGCAGCCCGATCCTCGCAAGGCGAAGTTCGGCGAGCCGTGCGACGGCCCCGACGCGTGCCGCACCGCGCTCTGCATCGGCGTCGGCGCCGGCACGCAGTGCTCGCAGACCTGTGACACGGCCACCCCCTGCCCGACCGGCTACGGCTGCGTGAGCGCGGGCACGCAGAGCGTCTGCGCGCCCGTGAGCGCCGACGCGCCGGCGACGAGCTCGAGTGGCGGCTGCACCGTCGGCTCGAACGGCGTCGACGCCGGGCGCGCCTCGCTCGCGCTCACGATGGGACTCGCCGGCCTCGCGCTCGCGGTGGCCGCGCGCCGCCGTCGCTGAGCGCCTCGCTTCGAAACGTCGTCCGCAGGCCGCGGCGCGCTCCGCCGCGGCCTGCGTGGCTCGAAGGCAGCGCGCGACTCGCTACTCCTGATCGAACGGCACGACCTCGACCGACGCGAGGCGCGGGATCGCCTGCTCGAGCGGCTCCTTGATCTGCGCCGCGGTGCCGACGACGACGATCACGAGATCCTCGACGGGGATCCGCGCGCGCAGCGAGTCGTTCGCCTCGGCCAAGGTCACGCCACGCACGCGCTCCACGTAGCGCGTGTGGTAGTCGCCCGGGAGCGCGTAGAGCTCCTCGTCGACGGCCTGGCGCACGCGCTTGTACGCCGTGTCGATGTCGAAGGCGTACGACTCCGCGAGGAAGCCCTGCGCGAACTCGAGCTCCTCCTGCGTGATGCCGTCCTTCACGAGCGCCTCGAGCAGCTCGAGCTCGAGCGCCACGCACGGCGCCGCGTCGGTCGCCGAGGGGAACGTCCACATCGAGAACGCCTCGCGGCGGCGGTCGATCGGCAGGCGGCTGTAGGCGCCGTAGGACCAGCCGCGCTTGCTGCGCACCTGGGCCATCAAGCGCGCGGTGAACGTGCCGCCGAAGACGGTGTTCGCCACGTGCAGGGGGAAATGGTCGGGATCGTCGGGCCGCGTGCCGAGGCCGCCGATCAGGATCTGCGTCTGCGAGCGCGCCGGCTTGTCGACGATGAGCAGCTTGCGCCCCTTGATGGGCGCGGGCTCCTCCGTGGGATCGGCGAGCGCCGCCCCCTTCGGTAGCGCGCCGACGAGCGGCAGGATGAGCGAGCGGACGTCCGCCTCCGACACGTCGCCGGAGATGCCGAGCACCACGTTCGCGCGGACCACGTGCTTGGCGTGGAACGCGACGACGTCGTCGCGCGTGATCGTCGGGATCGTCTTGGTGGTGCCGCGGCGGCCGTAGGCGTGCGCGCCGAAGAGCGCCTTGCGGAAGAACGAGCCGGCGAGCGACCGATCCGAGTCGCGGGCCTCGATGATCTCGGCGACCGCCTCGCGCTGCAGCCGGGCGAGCTCGTCGGGCGCGAAGGTCGGCTTCGCGAGCATGGCGGTGAGCAGCGCCATGAACGGCTCGAGGTTGCGCCGGATGACCTGCGCGTGGACCGTGATCGTCGACGCAGACGCGTCGACGCCGATCTCGGCGCCGTAGCGATCGATCATCTCCTCGACGCGATCGCTGGTCCACCCCTCGGCGCCGCGCCGGAGCATGCGCGCGAAGATGCGCGTGAGCCCGAGCTTCTCGGCGGGATCGAAGGCGCTGCCGGTCCGGAACGAGATCGACAGATCGACCAGCGGCAGCTCGTGGCTCTCGATCAGGTACGCCACCGCGCCGTCGCCCGCGTCGATGCGCGTGGGGCGCGCGGCCTTGGGCCTCGGCGCCGTCCCGCCGCTCGCCGCGCTCGGCGTCGGCCCCTCGTGCGAGAGGCACCCCGCGCCGATCGCGCCCGCGAAGAGGAACGGCAGCACGCCGCTGCGACGGCGGCTCATCGCGCACCCCCGCGGAGCGCGCGCGCGCGCGACCATGGCTTTCGTGGGGCGACGCCGCGTCCTGGCCTCGCCGGCGCGCGCGCCACGGCGCCGTCGCCCTCCTCGCCGTCCCCCTCCTCGTCGTCGCCGTCGGCCGCGTCGGCGCTGCCGTCGGGCAGGACGTGGATGGTGGTGCGTCGTCGCACGTCGAGCCAGGTCTTCGCGACGCGCCGGACGTCCTCGACCGTCACCGCGCGGTACGCCTCGAGCCGCACGAAGCCCGCGCCCGGGTCGCGCAGCACGGTCTCGTAGAAGCCGATCTGCTCGGCCTTGCCGGAGACCGTCTCCATCCCCTGCAGGAACGCGAGCTCGAGGCGGCTCTTGGCCTTCTCGAGCTCCTCTGGCGGCACCTCGTGCGCGCTGATCTCCGCGAGCAGCGCCTCGAGCGCCACCTCGAGCTCCTGCGCCGAGTGCCCCTCGCGCGCCGTCAGATACATCTCCCAGAGCCCCGCCTCGGCGAAGGTGCCGACCCAGCCGCGGATGTCGGTCGCGAGCTCGCCCTGCTTCACGAGCGCGCGGTACACGCGCGACGAGCGGCCGCCGAAGAGGATCTCGTTCAGCACGGTCAGCGGGACGTGATCGGGCGCGTCGAGCGCGGGCGACTTGTAGCCGAGCATCAGCTTCTCGTTCGCGGTCGGCTTCTTGACTTCGAGGCGCCGCTCGGCCGTCTGCTCGGGCTCGGCCGGGTACACGCGCGTGGGGAGGATCGTCGACGACGGGATCGCCCCGTAGTGATGCTGGACGAGCGCCAGCATGTCGCGCTCGGCGGCGTCGCCGACGATGACCACCGTCGCGTTGTTGGGCGCGTAATACGTGCGGTAGAACGCCTCGCAGTCGTCGGTCGTGAAGGCCTGGATGTCCTCCATCCAGCCGATGGTCGGCCAGTGGTAGGGGTGCGCGGTGAACGCGGTCTTGAAGAGCAGCTCGCCGACGCTCCCCTCCACGTCGTCGTCGACGCGGTAGCGGCGCTCGTTGGCGACGACCTCCTTCTCGCTGGAGACCTGCTTCTCGCGCAGCACGAGGTTCGCCATGCGGTCGGCCTCGAGCCGCACCGCGACCTCGAGCTTCGAGGCGGGCAGATTCTCGTGGTAGTAGGTCCAGTCCATCCAGGTCGCGGCGTTCGACTCGGCGCCGTTGCGCTCCAGGATCTTGTCGAACTCGCCGGCCGCGAGGCTCTTGGTCTCGTTGAACATCAGGTGCTCGAACAGGTGCGCGAGCCCCGTCTTGCCGGGCTTCTCGTCGCGCGAGCCGACGCGGAACCACGTGTGGTAGGTGACCACGGGCGCGCCGTGGTCCTCGAGCACGAGCACGCGCAGCCCATTGCCGAGCGCGAAGCGCTGCACGCGCATCGCTTGGCCGAAGTGGATCTCGCCCTCGTACGA
Organism: uncultured delta proteobacterium; assembly: GCA_903923175.1. Classification (GTDB taxonomy): domain Bacteria; phylum Myxococcota_A; class Polyangia; order Polyangiales; family JADJMO01; genus CAIXWQ01. Next base: position 6,933 of record CAIXWQ010000455.1, on the reverse strand, counting down.
GAGCTGCGCCCCCGAGGGCTTGCCGGCGTTGAGCTCGGTCACGAGCGCCGCGCGCGAGGGCACGCAGGCTTCGGCCGCGAGGGCGGTGGCGACGACGGTCATCGAGAGGAGCCTCCGGAAACGCACTGACGAGGAGCGATAGTCGCGCATGCGACGCGTCGCGAGGGGTACTTGGGTAGGACGCGCCGGCGGCGCGTTCGGTCACGCCGCGCTACTTGCGCCAGCGGACGGCGATCTCGCAGGCGGCGTCGCCCCGCGTGCGGCAGCGCTCCTCTTCGGCGTAGAGGATCTCGGCGCCGGAGAGCTCCGCCGACTTCACCGCCCACCCGAGCACGGAGAGGCAGTGCGCGCGATGCGGCGCGCCGAACGCGAGCAGCTTCAGCCGAACGGCGTCGGGCCCCTCGGGGACGGGCGCGAGCTTGCCCGAGTCGTAGTGGAGGTCCCACACGCTCGCCGCCTTGTCGAAGATGAAGAGCGGCGAGCCGAGCTTGTAGAAGAGCTTGTAGAGCGTCGGCAGGTTCGTCTCGGCCGAGTAGCGCCCCATCGTGTAGCAGAGCTGCAGATCGCCCGCGCCGAACAGCCGATCGGCGGTCACGTTGAGGTCTACGAAGAGCGAGTAAGGCACCCAGGCCGACGGCAGCACGTTGTCGTCGAGGAGCTGCCGATGCGCCGGCTCGAGCGCGCCGAGCACCATCGAGACGGCGGCCTCGCCGCGGAGCTCGCGCAGGTACCGCAGCCGCGCCGTGATCGCGCTCCCCTTCACGTGGATCGCGCGCGCGCGCGCATCGAGCTCCACGCTCGTCACGTGGCCGGACCCACCACGCGATTGCGGCCGCCGGTCTTCGCCTCGTAGAGGCGCTTGTCGGCCATCGATACGAGCGCGTCGCCCTCGGGCGGCGTGGGGATCTCCGCGACCGTCGCGACGCCGAAGCTGGACGTGACCGGGATGGTCTTCCCCTCCCAGGGCACGTTGAGCCGCTCGATCCCGCGGCGCAGGCGCTCGGCGAAGAGCACGCCGTTCTTGCCGTCGATGCCGCGCGCGAGCAGCGCGAACTCCTCGCCGCCCACGCGCGCGAACACGTCCTCGACGCGGATGACACGCAGGATCGCCGCCGAGATCGCGCGCAGCACGGCGTCGCCGCCGGGATGGCCGTGGGTGTCGTTGATCTTCTTGAAGTGATCGATGTCGAACATGATCAGCGACAGCTGCGTGCGGTGCCGCACGGCGTGGCCGATCTCCGAGCGCAGCCGCTCGCCGAAGTGCTTGCGGTTGTACGCGCGCGTGAGCGGATCGCGGTGCGCGCTCTCGTAGAGCTGCTGCTGCAGGCCGGCCTCGAGCTCGTCGTGGTAGTTGAACCGGACGATGACCTCGGTGCCGATCTGGAGCTTGTCTCCCTCGGCGAGCTTGTGGAACGCGATGCGCTTCTCGTTGCACCACGTGCCGTTGGTGCTCTTGAGATCCTCGGCGAGGAAGTCGTCGCCCTGGCGGACGATGCGCGCGTGCCGCCGCGAGACGCCGTCGCTGTCGAGGTGGATGGTCGACTGCGGGCCGCGCCCGAGGATGGTCTCGTCCTCCTCGAGCTGGAACATCTCGCCGGCGCGGCTCCCCGCGATCACCGTGAGATACGCCTTCTTGGCCGCAGGGGCGGAGTTCGGGCGGTACGCGGGCGCGCCGACGATGGTCGCGCCGACGCGGGTCTGCTCGGCGTCTTCGTCGTCGGAGAGCTTCGGCGGCGCCATCGAGTGCAGCACGAAGTCGTTGCGCGCGGAGCTGCTCGGCTGCGGCTTGCTCTGCGGCGGGCCGAACGCGCCGGCGGGGACGGGGACGTTCGCGAAGTTCGGGATCCTCGGCGAGGCGGCGGTCGCCTTCGGCGGCGCGACCGGGACGGGCGTGTCGGGCTCGGCGCGCGGATCGCGGCGCGAAGGCGCACCGCGGTCCTCCCTGAGCGGAGGCGCAGGACGCGCGGGCGGCGGCGGGGGTTTGGGTCGCTCGGCCATCACGACGGTCCTTGGCAAATCACGGGGCTCGAATAGGCGGGCTGCGCGTCGATCGTCGAGGCGGAGAGCTTCCGGTCCGCCGCGATCTGCTTGAAGAGCGCAGCCGCCTTGGTCGGGGTCAGCGTCTTCGCAGCCGACGCGCGGTCGACTTTGTAGAGGCCGAACCGCGGGCAGAAGCCGTTCCCCCACTCGAAGTTGTCGATGAGCGACCAGTAGAAGTAGCCGCGGATGTCGACGCCGTCCTCGGAGATCGCGTGGGCCATCTCCCAGAGGTGCTCGGCGAGGTAGCGCGACTTGTTCACGTCCTGCGAGTCGCCTACGCCGTTCTCGGTCACGTAGACCGGGAGCTTGTACTTCACGAGCTCCTTGAGAACGGTGCGGAACCCCTGCGGGAAGACGTCCCAGTCCATGTCTGTCTTCGGCAGCGACGTCGGCAGGTCGTTGTAGGTCGGCAGCCCGCCGACGTACGGCAGCGGCAGCGCCGAGTCGACGAGGGTGTTGCCGTAGTAGTTCACGCCGATCCAGTCGACGCGCCCCTTGAGGGTCGGGTCGCCCTGGCGATCGTTCGCGCCGGTGTACTTGCCGTCGAAGTCGTCGTCCCAGTCGCCGAAGACGAGCGCGTTGTAGATCCACTCGTTCCAGAGGTAGGTCGTCTTCGCGGCCGCATCGACGTCGCCGGGCTCGCAGGGGTTGCGCGGGTAGAAGACCCGGTTGTGCTTGGCGAGCGACACCGAGGCCGCGTGGCCGGTCCCCGCGTCGACGGTGTCGGCGGCGTGCAGGGCGTCGTAGACCGCGGCGTGCACGCGCACGAGCTGCTTGAGGGCGGCGACCATCCGTTTGAAGTCGGCCGGCGCGCCCGGCGGGTGCCCCTGCGCGACGTACGCGCCGAGCAGCAGGATCATCGGCTCGTTGATGGTGACCCAGTCGTCCACCTCGGCGCCGAACTCCTTCCCCATGCGCGTCGCGAACAGGGGGAACATCGTCATCATCTCGGGCCGCTCGAACGACTGCGCGTCGCGCGGCTTGGTGATGTCGTCGAGGTAGTCGGGGGTCGCGAAGTGGTGGAGCGTCACGAAGGGGCGGATCTTCGCGGCCTTGAGCGCGGTGAGCAGCTGGTGGTAGCTCGCCAGCGCGCTCGCGTCGGGCGTGTCGCTCGTGAACGAGTCGAGGGTCGGGTAGATGCGCGACCACTCGATCGAGAAGCGGTACGAGCTCGCCCCGACGTCCTGCATCGCCTTCACGTGCTCGGGGATGTGGGCGAGCGCGTCCGGGCCGTCGTCGGGCTTGTCGCCGTTGGCGACGTGCTTGGGGTCGGCCGCCCACTGGTACCAGTCCGCGTGGACGAGCCCCTTCTCGATCTGCATGCCCGCGGTGGCGGTACCGAAGAGGAAGCCGCTCGGGAACGTCACCTCGGCGCCGGCGGAGCGCACGTACGCGGGGACGCTGCTCCCCTGATCGCACGACGCGGTGTCGGTGCCCGCGTCGACGGCCGGAGCGGTCGCGTCGCTCTTGGACGAGCACGCCGCCGTCGCGAGCAACAGGAGCGGGACGAGGACGCGCGGCGCCGACGGCATCTCCGAAAAAGGTACGCGAAATCGGGCGCGGTGGGCCAGCAGACTTGCACGAGCGCGAGAGCGAGGGGCGGAGCGGCGAGCCTCGACCCGCGCCGGCCGGCCCCCGAGCGCTCGGGAAAGGAGCCGTTCCACGCCGACGCCGCGCGCGGACGGAGGGGGCACGCGCGTCGGCCGCGGTCGCGCGTCACGAGGGCGCATGACGCGCGCGACGCGTGTCACGTCGCAGCGGCAGAGCTGCGCGGAGAGGCCGCACCGAGCACCCGCAGCGCGTTGTCGCGCAGGATCTTGCGCACGACGCGCGCCGGCAGCCCCGCGCGGAGCAGCGCGGTGGTGAGCGCGGGGAGGCACGACGCGTCATGCAGGCCGCGCGTCGGGACGATCATGCCGTCCCAATCGCTGCCAAGCGCCGGAAGGTCCTCGCCGCCGACGTCGATCATGTGCCGGAGGTGGCGCACCACGGGCTCGAGCCCGTCGCCGCCGAGGAAATTGGGCGCGAAGATCACCCCCGCGGCCCCGCCCGTGGCGGCGAGGGCGCGCAGCTGCTCGTCGTCGGCGTTGCGCCAATGCCGGAACGCACCCGCTACCCCGGTGTGGGTGCAGTAGAGCGGACGACGCGCGAGCGCGCACACGTCGAACCACCCCTTGCGGTTGATGTGCGCGAGATCGAGCACGAGCCCGGCGTCCTCCGACCGGTGCACGAGCTCCCGCCCGAACGGCGTGAGCCCCTCGTCGTCCCGGCGACCCCAGCCGTACGCGGGGAATCCGGCGTCGTTCGCGCTGAAGTGGAGGATGCCGAGGTAGCGGACGCCGCGGCGCGCGAAGTGCTCGATCGCGTCGAGATCGCCGTCGAGGGCGTGGGCCCCCTCGATGCCCATCAGCGCCGCGACGCCGCCGGCCGCGTTCGCGCGCTCCACGGCCGCGAGATCGTCGGCCTTCACGAGCTGCGCGCCCCGCCCGTCCGCGGCCCCCCCTCCGCCGCCGGTCGCCGCCGAGCGCGCGACCGCCCGCTCGAGCTCGTCGATCTGCGCGTCGATGACCGCACGATTGCCAGCGTGGCTCACCGGCAGGCTCACGAGGCCGAAGTACTGCGCGCCGATTCCACCCTCGCGCAGGCGCGGAAGGTCGACGTGACCGGCGAAGGCGTGACGCGGCAGCATCGCTTCGTGCCTCGTCAGCAGGTCGTAGCCGACCCAGCGGCTCCACATCAGCGTGTCGGCATGCAGGTCGACGGCGGGCGCCTCTCGGTGCAGCGCCCGGGCCTCGTCCGAGATCTCGATCGCGTCACGACGGAACGCCATGGTCGCGCAGGATAGCCGGCTCGGCCCCGGAGGGGCGGCGCGACCCGGCGGATCGCCAGCCCGCCGCGTCGTCACCGCGCGGCCCGACGGCGGGGCACGATCGCAGGGCACGATCACGGGGCACGATCCTGGCGGGTCCGAGCGGCCTCTCGCATGCTAGCTTCGTCTCGATGGCGGACTCGGCGGACGCACGCGACCCCGGAGCCGGCGCCGCGGATTTCCTCACTCCGCTGCCGCCGCCGCCGCCGCCGCCCCCGCCCCCGCCCATCACGATGGCGGTGCCGACGCTCCTGATCGCGGGCGCGGCCTCCGGGAGCCGCATCGCCGCCGCGTCGCCGGTGGGCGAGCGCGCGAAGGTCTGCCCGAAGTGCCTCGGCCGCTACCCCGAGGACTTCGTCGTGTGCCCGAAGGACGCGACCCCGCTCCAGCTGGCCGAGAGCGAGGCCGATCCCCTCCTCGGCACCGTGCTCGCGGGGACGTACCAGGTCACCCGCATGCTCGGCGAAGGCGGCATGGGGCGCGTGTACGAGGCGCGTCACCTGCGGCTCGCCTCGCGGCGCTTCGCCATCAAGATCCTCCACGCGGAGCTGGTGCGCAATTCCGACAGCCTCGTGCGCTTCCAGCGCGAAGCCGAGGCGGCCGCGGCGATCAACCACTCGCACGTCGTCGAGGTCTTCGACGTCGCGCGCACGGACGACGGCCGCCCGTACATCGTGAGCGAGTTCCTCGAGGGCGAGGACTTCCACGATCACCTCGAGCGCGTCGGTCGCCTCGACGTCGTGACCACGATCGCCATCACCCGGCAGGTCGCCGCCGCGTTGGCGGCCGCGCACGACGCGGGGGTCGTCCACCGGGATCTCAAGCCCGAGAACCTCTACATGGTGCGCGATCGGTCGGTGCTCGGGCGCCCCGGCGCGCCGTTCGTGAAGGTGCTCGACTTCGGCATCTCGAAGGTCATGGGCGACGGCCCGGCGCTCACGCGCACCGGCGTGATCATGGGGACGCCGAACTACATGGCGCCGGAGCAGGCGCGCGGCGACAAGGTCGATCATCGCGTCGACGTCTACGCGCTCGGCGCGATCGCCTACCGGATGCTCACCGGCAAGCGCGCGTTCGGCGGCACCGATCCGACCGCGGTGATCACCGAGGTGCTGAGCGCCGAGCCGAGGCGACCGCGCGAGATCGAGCCGTCGATCCCGGAGGCGCTGGAGCTGGTCGTGCAGCGCGCGATGGCGAAGGACGCGCGCGATCGCTACCAGACCATGCGTGATCTCGATCGCGCCCTCTCGTCGTTCGACCTCGAGCCGAGCGGGCCGCTGATGACCCCGCCGCCGGGTGTCACGATCGCGCCCACGTCGGCCGAGGCGTTCGCCGCGTACACGAACGCCGAGGCGAACGCCCACACCTTCGCCGCGCTCTCGCCCGTCCCTCCGGTCGCCGCGATCGTGTCGCCACGCGGCGGCGCCAGTCGAGGCCGCGCCGCGCTCGAGGAAGAGTCGCTCAAGATCCGGCGCGCGAGGCCGATGATCGTCGCGCTCACGCCGCTGACGCTGATCTGGCTGCTCGTGCTGATCAACAGCGCGGTGGCCGGCGCGATCCGCTCCATCTCGGGGCGCGAGCCGACCGACTCCGAGCTCACGCTCATCGCGAGCTTCTCCGGCGCGGTGGCGATCACGCCGCTCGTGCTCTGGATCGTGCGCGTCGTGCGGCACGTCTGGCCGAACTCGGTGCGCGCCACCGAGACCGCGCGCGACCTCGGGCGCCTGCTGATGGGCTCGCTCGCCGCGTACGGCCTCGTGTCCGTCGGCGTGCGGTTCGGCCTGACGCTCGCGCACCGCACCTGGGGCGTCGGCGCGGGCTGGCTCGACGTGGTCTACGCGCTGGTCGCGCTGCTCGGCGGGGCGCTCGCCGGGGGCGTCGGGCCGCTCTCGCGCTTGCGACGCCGGCTCCTCCTCGAGAAGACATGACCGCCGCGCGCGGCGGCTCGCCCTCGACGGCGCCCGGACCGGCCGCGCCCGAGAAGCGCGCGCGGTCGATGGCGCGCCGCCCGGGCGCGCGCGATC
>CAIXWQ010000454.1 GCA_903923175.1 uncultured delta proteobacterium | reverse complement strand
TGCGCGACGATCGCATGAACGCGCGCGTCGCGCCGCGGCTGTCCAACGTGGCGTCGAGCGGCGTGCGCTTCACGAACGCGTACGTGACGCTGCCGCGCACGCTCCCCTCGTGGACCACCATCCTCACCGGGCGCGAGCCGCACCACCACGGGCTGCGCACGATGTTCCCGCGCTACGAGGACCGAGCCCGCGATCTCGCGGCGCTGCCGGCTCGGCTCGGCGCCCTCGGCTACCGGAGCGCGGTCGTCGGCGACTACGCGGCCGACATCTTCACGCGCGTGCGCTACGGCTTCGACGTCGTCGACACGCCGACGTTCAACTTCCACGCGCTGATCGCCACGCGCGCGCTCGAGCGCGCCACGCCGCTGCTGCCGATGCTCCAGAGCGGCATCGGCCGGCGCGTGATGCCCGCCATGCGCGAGCTGAACCAGGCGGCCGATCCGTCGCTCGTCGCCGCCGACGCCGGCCGCGCCCTCGATCGGGTGTCGGGCACCGACGCGCCGTTCTTCATGGTCGTCTTCTTCTCGACGGCCCACTTCCCTTACGCCGCGCCGGCGCCGTACTACTCGCGCTTCGCCGACGCCGGCTACCGCGGGCGGTTCAAGTACCACAAGCCCAACCTGCTCGGTCAGGAGGGGGCCCTCGACGACGCGGACGTGAAGCAGGTGCGCGCGCTCTACGACGGCGCGGTCAGCGCGGTCGACGACGCCTCGGGCCGCATCCTCGACGAGCTCGCGCGCCGCGGGCTCGACGACGACACCATCGTGATCATCACCGCCGATCACGGCGAGATGCTCTACGAGGACGGTCACGGCCAGGGGCACGGCGATCACCTCTTCGGCGACCAGGTCGTGCACGTGCCGCTGGCGATGCGCTTTCCGAGCAAGCTCGGCTTCGCCCCACGGTCGATCGAGCAGGCGGTGCGCGACGTGGATCTCGCGCCGACGCTCCTGTCGCTCGCGGGCGCGCCCGCCGCTTCGTTCGCCGACTTCGACGGCCGCTCGGTGCGCCCGCTGCTCGAGGGCAAGCCGCTCGCGCGGCTGCCGGTGTTCGCCGAGACCGAGGTGTGGATGACGGAGACCATCCCGGAGGTCCCCTCGACGGGCCCCTCGCCGCTTCGCCTCCCCTACCCCAACGTCGCCCAGCTCACCGAGCTCGATCCTCGCCTCGCCTACGACGTCGTGATGCGCGCGGAGGCCGAGCCGCTCGTGATCGCCGCCAAGCATCGCATGGTGCTCGACGGCGATCTCAAGCTGCTCTACGTGCCGACGCGCAAGGGCGCGCGCTGGATGCTCTACGACCGCAAGAGCGATCCGCGCGAGACGAACGACGTCGCGGGGAGCCACGCGAGCGACGTCGCGCGCCTGAAGTCGACCCTGTGGCGCTGGATGCTCGGCGATCCGAAGATGGAGGAGCGCGACGGTCTGCTCGTCCCGCGCGGCGAGGGGCGTGACGGCGCGAGCGCGAGCGCCGCTGCGCTGCGGCTCCCATGAGCGCCCCGGTCGCCGATCGCGCAGGGGCGCTGTGGCGGGGCTTCGTCACGCACCGCGGCCCCGAGATCGCCGCGCGCTGCGTGCTCGGCGCGGTGGCGGTGCTGTTCGGGGTTCGCGTCGCGGTGAAGAACGCCCCCGCGGCCGCGGTGACGACCCCGTTCCCCGCGCCGTCTGCCAAGCTGGCCGACGCGGTCGGCGGTGGGCTGCCGCGCCCCGAGATCGAGCAGGTGGAGCTGCGCCTCACCGAGCTCGTTCGCGACGCGAACGTGGAGATGCCGTCGCGCGAGAAGGGCCTCGCGCTGCTCGCCCCGCACTGGCGCAGGCTCCCCTCACCTTGGGTCAACGTCGGCACGCGCCCGGAGACCGCGAACCTCGTGCAGCTCGTCGCGTTCATGACGAGCGACCACGAGACGCAGTACCAGGTGAAGACCCAGGCCGGCGACACCATCCACTTCGCCGTGCGCCAGTGGAACATGAACGAGGGGGCGTACGCCGAGCGCGAGGCGATCGTCGCGCCCACGCCGTCGACGCTCCGCTTTCGCGTGCGCGTACCGGACGGCGCGCGGCTCGATTTCGCCCCCGCGGTGCTGGGCGCCGGCGACGCGGCCAAAGGGGGCGCGATCGGCGAGGTCGCGTTCATCGTGCGCGCGAAGCCGACCGACGGCACCCCGACGATCGAGCTCGGTAGTGTCTCGGTCGTGGAGCGCAACCACTGGGTCGATCAGCGCGTCGACCTCGCGAAGGTCGCCGGCAAGGAGGTCGATCTCGAGCTCGTCGCCGAGGCGCGCGGCAAGCACAAGCAGCAGACCAAGCAGGTCGCCGTCGCGCTGTGGGGCACGCCGCAGATCGTCCGCAAGGCGAGGCCGAAGGTCCCCTACGACGTGCTCTGGATCGTGGTCGACTCGCTGCGCCCCGACGTGGTGGCGAGCTTCCACGACGAGGCCTTCGACGCGAAGAAGCGCGCGGCGAAGGTGCCGCCGGGCTACACGCTGCTGCCGAAGGTCCCCGGCCTCACGCCGCACCTCGACGCGCTCGCCAAACGCTCGTCGATCTACCGACGCGCGCTGACGGCGGGCGGTTGGACGCGCCCCGGCACGGTCGCGATGCTCACCGGGATGCACACCGCCCAGCTCGGCGTCTCGCCGCTGCCGTGGGCGATCCCCGATGGTCAGTCGGACGCCTGGTACGCCTCGCGGCCGCCGCTCTTCGCCCTCTCGCTGCGCAAGGCCGGCGTGACGACGCGCGCGTTCGTGAACAACAACTTCATGCTCGGCTACGCGACGGTCGGCGTGGACTTCGGCTTCGAGCAGGCCGAGGACTACCGCTACCACGTCGCGGACACCTCCGAGATCACCAAGGCCGCCCTCGCGTCGATGCGCGCGCACGCCGGCGAGCGCGCGTTCACCTTCGTGAACTACAACTCGCCGCATGAGCCGTACGAGCCGCCGGCCGAGTGCCTCGCGCGCGTCCCGAGCGTCGAGAAGGGGGGCCCACGCGACACCGCGGTGCGGGCCTACATGGCCGAGGCCTGCAAGGACGACGGCGCGATCGGCGAGCTCATGGCGGAGCTCGATCGCCTCGGCAAGCGCGACTCCACGATCGTCGTGATCACCGCCGACCACGGCGAGACGCTGAGCGAGTGGCACAACTACCTCGCGCTCGGGCTCGACGGGGTCCGCTCACGCTTCAAGCACGCGTTCGGTCACTACGAAGAGACCACGCGTATCCCGATCCTGCTCTCGCTCCCCGGCGTGATCCCCGAGGGGGCCGCGATCGACGCGCGGATCACCAACCTCGACATCGTGCCGACGCTCCTGAAGCTCGAGGGGCTCGACGCCGACGCGCGCCAGGAGGGGATCGATCTCGTGGCGCTCGCGCACGGCGAGAAGGCGCCCGATCGCGCGCTGATCACGATGGGGCGCGCGACGGTGGCCGTGCAGTGGGATCACTACCGCTACCAGGAGCGAGAGGCGGCCGCGCAGATGGTGATCCGCCAGTGGCCGAGCGCGGCCAAGATGACGATCCGCCACGAGCTCTACGACCTCGACTCGGACCCGGGCGAAGAACGGAACCTCGCCGACGATCCGGCGTTCAAGGCGGTCGTCGCCGAGGGGCAGGCGAAGATCCGCGCCGCCCTCGACAAGACGCCGAAGGCCGCCTCCGCCGACGACCGCTCCACCGCGCCGAAGCCGGGCGATCCTGCGCTGCACCTACGCTTCGCGGGGGGCGGCGCGACGCGCGCGCTGCAGGGCAAGGTCGTCGCCGCAGGGGCGAGGAAGATCATCGCGACGCCGATCGGGCTGCCTCCCGAGGCGCTGCGCCTCGTCGGCGACACCTTGGAGATCCGCGCGAGCACCGGGGCCGACTCGCTCGTCGGGTTCGATCTGCTCGTGCTGCCGTCGACCACGCCGCTCAAGTGGTCGTTCTCGCTCGACGGCAAGCCGCTCCGCGACGACGGCATCTACGGCGGCGCGCTCGGCGTGTCGTTGCCGGGGCTCGCGCTGGGCCTCGACGCCGACACGCGCGACGACGTCACCGCACGGGCCCTGCCGTTCATCGATCCGGCGCTCGATTTCGGCCTCTTCGTCGTGCGCGATCAGGGCGGCGCCGAGGCGGGCAAGGTCGAGCGCGCCAAGGGCGACGCGGCGAACGCCGAGATCCAGCGCGCCCTCAAGAGCTGGGGCTACGCGAAATAGACGACGCCCCGCGATCGGGCGATCGCGGGGCGTAGGGTCAGACCGCGCCCGACGTGGCGCGCGGGCTCGGGGCCGTCACTTCACGTCGGCGTCGACGTCGAGCGCGATCTTCTCGACGAGGCAATTCGCCGGGCTGCAGACGCCGATGTTCAGCGTGCCGCCGACGGTGACCTTGCCCGCCTTCGAGGCCTTGAACGGCACCTTCACGTGGATGGTGCAGGCGTGGTCCTTGTCGGCCTTGCACGCGTCGGTCGTGAACGCTTCCTTGTTGTCCTTACGGCTCAGCGTCGCCGACGGGTAGGTGACGTTCGCGGGCGCATCGCCGGTCTTGAACTTCGTCGGGTAGTCGTCGTTGACGTGGAAGTCGCCGGAGGTCGTGAGGCTGACCTCGAAGAAGTCGTCACCGACCTTGGGCGAGCCGACGAGCTTGATGCTCGCGGCCCACTTGCCCTCTTTGCTGTCGGAGCTCTTGCCCGGGGCCGCCTGCGAGGTCGAGGGGGAGGCGTCGGCCGTACGACCGCACGCGAAGCCGGCGACGCCGAGGACGAAGGACGTGGCGAAGAGCGAGGCGAGGGTCAGCTTCATGGGCGACAAGGGTAGCTCCTGGTAGGTGAGATGCAGCTCGGGCTTTCGAACCCTTCCGCCGAGCCGCGCCGGATACTTCAATCGGACGGGCGGAGCCCCGAGGTATTCAAACCGCCAGGGGCTCGCGCAGGGCGCGGCCCGAGCCGCGCCCGAAGGCCGAGCTCAGAACGGGATGTCGTCCTCGTCGCCGCGGGGCGCCGGGAAGTCGTCGTCCATGCCGGCCGGCGGCGCCGCCGGCTGAGCCGGCTGCGGGCGCGTGAAGGTCGGGCGCTCCTGGCGGAAACCACCGCCTGCGCCTCCGCCACCCGCACCGCCACCGCCGCCACCGCCACCGCCACCACCGCGCGGCGCGCCCTCTTCACGACCGACGCCGCTGCCGCGACCCGCCAGGATCACGTTCGTCGCGACCACATCGGTGCGGTAGTGCTTCTGGCCGTCTTTCTCGTAGCTGCCGGTCTGCAGGCGCCCCTCGACGAAGATCGTCGCGCCCTTCTGCAGGATCTTCTGCAGGGCTTCGCCGCGCTTTCCGAAGACCACGACGTTGTGCCAGTCGGTGCGCTCCTTGCGCTCGTTGGTACGACGGTCGAAGTACGACTCCGTGGTCGCGAGGCGGAGCTTCAGCACCGCGGTGTCGGGCCCCTGACCGAAGCGCAGCTCCGGATCGGCACCCAAGTTACCCAACAACATCACGCGGTTCAGACCTTCCGCCATGGCAACCTCCCGAACGAACGTTCAGCGGTAGGTCGCGTGCCCGGGCCCGTCAAGGCCAGCGCAGCAACGCCCACCGCACGGCTTCCGCGCCGCGCGCCTCTTCCATCACGAGGGTCGCGCCTGCAGCGAGCGCAGCGGCGCGGTGCCGGTCGCCCCAGGCCACGAGCCAGCGCGCGCGGGCATCGCCGGCGCGACGCACGAGCCGCTCGGGCTCTTCGAAGGACGAGGGGCGCGCGGGCTTGCGGGGATCCTGGTCGCGATCGACCTCCACCGCGAACGGGCGTCCGAACGCCGCGATCGTCGCGTAGTAGCCGTAGTCGCGGACGCCGCCGCTCAGGTCGCGCGTGTCGAGGAGCGCACGCTCGCCCGGCCCGGCGTGCGCGCGCAGCGCACGGCCGGCCTCGATTTCCCGCGCGCGCGGCGCGTCGGCGTAGAAGCGGACCGTGTGGTTCAGCTGCTGCCCCACCCAGAGCGCCATCGCGGTGAACCCCGTCGCCACGGCGAGCCAGACCTCCCTGCGCGAGCGGCGCGCGAGCAGCGCGCCGGCGAGGTCGAACGACGCGAAGACGAGCACCGTCGCGGGGCCGAGGAGCGCGCGCTCGGGATGGTGCGTCGGCGCGCCGTCGCGCACGTCACCTGCGATGAGCAAGAGCACCTGCAGCGCAGCGAGCCCGAGGGGCCGCCCCCACGCGAGCTCCGTCTGCGGGCGCGGGCCTCGTCGCGCCGCACGCCAGACGACGCTCGCGAGCGCCACGAGCGCGGCGAGCACGAACACCTCCCGG
>CAIXWQ010000453.1 GCA_903923175.1 uncultured delta proteobacterium | reverse complement strand
GCGGTCGACTCCTCGATCGCCGGGACCGGAGGCGGGCGCGGCACCGGGAGCGGCGGCGGCGGCGGCGCGGGCGGCCGCGCGACCGGGCGCTGCTCGGGCGGCGCGCGATCGCGCAGCTTGCCGACGTAGGCGGAGAGGGCCGCTTCGCCGAGGTCGGGGGCGCGGCGCGAGAGCGTCGCTTCGAGCGTGTCGACGACCTCCTGCGCCTGCGAGGGCCGATCGTCGGGATCGCGCGCGAGCATGCGCATGATCGTGGCCGCGTAGCCGGCGTCGAGCTCGGGGCGCAGGCCGAGCGGATCGGCGACGTGCGCCGTGCGGATCGCCGCGATCGTGTCGGCCTCGGTGCCGCGCTTGAACAGGCGCTTCCCCGTGAACAGCTCCCACGCGACGATGCCGAGCGCGAACAGATCGACGCGCGCGTCGATCGGGCGCGCGTCCGGGCTCAGGTCGAGCTGCTCGGGCGCGAGGTACGAGGCCTTCCCCTTCACGTGCCCCGCGCGCGTCGTGGTCACGTCGAACGCGCCCTTGGCGATCCCGAAATCCAGGACCTTCACCTGGCCCGCGTCGGTGACGAAGAGGTTGTGCGGCGAGACGTCGCGGTGCACGAGCCCCATCGGCCGCCCCTGCTCGTCGAGCGCCGAGTGCGCGGCCTCGAGCCCGCGCGCGACGCCGAGCACGATCGCCGCCGCCACGTCCTGCGGGACGCCGCCGTCCGGCATCGCGCGCACGAACACGTCGCGCACGGTCAGCCCCTGCAGGTACTCCATCACCAGGTACGGCTGGCCGTCCTGCTCGCCGGTCGCGTCGACCCGGACCACGTTCGGGTGGACGATCAGCGACGCGAGGCGCGCCTCGCGAAGGAAGAGCTTGGCCGTGTCGGGCTCGTAGGCGAGGTGCGCGCGGCAGCGCTTCACGACGACCGGCGCATCGCTCTGGGCCTGGTCACGCGCGAGGAAGACCTCGGCCATGCCACCCTCGCCGATCCGCCGCTCGATCGCGTATCGCCCCCCGAGGAGCTGGGTCACGCGGCGAGAGGGTAATCGGTGCGCGCGCATCGCGCGAGGGGAGCGCGCCGGTCCATCGGCGGGGCGCGGCGGGGCGCGGCGGGGCGCGGCGGGACGCGACGGGCGGGGCGCTGGCGTCCGGGCGGGGCCGGGCGTTTCGCGGTGCGGCGAAAACGTGGAGTGCACGCGAGAGCGGCGGCTCTGTTACAATCACCCCGCCTTCGCCGCGTGGAGCCCGACGTCGCGACGGCCGCCTACGACATGCCCCCTACGCGCGACCACGACGAAGTCACCGCGACGCGAGCCATCCCGACGTCCGGCCTCGTCCGCCTGCGCGGCGCGGCGTTCGAGGTCGTCGCCGGACCGGATCGCGGCCACGCGATCAAGATGGAGAGCCCCTCGCTCACGATCGGCAAGGGGACCGACGTCGACGTGCGGCTCACCGATCCGGCCATCTCGCGCCGGCACCTCGAGTTCGCCGCCACCGCCGACGGGCTGCTCGTGCGCGACCTCGGCTCGCGCAACGGCACCTGGCTCGGCGGCTGCCGCATCGCCGAGGCCACGCTCGTCCAGGACGTCACGCTCTCGTTCGGGCAGACGTCGATGGCGGTCCGGCTCGCCGAGGGGCAGCTCGACCTCGAGGTCTCGCCGCGCACGGAATTCGGCGGCGCGCTCGGCGCGTCGATCGCGATGCGGCACGTCTTCGCGATGCTCGAGAAGGCCGCGCGCGCGAGCGTCACCGTGCTGCTCGAGGCCGAGAGCGGCTGCGGCAAGGAGGTGCTCGCCTACGCGTTGCACCAGGAGTCGCCGCGCGCCGAGCAGCCCTTCGTGGCGGTCGACTGCGCCTCGCTCCCCGAGAACCTGATCGAGAGCGAGCTGTTCGGCCACGAGCGCGGCGCCTTCACCGGCGCGGTCGCGGCGCGCGCGGGCGCCTTCGAGCGCGCGAACGGCGGCACCATCTTCCTCGACGAGCTCGGCGAGCTGCCGCTCGAGCAGCAGGCCAAGCTGCTGCGCGTGCTCGAGAAGCGCGAGATCCGGCGCGTCGGCGGCAGCAAGACCATCCCGATCGACGTGCGCGTCGTCGCGGCGACCAACAAGCGCCTCGCCGAGGCCGTGCGCCGCCGTGAATTCCGCGAGGACCTCTACTACCGCGTGTCGGTCATCCGCGTGGTCGTCCCGCCGCTGCGCGATCGTCGCGAGGACATCCCCGCGCTGGCGCAGCATTTCCTCGAGCGCACGCGCGGCGAGAAGGCGGAGATCCCGGCCGATCTCGTGCAGGTGCTCCTCGCGCACCCGTGGCCCGGCAACGTGCGCGAGCTGCGCAACGTGGTCGAGCGCTGGGCCACGTTCGAGAGCGCGCGTCCGGAGGTCCTCTTCGGCGAGGCGATCGGCACGGCGGGGCAGCCTGCGAAGGCGGGCGTGCTCGGCGGCATCGGCGATCTGGCCGCGCTGCCGTACCACGAGGCCAAGCGCCGCGTGCTCGCGGCCTTCGATCGCGCCTACGTCCCCGACGTGCTGCGCCGCGTGGGGGGCGTGGTCGCGAAGGCGGCGGAGCTCGCGCAGGTGCCGAGGCCGAGCTTCCACCGCATGCTCTCGCG
>CAIXWQ010000452.1 GCA_903923175.1 uncultured delta proteobacterium | reverse complement strand
TGCCGCCGTGCGCGTCGACCAGCTCGAGCGCGCGCCGCGCGTCGATCACGTTGCGCGGCGGCGGCGCGCTCGACGCCCGTCCGACCAGGGCGCGCGCGACGTCGGCGACCTCGATCACCGGCCCGCTCGCGCCTGCGCCCGCGCGGTACACGACGTTGCGCAGCTCGCGCACGTTCCCCGGCCAGGCCTCTCCCTGCAGGCGCGAGGCGGCGGCGGCCGACAGGCGCTTCGGGCCGAAATCTCGGCGCGCGTTCGCCAGCATCGCCTCGGCGATCGGCACGATGTCGGCGCGGCGGGCGCGCAGCGGCGGCACCTCCAGCACGAGCACCGCGACGCGGTGATACAGGTCCTCGCGGAACGTCCCCTCCGCGACCCGCGCCTCGAGCGGCGCCCAGGTGGCGGCGACCACGCGCACGTCGACGCGCTTGGCGGCGCGCGCGCCGAGGCGGCGGACCTCGCCCATCTCGAGCACGCGGAGCAGCTTCGCCTGCATCTCCAGCGGCAGCTCGCCCAGCTCGTCGAGGAACAGCGTGCCCCCATCGGCGAGCTCGAAGAGCCCCGGGCGCGCGGCGATCGCCCCGGTGAACGCCCCGCGCTCGTGCCCGAAGAGCTCCCCCTCGGCGAGCTCGCGCGGCAGCGCCCCGAGGTTCTGCGCGTGGAACGGCCCCGCGGCGCGCGGCGACAGCACGTGGAGCGCGCGCGCGACCAGCTCCTTGCCGCTGCCGCTCTCGCCGCGCACGAGCACCGGCGCGGAGAGCGGCGCGAAGGCGCGCACGGTGCGCGCGAGCGCGCGCATCCCGGGGGAGCAGCCGATCGCACCGGGGAGCAGCTCGGCCCCGGCGTCGCGCGCGCCCTCACGCCGAGCCGCGTCCTCGCCCGCCGCTTCGATCGCCTCGCCCCTGCCCGAGGCTTCGCGCTCCGCGATCTCCGCGCCGTTCTCGACCTCCGCGCCCTCCGCGCCCTCCCCATCCGCCCCGCCCGACGCCGCCTCCACCGCGATCGTGCTGTGGCCGAGGATCGCGCAGACCCCCGGCGGCAACGCGGCCTCGGCCACGCGCGCGCCGCCGAGCCACGTGCCGTTGCGGCTGCCGAGATCGAGGAGGCGGGCGCGCCCGCGTTCGACGACGAGCTTGGCGTGGCGCGCGCTGATCGCGGGGTCGTCGATGGCGATCCGCGCCTCGCCGTCGGCCTCGCGCGCGGCCTCGGCCCACGCGCCGCCGAGGACGACGCCGCCGTCGACCGGCAGGGCGTGCCGCTTCGGGCGGGACCCGAGCCGCGAGACGAGCAGCGCGAGGCGCCGAGCCGAGGCGCCGCGGGGTTCGTCGGTGTCGTGGGCGAGCTCGAGCGTGCTGGGGGGTCGGCGTCATGCCCGGTAGTCGCCACCGGCGCGGCGCCGGTTGCGTGCGCGCCGACGACGCCCCCGCGCGAGCGCCCGCCCGCCGTTCAGCGCGGCCCGGCGAGCCCCTCGCTGCTCCGTCGCAGCTTGGACGAGACCCCCTGGATCATGCTCCAGAGGACCTTCATGCCGAGCGAAGGGTCGCTCCGCATCAGCCCGATCATCGTCTCCTGCGAGAACGCGAGCAGCTCGGTCGACTCGAGCGCGGTCACCGTCGCCGAGCGCGGCGCGTAGTCGACGAGCGCCATCTCGCCGACGATGCCCCCCGGGCCGAGCTCGGCGAGCTGCGCGCCCCCCTTCGAGACGGCGAGCCTGCCGCGCACCACGACGAACATCTCGCGGCCGGCCTCCCCCTCGCGCACGATCGTCTGGCCTGGCTCGAAATGGTGGCTCGTCGCGATCGAGAGCACCGCGACCTGCTCCTTGTAGCTCAGCGTCTTGAGGAGCGGCGTCGCCTGGATGGCGTCGATGCGCGCCCGCGCCGCCATCGACTGCGTGTCGACCGCGGGGGCGAGGCAGGCGACAGCGACGACCGTGACGTTGTCGGGGCCGCCGGCGGCGTTGGCGTGCTCGACGAGCCTCGGCGGCAGATCGAACGGTGCGTTGGCGGCCGCGTACGCCGCGAGCTGATCGTCGCGCAGCGTGCCGTGCAGGCCGTCCGAGCACAGCACCAGGAGATCGCCGGGCGCCACGTCGAGCACGAGCCGATCCACCTGCACCGCCACCTGCGAGCCGAGCGAGCGCGTGAGCACTCCGCGCATCGTGCTCTCGGCCGCCTGCGCCTCGGTCATGAGCCCCGCCTTCACCTGCTCGGCGGTGATCGTGTGGTCCTCGGTGAGCCGGTAGGTGGCGCCGCCGCGCACGAGGTAGATGCGCCCGTCGCCGACGTGGCCGATGGCGAGGCGACGCCCGACGCGCAGGACGCAGTCGAGCGTGCTGCTCATGCCGGCGTAGCCCTTCTCGAGCTGGCGGGCGCGGTGCACCTCGGCGCACGCGCGCTGCACCACGCGCTCGACCAGCGCGAGCACCTGCGGGCGGGCGCCGTCGCTCGGATCGGCCTCCAGCGCGGCGAGCGCAGCCCGCTCGGCGACGACCGCCTCGCGCAGCGCGTCGACGGCCCGTCGCGAGGCGACCTCGCCCGACTGCTTGCCGCCGACGCCGTCGCACACGACGTAGAGGCCGAGCGCGTCGTCGGCGAGGAACGCGTCCTCGTTGTTCGCGCGCTTCCTGCCCGGATCGGTCCGCCCCGCGCCCGTGATCTTGAGCTTCATGGTGACTCGTTGGGTCGGGCGAGGCGCCGGTTCGTTGCGACCGCCGATGTCCGGGCATCCTAGCCCGCGTTCCTCGCCCTCACCTACGCGCCGTCTCATCCGCCTCGCGGCCGCCGACCCGGCGGGCCCGCCGCGCAGGGAGCGCCCGGTCGCGCGCGGGCGTACGCTCTCGGGCGTGCAGCCGCGCACCATCCTCCACCTCGACATGGACGCGTTCTACGCGTCGGTCGAGGTGCGCGATCAGCCGGCGCTGCGGGGCCTGCCGGTGATCGTCGGCGGGCACCCCACGCGGGGCGTCGTGCTCACGTGCACCTACGAGGCGCGCGTGTTCGGCGTCCGCAGCGCGATGCCCATGGTCGAGGCGCGTCGGCGCGCGCCCGACGCCATCGTGGTGCCGCCGCGACGCGAGGCCTACGTCGAGGCCTCGCAGCAGGTGTTCCGCGTGCTGCGCTCGGTCACGCCGCTCGTCGAAGGGCTCTCGCTCGACGAGGCCTTCCTCGACGTGACCGCCTCGCGCGCGCTGCACGGCGACGGCGAGACGATCGCCCGCAAGCTCAAGGCCCGCATCCGCGACGCGACGCGCGGCCTCTCGTCGAGCGTCGGGGTCGCCGGCTGCAAGTACGTGGCGAAGGTCGCGAGCGATCTGCGCAAGCCCGACGGGCTGGTCCTGGTGCCGCCCGGCACCGAGGTCGCATTCCTCGCGCCGCTGAAGATCGAGCGGCTCTGGGGCGTCGGTCCGAAGACCGCCGAGCGCCTGCACGCGCGCGGCTATCGCCTCATCTCGGACGTGCAGCAGGCCTCGCACGCGAGCCTCGCCGCGCTGCTCGGCGACGAGGGGGCGAGCCACCTGCGCGCGCTCGCCGTCGGCGACGACACGCGCGAGGTCGATCCGTCGCGCGACGCCAAGTCCATCGGCTCCGAGGAGACGTTCGACCGTGACGTGACCGGTCCGACGCCGCTGCGCGAGCCGATCCTGCGTCACTCCGAGGAGGTCGCGCGGCGCCTGCGCGCCGAGGGGCTCTGCGCGCGCGTCCTGGTGCTCAAGGTCAAGCGCGCCGACCACTCGCAGGTCACGCGCCGGGCGACCTCGGACGTGCCGCTCACCGAGGCGCGGGAGATCCACGCGCTCGCGCTGCGGCTGCTCGAGCGCGTACCGCTCGACGGCGTGCGCACCCGCCTGGTGGGCGTGTCGGCGCAGGCGCTCGAGCCGATCGAGCCGGCGCAGCGGTCGCTCTTCGAGCAGGTCGAGGTCGCGCGGCCACGCGCGCTCGGCAGCGTGATCGACGCGATCGAGAAGCGCTTCGGCCGCGACGCCATCAAACGCGCCGGCGGGTGAGCAGGGCGGGCGCCGCCGCGACGCCGCTTTCTGGCATCATCGCGGGATGGCCGCCGCGCCCTCCGCCGACGCCGCCGCCTCGCACGGCGCACGCGATTCGAAAGATTCGCAGGATTCGCGTGATTCGCACGAGATGCTCGCGGTCGTGCGCGCGGACGGGCGCACGTCGCTCTCGCGGGTGCGGCGTCCGACGCTCGCCGCCCCCGACGACGTCATCGTCCGCGTCGCGTTCGCGGGCGTTTGCCGCACCGATCTGCGCGTGGCCGACGGCGGCGCGGCGGTGTCGGAGCCGCGCATCCTCGGGCACGAGCTGGCCGGCGTCGTCGAGGAGGCGGGCCCGCGCGCCAGCGTCGCGAGAGGCGCACGCGTGTCGATCGATCCGTACGTCGCGTGCCGCGCCTGCGCAGGGTGCGCGCGCGAGGCGCCGTGCGAGGCGCCCGCCATGCTCGGCCTCGACCTCGACGGCGCCTTCGGAAGCCACGTGCGCGTCCCGGCCGCGTCGCTCGTCCCCCTGCCCGACGACGTCCCGCTCGACGTCGGTGCGTTCGTCGAGCCGGTCGCCGCGACGCTGGCCATCCTGCGCGCGTCCATCGCGCGCGCCGACCGCGGCGTCGTGCTCGGCCGCGGCCGCATCGCGCGCCTCGCCTACGACGTGCTGCGCGCCAAGGGGTTCGAGCGCGTGGCGCTCCACGACCCCGAGCGCGACGCGTCGCTCCCCGCGAGCTCGTTCGACTTCGCCGTCGAGACCGCGCTCGACGCGGCCACGGTCGCGTGCGCCGCGCGGCTGGTGCGCCCGCGCGGCCGGATCGTGCTCAAGAGCCGCGCGGGCGCGCCGCTCGCGATCGATTTCGGCCCGCTGCTGCGCAAGGAGATCGCGCTCGAGCCGGTCTGGTACGGCGACTTCCGCGAGGCAGCGGCGCTGGTCGGGCGGCTCGAAGTCCGCGCGCGCCTCGCTGCGCCACGGCCGCTCGCCGCGTTCGCGGAGGTGTTCGCGGCCGCGCGCGACGAGCGCGCAGGCAAGCAGCTCTTCGCGCTCTCGGGAGAGCGCTGAGCGTGTGCGGCGTCGTCGCGCTGCTCGGGCACCTGCGCGGCTCGGACGCGTCGCGCGAGACGCGCGCCGAGGCGATCGGCCGCGCCCTCGACGCCCTCGCCCACCGCGGCCCCGACGGACGCGGGACCTACCACGATGGGCACGCCGCGCTCTCGCTCGGGCACGTGCGCCTCGCGGTGACCGCGCCCGACGATGGCGCGCAGCCGATCGCGAGCGAGGACGGCCGCGTCGTCGCGGTGGTCAACGGCGAGCTCTACGAACACCGGCGCGTGCGCGGAGAGCTCGAGGCGCGCGGCCACCGCTTCCGCACGCGCTCCGACGCCGAGATCCTGGTGCACCTGTGGGAAGACCAGGGCGAGCGCTGCCTCCCCTCGCTGCGCGGCGAATTCGCCTTCGTGCTCTGGGACGCGCGCGTACGCACGCTCTTCGCGGCGCGCGATCGCTTCGGCATCAAGCCGGTCGTCTGGCACGAGGACCGCGGCGCGTTCGCGCTCGCGTCGGAGGCCAAGGCGTTGTTCGCCCTCGGCGTCGCTCCGGGGTGGGACGAGAGCTCGCTGCTCCAGGCGCTGCGCCTGCAGTACCCGCTGGTCGAGCGCACCCTCTTCCGCGGCGTTCGCTCCCTTTCGCCGGGGACGCTCCTCTCGATCGTCGACGGGCGCGCGAGCCTCCGCGCGTTCGCGGACGTCGATTTCCCTCCGCCCGAGGCGCAGGACCTCCGCGATCCGCGCGAGGCGGTGCAGGCGCTCGGCGACGCGCTCGACGAGGCGACCTCGATCCGCGCCCAGGCCGACGCGCCGGTCTGCGTGCAGCTCAGCGGCGGCATCGACTCCAGCGTGATCGCGTCTCTGACGGCACGCGCCGCGCGCGCCGCTAGGGCCGGCGCGCCGCCGCCGTGCTTCACCGTCAGCTTCGACGACGCCGCCTACGACGAGCTGGCCCTCGCGCGCACCACCGCCGCGCAGCTCGGGGCCGACCTCCATCCGCTCGTGCTCGGGCGACGCGCGCTCGTCGACGCGCTCCCCGACGCGGTCGCCGCGGGCGAGGGGCTCGCGATCAACGGGCACCTGCCCGCGAAATTCCTCCTCTCGCGCGCGATGCGCGACGCCGGATTCAAGGTCGTGCTCACCGGCGAGGGGGCCGACGAGGTGCTCGCCGGCTACGCGCACCTCCGCCTCGATCACTTCGATCATCTCGCCCGCGATCCCGACGCGCACGCGCGCCTCGCCGCGACCAACGCGGCGTCGGCCGGGCTCATGCTCCCCGAGGGGGCGTCGCTCCCGCTCGACGCCGTCCGTGACGCGCTCGGCTTCGTCCCGAGCTGGCTGCAGGCGAAGGCGACGCTCGGCCACCGCGTCGACGCGCTCCTCGCCGACGACGCGCGCGCCGAGGTCGACGCGTACGACGCCGGGCGCGCGTTCGTCGAGAGCGTGCCGCGCGCGGCGCTCGAGGGGCGCGGCAACGTGGATCGCGCGCTCTACCTCTGGATGAAGTCGGCGCTCGCCGGCTACATCCTGCGCACGCTCGGCGACGGCATGGAGATGGCGCACTCGATCGAAGGGCGCGTTCCGTTCCTCGATCCGCGCGTGTTCGCGGTGGCGCGGCGCATCCCCGTCGAGCTGCGGATGCGCGACGGGGTCGAGAAGTGGCCGCTGCGCGAGGCGGCGCGCGGGCTCGTCCCCGAGGCGGTGCGCGTCCGTGAGAAGCACCCGTTCCTCGCGCCGCCGCTCGGCCTCGCGTCGAGCGAGCTGGTGCGCGATCTGCTCCACGGCGGGGCGCTCCGAACGCTGCCGTTCGTCGACGCGCGCAAGGTCCTCGCCGCGCTGGACGCGCTTTCGGCCCTCCCGCCCCGCGCGCGCGTCGCGCTCGATCCCGCGCTCGTGCTCATCACGACCGCGCTGCTGCTCGCCGCGAGGTACGGGCTGTGACCGCTCGGAGCCTCCTCGCCGCCTGCGCGCGCTTCGGCGACCTCGTCGCGATCGATGGCGCGAGGCGCCTGACCTACGCCGAGCTCGCGCGCGCCTCCGCCTCGCTGGCGAGCTCGCTCGCGGCGCGCGGCGTCGGTCCAGGCGACGTCGTCGCGATCGAGGCGGGCCGGAGCGCCGCGCACGTCGTCGGCATGCTCGCGACGTGGCAGAGGGGCGCGGCCTTCGTCCCGCTGGCGGAGGAGTGGCCCGCGGCGCGCCGCGACGAGGTGCTACGGCGAACGCGCGCCCGCGTGCGGCTCGATCGCGCCTCGATCGAGCGAGCCGCGTTCGACGCCACGCCACACGACGCGCCGCGCACGCCGCGCGAGCCTCCAGAGCCGCCCGCATCGCCCGACGCGCTCGCCTACGTGATCGCCACCTCGGGCAGCACCGGCGAGCCCAAGCTCGTGGCGGTCGGGCACCGCGGGCTCGGCCCGCTCTTCGCCGCGCAGATCGACGCGTTTCGCCTGGCGCCGGGCGCGCGCGCCCTGTTCGCGCTCTCGCCGGCGTTCGACGCCTCGATCTCCGACGTCGGCACCGCGCTCCTCTCTGGCGCCACGCTCGTCGCGCTCGACGCCGCTCCGCTGGCGCACGCCGGCGAGCTCCGCGCGACGCTCGTGGCGCACGCGATCACGCACGCCGATCTCCCGCCCGCGCTCCTGCGCTGGCTCGAGCCGCCGCCGGGCCTGCGCGTCGTCGTGATCGGCGGAGAGGTCTGCCCGCCGGAGGTCGTCCGACGCTGGGCCCGCTCCGTGCGCGTGGTGAACGTCTACGGACCGACCGAGGCGACCGTCTGCGCGAGCCTCTGCGCTTGCGATCCGGAGACCTGGACGGCGCCGCTGCTCGGCGCGCCGATCGCGGGGACGGTCTTCCGGGTCCTCGACGACGCGCAGCGCCCGATCACGCCCGGCGCGCCCGGCGAGCTCTACATCGGCGGCGAGGGGCTCGCGCGCGGCTACTTCGACGCGCCGGCGCTGACCGCGGCGCGCTTCGTCGAGGTGCGCGGCGAGCGCCTCTACCGGACCGGCGATCGCGTCGTCGCGCGCGACGGCGGCGCGCTCGAATTCCTCGGCCGCGTGGATCGGCAGGTGAAGCTCCACGGCCGGCTGATCGAGCTCGACGAGATCGAGCACGCACTGCGGGCGCACCCCTCGGTCGCGCGCGCCTGCGTGCTCGTCGCGCGCCCCACGAGCGCTGCCGCCACCCGCGACGCGCTCGTCGCGTTCGTCGCCTCGGTCGCCTCGGTCGCCGCGGTCGCCGCGGGCGCCTCGGTCGCCTCGGTCGCTCCCGCGAGCTCCCTCGAGTCCGACCAGGACGACCTCGGCACGCCGCTCGACCGGGACGCCCTGCGCGCGCACCTCGCCACGCGCCTGCCGCCGTGGATGATCCCCTCGCGCATCGTCACGCGCGCGCGGCTCCCCGAGACGCACGCCGGCAAGGTCGACGCCGAGGCGCTCACCCGCGAGCTCGCGGCCCCGAGCAGCGTCCGGGCGGCGAGCGCGTGGCACGGCGACGAGGCCGCGCTCGCCGCCGCGCTCCGCGAGGCGCTCGCCCTCGAGGACCTCGCCGCCGACGACGACCTCGCCGAGCTCGGCGTCGGCTCGCTCGCGCGTCTGGCGATCGTGGCCGCCGCCGAGGCGCGCGGCGTCTGGCTCGACGTCGAGGCGGTCTCCCGCGCGCGCACCGTCGCGGACGTGATCGCCGCGCGGCTCACGCGCGCGGCCCCGGTGGCCGTCGAGACGCTCGCGCACGCCGTCGCGCAGGAGCTCGGCGCGCTCGAAATCGAGATCCGCGCGGCGGCCGAGCCCACGCGCGCGGGGGCGGCGCTGTTCGTCACGGGCGCCACCGGCCGCCTCGGCAGGCACCTGCTCGCCGCGCTGCTCGCGCGCACCGACCGGCCGCTCGTCGCCCTGATCCGCGCGCCCGACGCCGAACGCGCCCGCCTGCGCCTCGCGGCCGCGCTCGCGCTCGCCGGCTGCCCGCGAGAGACCGCGAGCCGCGTGGAGATCGCCCTGGGCGACGCGTCGAAACCAGAGCTCGGCCTCGGGCGAGCGCAGTACGCGCGCCTCGCCGAGCGCGTCGGCGTCGTGGTCCACGCGGCCGCCGACGTCCGCTTCGACGCGTCCTTCGAGGCGCTCCGCGCGACCAACCTCGCAGGCACACGCGCCGCGCTCGCCTTCGCGCACGCGGCCGGCGCCGCGCTGCACGCCGTCTCCACGCTGAGCGTGTTCACCGGCGTCGTCGCCGGCGCGGGCATCGGCGAGCCCCCCGCGAGGACCCGGTGCGACGAGCACGACGAGCTCCCGCGCGCAGGGTCGATCCACGGCGGCTACGCGCAGTCGAAATGGGCCGCGGAAGCGCTCGTGTGCGCCGCCGCGCCGCGGCTCGCGGCCGTCGCCATCCACCGCCTCGGCCTGCTGACCACGCCGCTCGGCGACACCGAGGAGCCCGCCGACGACCACCTCTCGCGCGTGATCCGCGGGCTCGCGCGGCTCGGCGGCCATCCCCGCGGCCCGCGCAAACAGGGCGCGGCCGACACGCTCCGCTTCGACGTGCTGCCGGTCGACGCCTGCGCCGACGCGCTCGCCCGCCTGGTGCTCGCGGCCGCCATCACGCCTGAGGCCGCGCCTGAGGCC
>CAIXWQ010000451.1 GCA_903923175.1 uncultured delta proteobacterium | reverse complement strand
GCGGCGCCCGCACCAGCCGCATCTCGCCGAGCATCGCGTGGAGATCGCGCGGCGCGAGGAGCCGGGGCTCGGGCTGCCCATCGGCGCCCGTGCGCGCTTCGATCGTGATCTCGTCGTCGGCAGCGTCGTCGGCTGCGACCGCGGGCGCGTCCTCGCCCCGCGCTCGCACCTTCGGCTCGCCGCGCTTGAGCACCGGGCTCCGCATCAGCCGCAGCAGATCCTCGTGCTCGAGCGGCGCTTCTCCCTTGCTGGCGAAGAGCGGCAAGAGGGCGCGCAGCGTCGCCGCGAGCGCGTGGCTGGCGAGGGGGATCGGTGCGTCGTCGGCGACCGCCAGGCCGTTGCGCGCGAGGGCCACGCGCACGCGCGCGGCGGTCGTCGCGTCGGGGACGAGGACGAGCGCCTCGGGCTGCCTGGCGACGAGCTGCGCGACGAGGCGGGCCTCGGCGGCGACGTCGGGGACGCGGTGGGTGAGGAGCGAGGCGGCGGGGAGGCGCGCGGCGACGTCGGGGGCGCCGGTGCCGGTGAGCGGCGTCGCGCACAAGGCGGCGAGCAGCGCGCGATCGACGCCGTCGAGGGAGCCGGCGAAGGAGAAGGAGTCGGGGGTTCCCTCGCCGAAACCGATCGAGATGGTCTCGAGGTCGCCTCGGTCTCGGCGGGCGAGGTGGGTGACGTGATCGACGCGCTCGCCGCGCGCGAAGGGCGTGTCGAGCAGGGAGGCGAGCTCGGGCGAGAGGTCCGCGAGCGGGACGCCGAGGGCGCGCGCAGCCTGGAGGCGCTCGGCGCGCTCGCGCAGCTCCTCGCGGAGGCGTGGGCGATCGGCGAGCTCGGCGGCCCAGGCGTGGCCGGCGGGGAGGGGGGCGTCGCGCTCGGCGGGCTCGGGGGAGCATTCGAGGGCGGGCGGGGCGGCCTCGGCGAGGAGGGCGTCGAGGGTCGCGACGTGGAGGCCGCGCCAGCCGCGCTGCGGGTGATGCGCCAGGGCGCGGAGGACGGCGCGGACCGTGGCGGAGGAGCGGCAGAGGAGGAGGAGGTCGGGGCTCGCGGGGGCGGCGGCGCGGGTCAAGAGCGGGGCGAGCCAGGGCATGGGGGAATGCGAGCGCTGGCGCGGGTGATTGTCCAGGGTCATGCCGTTGCGGCGCGAATTGGTCTGGCCGACCCAGCCATACATGCTCACGCATCCCGGGCCCGACGAGCGCTGACAGTAAACGTCCGGAACCGCTCGCCGCGTACCTCCCGTTCGCGGCCCGACCGTGCGAACCTTCCTGCCGTCCACACCACGGCGGGCGGGTCCCGGCCCGCGAAGGCGAACGGCGAAACAATGCCCACGAGAAGCTGGAACGAGATCCGACACGAGGCGCTCAAGTTCGCGCACGAGTGGGCGAACGCCCGCGTCGAGGCTCGCGACAAGCAAACCTACTGGAACGAGTTCTTCGAGATCTTCGGCATTCGGCGTCGAACGGTGGCCACATTCGAGTTCCCGCTCCGAAACATCCGGGGAAAGTACGGCTTTCTCGATCTGTTCTGGCCCGGGGTACTGCTTATCGAGCACAAGTCTGCCGGCTCGTCGCTGGAACGGGCAGAGTCACAGGCTTTCGAGTACTTGCGAGACTTGGCACGAGAGGGCCGGAGCGACGAGGCTCCGCGCTACGTGATCGTCTCCGACTTCGCTCGAATCGGTTTGTACGACCTCGAGCCAGATGACGCAAGCGAGGGAGAGGACTACCGCTACACCGAGATTTCACTCGATCG
>CAIXWQ010000450.1 GCA_903923175.1 uncultured delta proteobacterium | reverse complement strand
CGCACCCCGAGCTCGTCGGCGATCTCGCCCGTGCCAAGGAGCGTTGGCTCCCGAGCCTCGACGCCGACGCGTGGTCCGAGGTCGCGCTCGCGGCCGCCGTGCGCGCGTGGGTGCCGCTGGTCGATCCGCACGGCGCCTGGGCGCCGGTGGAGGAGTCGGTCAGCCTCTACGATCGCGACCTCGAGACCGCGCCGCCGGCCCGGCTCTGGACGTCCGCCACGCGCACCGTCGCCGGCGTGCGCGTCGACGCGGGGGCCAACGAGCCGCTCAAGGAGCGCGACGTGGTGGTCGGCGTCGACGGCGTCACGCTCGCGGGGCTGTCGGCCGAGTCGATCGATCAGCTCGCCGAGGGGCCGCCCGGGATGGAGGCGGAGCCGCGCAAGCTCACCGTGCTGCGCGGCGGCTCGCTCCGGACCTTCGAGGTGCGCTCGGGGCTCGGCGAGGATCCGGCGACGATGGATCCGCTGCCGACCGAGACGCTCGCGTACGGCGACGATCACGTGCTCCTCGTGCACGTCGCCGACGTCCCCGACGCGCTCGGCGAGGATCTGGCCCGCGCGATGGTGCGTGCGCGCGGCCGCGGGGGCGCCAAGCCGTTCGCCGGCGTGGTGCTCGATCTGCGCGGCAACGGCGGCGGCTCGATCGACGGCGCGACCTCCGCGCTCGGGCTGTTCCTGCCGGGCGCGCCGCTCTTCCCCCTCAAGCATCGCGACGGCGCCATCGAGACCGAGCGCGCGACCGAGCCGCCGCTCGAGGATCGCTGGGCGGGCCCGCTCGCGGTGCTCGTCGACGGCGGCACGGCGAGCGCGGCGGAGATGATCGCCGGCGCGCTGCGAGCGTACCGGCGCGGCCTGGTGATCGGCGCGTCGACCTACGGCAAGGGGTGCGCGCAGGAGTACGTCGAGGACGCGAGCGGCCTCGGGGTGATGCGGCTGACCACGCTGCTCTTCGCGCTCCCCGACGGCGCGGCGGTGCAGCAGGTGGGGCTGCGCCCGGACGTCGCGCTGGCGCTGCCGCCGTCGTCGGTGCGCGATCGCGAGGCCGATCTGCCGGGGTCGCTGCCGCCGTGGTCGGGGCCGGACGTGCGCGATCCGAAGCGCGTCGTCGAGGTGGCGTGGCCGGGCGCGAAGCGCATCGGGCCGTGCAAGGACAAGCAGGTCTGCGTGGCGCTGCACGCGCTCGGCACGGGGCGATCGATCGCGAAGCGGTAGGGGCGGGGCGCGGCCTTTCGCCCGGTCGTCGGGCTCGCGATGCAGGCGGGCGCTACCGCGCGCCGGGTGGCAACGCGCGCTTGGTGCGACGCGCGAGCAGCAGCAGCAGCGTCGGCAGAAGCCCCAGCATCGCCAGCGTCGGCCCCGCGCGGAGCGCCAGCAGCGTCAGCCCCGTCACCACGTCTCGCGCGGTCGAGAGGCCGTCGCGGGCCGCCTCGCGCACGCGCTCGCCGAAGCCGCGGTCGGCCTCGCTCGCCGCCAGCGGGTGCAGCAGGATGGTGACGGTCGCGAGCTCGACGCGCCCCTTCGCCACGCGCGCCTCGGCGTCGAGCCGCTCCACGCGCTCGCGCACGTCGGCGAGGGCGCGCTCGACCGCGAGCACGTCGGCGAGCGAGCCCGTCTTCTCGTCGAGGAGCTTGCGCAGCCGGGCCTCCTCCGCCACCGCCGAGGCGCGGCGGGCGTCGACGTCGGCGATCGCGTCGGTCACGTCCTTGGCCGTCTGCGACTCGCGCTCGACGGTGCGTCCCTGCGCGAGCCGCGCACGCAGCTCGCCGAGCGCGGCGACTGGAACGCGCAGCACGAGCCGACCGTGCTGCGCGTGGCGGTCGCTGCCGCCGAGCTCGCTCTCCTGCACGAAGCCGCCGCGCGCCTCGACCAGCGCGACCAGCGGCGTGGTGGCCGCCTGCACCGACGCGTCCGGCGCGAGGCCGAGCTCGAAGCTCGCCTGGATCTCGAGCAGCTGCGCGCGCGCCGCCGGCCCCTTCGTGACGTCGGGCGCGGCGTCGCCGGGGGCGCGCGCCGGGCCCTGGCTGACCGAGGCCGCGCTCTCGCGCGCGCCGCCGGCGTCGCGCT
>CAIXWQ010000449.1 GCA_903923175.1 uncultured delta proteobacterium | reverse complement strand
GGGTGGGCATGCCGCGCGCAGGGCTCACGCGCAGAGGCCCGCCGCAGGCGGGACCGAGCATGAGCCCGAGCACGGCATGGGGCGGGGCAGCCCTCTTTCTTGCCCTCGGCTACGTCCTCGGCACGGCCGGGTAATACTCAGCGCCCGGCCTTCCCGCTCGCGCCGCCCCCCGAGGGCCCGGCCTGCGACAGCGCGACGTGCGGGAACGCGAGGCTCACACCGAACGCGATCACGGCGAGCGCGCAGATCAGCCAGAAGATCGTCGCGAGCCCGCCCTGCAGCGAGCCCGCGATCGCGCGCAGCGTCTCGGGCGGGATCGCGCGGCGCTCCGGCGAGAGCACGCGGTTGATCAGCCCCTCGCTCACCGCAGGGTTCGCGCGCAGCGACGACGCGAGCACGCCGCCCATCGCGCCGACCGCGAGCGTCGCGCCGATCATCCGGAAGAACATCGTGCTCGCCGTCGCGACGCCCCGCTCGCGCCACTCGACGCTCGTCTGCACCGCGAGCAGCAGCGGCGTGTTCGCGAGCCCGAGCCCGACGCCGAGCAGGCCGGCCGGGAGCCGCGCGGTCGCGGCGGTCGCCCCCTCGGTCATGACCAGCGCGGTCCAGACCGTCGCGATCACCACCACGAGGAAGCCGAGGCGCACCAGCGGCCGGAAGCCGACGCGCGGGATGATGCGGCCGCTGAGCGCGCTCGCGAGCGGCCAACCGATCACCATCGGCGCGATCGCCGCGCCCGCGAGGCTCGGCGAGCCGCCGAGCACCCCCTGCACGTAGAGCGGCACGTAGGTCACCATGGACGACATCGCGCCGCCGATGAGCGCGCCGGCCACGCTCGCGGTCGCGATCACGCGGCGCTGGAACAGGTGCAGCGGCACCAGCGGCTCCTTCGCCCGCCGCTCGATCGCCACGAAGACGACGAGCAGCGCCGCGCCCGCCGGCAGCGCCAGCGTCGCGCGGCCCCCCTGCGCCCCGAGCAGCAGCGAGACCACCGCCAGCGAGAGCACGAACGCGCCCAGGAAATCGAGCCCGTGGGCGCGCCGCTCGACCTGCTCGTGGTGGAAGAAGAAGAGGATCGCCGACGACGCGAGCCCGAACGGCACGTTCACGTAGAAGATCCAGCGCCAGCCGATGGTCGAGACGATCAGGCCGCCGAGCAGCGGCCCCACCAGCCCCGAGATCCCCCACACCGCGCCGAAGAGCCCCTGCATCTTCGCCCGCTCCTCGAGCTTGAAGAGATCGCCGACGATGGTGAGCGCCATCGGCTGCACGGCGCCCGCGCCGAGCCCCTGCACCGCGCGGAAGGCGATGAGCTGGCCCATGGTGTGCGCCTGGCCGCTCGCCATCGAGCCGATCAGGAAGACGGCGATCCCGGCGAGCATGGTCGGCTTGCGGCCGTACAGATCGGCGAGCTTGCCGCAGATCGGCACGACCACCGTCGAGGCCAGCATGTACGCGGTGAACACCCACGCGTAGTGCGCGATGCCGCCGAGATCGGAGATCACGGTGGGCATCGCGGTCGAGACGGCGGTCGCCTCCATCGCGGCCATGAACAGCGCCAGCATCAGGCCGGCGACGACGGGCGCTCGTTGGGTCTCGCGCATGACGGCGCCGGGGATGGCACGGCGACGGCCGCGGGGGGACGCCCGGCTGCGCGCGCCCTTCAGGCCCCGATGTAGCGCGCGCGGGGGCGGAGCGGGGCGTCCGAGCGGCGCTGCTCCAGGGCGTGCGCGATCCAGCCCGCCGCGCGGCCGATCGCGAACAGCGCGAGCGCGCTCCCACTCGGCAGGCCGAGCGCCTCGGCGACGGCGCAGAGGCCCGCGTCGAGCGTCGGCGGCTCGTGCCCGGCCT
>CAIXWQ010000448.1 GCA_903923175.1 uncultured delta proteobacterium | reverse complement strand
TACGGGCTCGACGGCGAGCGGAGCGGCGGGGCCGGGATGAGCGAGTGCGCGAGGAGCGACGGCGCGGGAACGGAGGCGCCCACGTGGGGCGGCGGCGGGCTGGAGTGCGACAGCCCGCGCGGAAGCGGCGGCGCGGCGAGCGCTGAGGATGCAGCGGATGCGGACGGCGCGGGAGGCGCGGACGGCGGCGACGAGCCGTGCTCCACGCGGCTCATCGGCGTCGGCGTGAAGTCGGGCGGCGGGCGGTTCGAGAAGGGCGAGGCGCTCGGCGCGGAGTTCGAGGAGCTCGTTGCCGGCGCCTGCGACGGACGCTCGCTCGCGCGTGGCACGTCGGAGGGGGGGCCCGCCGCGAACGAACGACCCGCGGCGAGCGGCGGCTCCTGCGCCTCGCCCACCGCGAGGTGGCGCGAGATGGCGAGCGCGTACACCGTCGAGCGCACGGCGGCCGGGTCGAGATCGAAGGCCTGCAGCTCGTCGAGCGTGGGGCGCTCGAGCACGATCGCGTCGAGGACGTGACGCTCCGCGCCGAGCAGCCCGAAGCGCTGCGGCGCCGCGTCCGCGTGCAGCACGAGCGGGACGCCGGCGAGCTTGCCGAGCGAGCGATCGATGCGCTCGGTGTCGCGCCAGGCGCGCACGACGGCGAGCAGGGCGGCGAGCGGATCGCACACGGCCTCCTCTTCGCCGCGCGCGTCGCGCACGAGGTCGACGTCGGCGTAGAACTCGTAGTCCGCCTGCGGCGGCAGCGCTTGCGCGAGCGTCAGCCGCTCGAGGATCTGGCGACGCAGGGCGACCTGCACCGCGGCCCGCTCGACCCACCCCTCGCGGATCAAGTGGGTGCCGAGCGGCTCGCGCAGGAGGCGCGAGCGGAACACGGCCTCGTCGAGCTCCTCCTCGCCGAGCGCGCCGCCGCGGACGAGCAGCTCGCCGAGCAGCGAGCTCGTGGGCTCCGACGCGATCTTGGTCGGCGCGCCGGCGCGGACGAACAGCCGCACCGCGCCGCCCACCGGGCCGCGGAGCAGGAGCGTCCCGGTGAGCTCGCGACGCGTCAGGTGCACCAGCAGGTGCGCGAGCGGCGCGTCGGCCATCGTACCGGCCACGTCGGGGGTGCGTCCGCCGGCGGCGGCATCGTTGCTCGTCGGATCGGAGGTCACGGCCGATCGCGTAGCGCAGATCGCAGGCGCTCAGCAATCCGACATTGCGCCACTTTGTCTTTCTTCGCGAAACACACCACGAGCATCATCCCAACCGCGCGGCGAGCCGCTGCGTCCGGGCGGCGAGCGGGCGCCCGCCGGCCAGGGCGTGCGCGATCCAGCGCGCGGGGACGACGCGAACGCCATCGAACTCGACCTCCGCCTCGAAGGGCGCGGCGGGATCGAAGC
The DNA here is from genome assembly GCA_903923175.1 of uncultured delta proteobacterium. Taxonomy (GTDB): domain Bacteria; phylum Myxococcota_A; class Polyangia; order Polyangiales; family JADJMO01; genus CAIXWQ01. Next base: position 292 of record CAIXWQ010000448.1, on the reverse strand, counting down.
GCCAGGCCCCGCCGAGCCGACGGACGAGGACCTCGCCGAGGTAGGCGCCGACCCAGTACGTCACCCGCTCGCTGGCCTCGTCGTCGAGCCCCGCGAGGGACTCGAGCCAGCGATCGACCGCCTCGAGGTCGGTGAGCTCGAGCGCGCCGCCGAACCCGAGCTTCAGGGCGATCTCCTCGGCGGCGAGGCTCGGGTGGACCGGCTCGGCGGCCGGGCCCGCCTCCGCCGCGCGCGGCTCGGACGCGGTCGGCGCGGCGGGGGGCTCCGACGCGGGCTGCGAGGACGGCCGCCT
>CAIXWQ010000447.1 GCA_903923175.1 uncultured delta proteobacterium | reverse complement strand
GACGCCGCGCGGATCCGCGCGGCCGCGCACGCCGAGGGGCTCGCGTCGGCGCACGCCGAGGTGCTCGGCCTGCTGCTGCGCGCGCGGGCGCTCGACGCGCAGGGGGTCGAGCGCGCGCTCCCCTTGATCGAGCAAGCCGTGATCGCGGTGGCCGAGCGGGTGCTCGGCGAGCGCCTCGCGGTCGACGGCACGACGCTCGCGACGTGGGTGCGCGCGTCGACCGCCCCGCTGCTCGGCGCGCGACGGCTCGCGCTCCGCGCCGCGTCACCGACCCTCGAGCGGCTCGCGGCGGCGCTCCCCGAGCTCCTCGCGCGTGATGGCCGCGGCCACGGAGCGCCGACGGCGACCCCGCTCGTGCTCGAGGTCGACGCGTCGCTCCCCGAGGGCGTGCTGATCGCGCGCAGCGATCTCGGCGAGGTGCGCCTCGAGCTCGGCGCGCAGCTCGCGCGGATGCTCGCGGCGATCCGCCCGACGCTGCTCGACGCCCTGCGAGGCGCGCGTGGCTGAGCGCGAGGCCGACGAGCCGCGTCCGCGCGACGCGCTCGAGGAGCGGGACGAGCTCGACGACCTCGCCGAGCCGCCGGAGTCGCGCCCGTCGGCGCTCCGACGCGCGCTCCGTCGCCTGCGGATCCCCGCGCCGTGGTCGAACCTCCTCCTCTTCCTCGCGACGATCGCGTCCACGTTCTACGTCGGCGCCAGCGTCAACGACGCGTCGACCTCGCCGTGGCGCGGCTGGACGTTCGCGGTGCCGCTCCTCGCGATCCTCGTCACCCACGAGTTCGGGCACTGGATCCAGGCGCGCCGCTACGGCGTGCAGGCCTCGCTCCCGTACTTCATCCCGCTGCCGCTGCCGCCGATCGGCACCATGGGCGCGATCATCTCGATGCGCGGCCGCATCCGCTCGCGCGACGCGCTCTTCGACATCGGCGCCTCGGGGCCGCTGGCCGGCCTCGCGATCGCCATCCCCGTGCTGATGCTCGGTCTGCGCTGGTCGCCCGTGATGCCGATCCCCGAGCACGGCACCGACGAAGGGCAGTGCCTGCTCTACCTGCTGCTCAAGCGCGTGGTGCTGGGGCCGATCCCGCACGGCCACGACGTGTTCCTCCACCCGACCGCGTTCGCCGGTTGGGTCGGCCTCTTCATGACGATGCTGAACCTGATCCCGGTCGGTCAGCTCGACGGCGGGCACGTCGCGTACGCGCTCTTCGGCACCAAGCAGGATCGCGCGTCGCGCTGGGCGCACCGGAGCCTGCTGCTGGTCGCCGTCCTCGACGGCCTCTACATGGCGGGCGTGGCGCTGCGCGCGCACAAGCCGTGGGGCGAGGTCTTCGGGGCGCTCCCCACCGGCCTCAACTGGCTCGTCTGGTTCGGCGTGCTCTGGCTGCTGACGCGCGGCCCGCGCGCCGCGCACCCGCCGACCGACGACGACCGGCTCAGCCCCGTGCGCCGCGTGCTCGCGTGGGGCACGCTGTGCCTGTTCGTCCTGCTCTTCATGCCCTTCCCGCTGTCGCAGCACTGACATGCGCCCCGCCCTCGCGCTCCTCCGGCTCACTGCGCTGCTCGCGCTGGGGGCGCAGGCCGTAGCGTGCCATCGGCCTTCGATCGAGTCCGCGGGGTCGGCCGGCGTGCGCGTCGAGGTCTCTCAGGAAACCTGGGTCGCCGAGCTGCGCGGCGTGGGCGGTGAGGCGCGCGCGGCCACGCTGATCGCGGAGCCCGATTTCCTCGACGTCCGCGCGCTGTCCGACGGGGCGCTACGGCGCGGGCCGTTCTCGATCGATCTCGCGCTCTCGATCGGCGGCAGGCGATCGCCGCTGCGACTCCACGCGCTGCGCGCGAAGCTGCGCGACGACGGCGTCGCGGTCGCCTCCGCGCTGATCTCGCGCGACGAGGGCGATCTCGGGGCGCTGACCGCGACCCTCGAGCCCGGCGCGCCGGG
>CAIXWQ010000446.1 GCA_903923175.1 uncultured delta proteobacterium | reverse complement strand
GGGACGGCGCACTTCGCCTGGTTCGACTACCGCGAGTCCTGGTATCGCGACTACTACTCCGGATTCTGCAATCAGACGCTGTGGCCGCTGTTCCACTCGTTCCCGTCGCGCGTGACGTTCTCCGACTCGTCTTGGGAGGCCTACAACCGGGTGAACGAGGCCGTCGCCGATCTGGCCGTCACCCACCTCGCGGCCACCGGGCTGATCTGGGTCCAGGACTACCACCTGCTGCTGCTCGGCCGGGCGCTCCGCCAGCGCGGGCACACCGGGCCGATGGGCCACTTCCTCCACATCCCGTTCCCCGGGCTCGACATCTTCTCGATGCTCCCGTGGGCGGCGGAGATCCTCGACGCGCTGCTCGACTTCGACCTGCTCGGCTTCCACACGCCGCAGCACGTGGAGAACTTCCGCTCGTGCGTCGCCGCGATGCTCCCGGCCAAGATCGCCGACGACGTCGTGCACTCGCGCGGCCGCGCCACGCACCTCGCCGCCATGCCGATCGGCATCCTGCCGGACTCGTTCCGAGAGCCGCCGGAGCCCTCCGTGGTCGAGGAGATCGAGGGGCTGATGCGCTCCATCGGCGACTCCAAGCTCGTGCTCGGCGTCGATCGACTCGACTACACCAAAGGGATCCCCGAGCGCCTCGCCGCGTTCGGGCGCCTGCTCGAGCTCTTCCCCGAGTGGCGCACGAAGGTCTCGCTCGTGCAGGTGTCGGTCCCCTCGCGCGCGGACGTGCCGCTCTACGCCGAGCAGCGCGCGTCGATCGAGTCGATCGTCGGCCGGGTCAACGGCGAGCACGGCGAGGCCGCGTGGGTGCCGATCCGCTACCTCTATCGCTCGTACGCGCGCGGGCAGCTCGCGCAGCTCTACCGCGCCGCCTCGGTCGGCTACGTCACGCCGCTGCGCGACGGCATGAACCTCGTCGCGAAGGAGTACGTGGCCGCCCAGGACCCCGAGGACCCCGGCGTGCTGCTCCTCTCGCGGTTCGCCGGCGCGGCGGTCGAGCTGCGCGACGCCGTGCTCACCAACCCTTACTACGCCGACGGCATGGCCCGAGACCTCGATCGCTCGCTACGCATGGACCTCACCGAGCGCAGGTCGCGTCACACGAAGCTGCTCGCGGCGGTGCAGCGCTCCAACGCGGTCACCTGGGCCGAAGGGTTCCTCGACGCCCTGGTCGCGTGCCGGTGACCGCCGTGACCGCCCGCGGAGCCAGCGACGGCGCGGCGCGCACCCCCTCGCTCCGCGACCGAGCGAGCGGGATCCTGCTGCACCCGACGAGCCTCCCGGGGCCGCACGGCAACGGCGATCTCGGCGCCGAGGCCCACGCGTTCGTCGACTTCCTCGGCCGCGCTGGGCAGCGCTGGTGGCAGATGCTGCCGATCGGGCCGCCCGGGTACGGAGACTCGCCGTACAGCGCGCACTCGGCGTTCGCCGGCAGCCCGCTCCTGGTCGATCTCGACGCGCTCGGCGTCGCGGTCGACGACGCGCCGCCCTCGACGTCGTCGGTCGACTACGGCGCCGCGCGCGACTTCCGCGAACGCCACCTGCGGCGCGCCTCCGCGGCGTTCTTCGCCGGCCCGCCGCGGCAGCGCCGCGCGTTCTCCGCCTTCTGCGCGCGCGAGGCGCGCTGGCTCGACGACTTCGCGCTCTTCCAGGCGCTCAAGCGCGCGCACGGCGGCGCGTCGTGGGTGCGCTGGGAGCGCGACGTCAGGCTGCGGCTTCCCTCGGCGCTCGCGCGGGCGCGCACGGCGCACGCCGACGAGATCGCGCTCGCCAAGTTCGTCCAGTTCCGCTTCGACGAGCAGTGGCGGGCCCTGCGCGCGCGCTGCGCCGAGCGGGGCGTCGGGCTCATGGGCGATCTGCCGATCTTCGTCGCGCACGACAGCGCCGACGTCTGGCAGCACCGCGAGCTGTTCGAGCTCGAGCCGGACGGCGAGCCCGCCGCGGTGGCCGGCGTCCCGCCCGACTACTTCAGCGCCACCGGGCAGCGCTGGGGCAATCCGCTCTACCGCTGGCCGCGCATGCGCGAGGCGGGCTACGCGTGGTGGATCGAGCGGTTTCGCGCGGCGCTCGCGCGGTTCGACGCCGTCCGGCTCGATCACTTCATCGGCTTCGTCCGCTACTGGCGCATCCCGGCGGCCGAGCCGACCGCGGTGCGAGGCGCGTGGCTCCCCGGGCCGGGGCGCGAGCTCTTCGATCGGGCGCGCGAGGCGCTCGGCCCGCTGCCGCTCGTCGCCGAGGATCTCGGGGCCGTCACGCCGGCGGTGACCGCGCTCCGGCGCGCGCTCGGGTTCCCGGGCACGGTCATCTTGCAGTTCGCCTTCGGCAGGGACGCGCAGGCGCCCAAGTTCCTGCCGCACAACCACTTCCGACGCCAGGTCGTCTACCCGGGCACGCACGACAACGACACGTTGCGCGGCTGGCTGGACGATCCGGGCGGCGGCGCGGACGCCACGCGCTCGACCGCCGAGGCCGCCACCGAACGCGCGCGGGCGCTCGCGTACCTCGGCCTGCGCGCCGAGCACCACGGGAGCGACGACGCCCACGGCGCGCTGCTCCGGCTGCTGCTGGGGAGCGTCGCGCACACCGCGATGGTCTCCATGCAGGACGTGCTCGGCCTCGGGAGCGAGGCCAGGATGAACCGTCCGGGCCAGGCGACCGGCAACTGGCGCTGGCGGCTCGAGCCTCACGCGGTGACGCCGCTGCTCGAGGCGCGGCTGCTCGAGCTCTCACGCACCTACGGCAGGGCGCCGTGAAGCCGACCGACGGCGGCGTGCGCGCCGCGCCCGGCGTGCTCCCGGACGACCCGCTCTGGTACAAGGACGCGATCATCTACGAGGTCCGGACGCGGTCGTTCCTCGACGGCAACGCCGACGGCATCGGCGACATCGTCGGGCTCACCAGCAAGCTCGACTACCTCGCCGACCTCGGGATCACCGCGCTCTGGGTGCTCCCGCTGTACCCGTCGCCGGGACGAGACGACGGCTACGACATCGCCGACTACACCGACATCAACGCCGACCTCGGCACCCTCGAGGACTTCGACGAGCTCGTCGCGCGCGCGCACGAGCGCGGCATCCGGGTCATCACGGAGCTGGTGCTCAACCACAGCTCGGATCAGCACCCGTGGTTCCAGCGCGCGCGGCGCGCGCCGCCCGGCTCGCCGGAGCGCAACTTCTACGTCTGGAGCGACACCGCCGATCGCTACGCCGACGCGCGCATCATCTTCCGCGACTTCGAGCCGTCGAACTGGACCTGGGACCCGATCGCCAAGGCCTACTACTGGCACCGCTTCTTCGCGCACCAGCCGGACCTGAATTTCGAGAACCCGGCGGTGCACGAGGCGATGCTCGGCGTGGTCGACTTCTGGCTCGGCCGCGGGGTCGACGGCCTGCGCCTCGACGCGGTGCCGTACCTGTACGAGCAGGAGGGGACGAGCTGCGAGAACCTGCCGGCGACGCACGTCTTCCTCAAGAAGCTGCGCGCGCACGTCGACGCGAAGTTCGCGAATCGCCTGCTGCTCGCGGAGGCGAACCAGTGGCCCGAGGACGCCGCCCGCTACTTCGGCGACGGCGACGAGTGCCACATGAACTTCCACTTCCCGATCATGCCGCGCCTCTTCATGGCGATTCACATGGAGGACCGATTCCCGATCATCGACATCCTGCGGCAGACGCCCGACGTGCACCCGAGCTGCCAGTGGGCGATGTTCCTGCGCAACCACGACGAGCTCACGCTCGAGATGGTGACCGACGACGAGCGCGACTACATGTACCGCGCCTACGCCCACGAGGCGCAGATGCGGATCAATCTGGGGATCCGGCGCAGGCTCGCGCCGCTCACGGGCAACGATCGGCGCAAGATGGAGCTGCTCGACGGGCTCCTGTTCTCGATGCCGGGCACGCCCGTCCTCTACTACGGCGACGAGATCGGGATGGGCGACAACGTCTACCTCGGCGATCGCAACGGCGTGCGCACGCCGATGCAGTGGAGCGCCGACCGCAACGCGGGGTTCTCCCGCGCGAACCCGCAGCGGCTGATCCTGCCGATCATCATCGACCCCGAGTACCACTACGAGGCGCTGAACGTCGAAGCGCAGCAGTCGAACCCGAACTCGCTGCTCTGGTGGACCAAGCGCCTCATCGCGTTGCGCAAGCGCTTCCGCGCCTTCGGCCGCGGCGCGGTCGAGTTCCTGACGCCGGCGAACCCGCGCGTGCTCGCGTTCGTGCGGCGCTGGGAGGACGAGCTCGTGCTCGTGGTCGCGAACCTCTCGCGCCACGTCCAGGTCGTCGAGCTCGATCTCTCCGCGATGAAGGGGATGCTCCCCGTCGAGCTGATGGGGCTCACGCGGTTCCCGCCCATCGGCGACCTCCCCTACATGCTCACGCTCGGCGGCCACGACTTCTACTGGTTCAGCCTCGAGCCCCCGCGCGCGACGCCCGAGGCGCAGCGCCTGAGCGTGCGCGCGACCCCGACGCTCGCCTGCACGAGCCTCCACGCGCTGCTCTTCGGCGACGAGCGCGAGCTGCTCGAGGGGGCGCTCCCGTCGTTCCTTCGCGCGCGCGGCTGGCTCGCGGGCGGGCTGCGCCTCGCGCGGATCGGCGACGTGGTGCGGCTCGGCGAGGTCGAGGGGGCGGCGATCTTCCTGCTGCTCGTCGAGGTGGAGTACTCGGAGTCGGAGGGCGAGTCTTTCGCGCTCGCGCTCTCTGCCGTCTCGGGGGAGCCCCCTTCGAGCTCCGCCGCGCCGACCGCGCCGAGCGCGCCGGCCGCGTCGGTCGGCTCGACCTTCGCGCAGCTCTCCTTCGAGCCGCGCGCGGCAGGCGAGGTC
>CAIXWQ010000445.1 GCA_903923175.1 uncultured delta proteobacterium | reverse complement strand
GGCGCGACGGCGCGCGCGGGGGCCGGCGTGCGGCTGGGTTCGGCCGCGTCGCGGAGGTCGCGCGAGGCGTGCTCGCGCGGCTCGCGCGCGGACGTGTGCGGCGCGCCGTTCGCGACGCGGGGGAGTGCAGGGGGCGGGTTCGTGGGCTTGCGCGCAGCCATGCCGGTCTTCGGCGTCGCTACCGAGGGCGCACGCGACCGGGCAACAAGATGGAACCTACATCTGGAATTCGTGCGGTTCCCGGGCGTCGATCACGGACGGCCGAGCTCGCTGCGAACGACGCCGCGATCGAGTGACGGAGGCGCGCGCGGGGGCGCGTGCGCGGCGTCGGAGAGCGAGAAACCCGGTTGCGGTATGTGGGCGCAATTGGCCCGTTGACGCACCGCGAAGCGGGGCCTAACTCCCGACTCGGTTTGCGGTGAACCGCCATTCAGTACGGCGCTCACCACTCGATCCTGGAAGCCTGCGAGGAGGCCCTCGTGAAGATCTTGGTCCCGCTCAAGCGCGTCGCTGATCCCGAGAACGCCAACAAGGTGAAGATCGCCGCCCCCGCCGGCGGCCTCGCCCCCAAGATCGAGACCACGGGGCTCGAGTGGAAGCCCAATCCGTTCGACGAGTACGCCCTCGAAGCGGCCCTCCGCCTCACCGAGAACGGCACCGCCGTGAAGGCGCGCCTGGGCGAGGTCATCGTCGTCACGTTCGGCCCGGCCGAGTGCGACCAGACGCTGCGCGGCGCGCTCGCGACCGGCGCCGACAGGGCCATCCGCGTCGACGTGACCGACGACCAGCTCGACGGCGACCTGGTCGCGCGCGCGCTGGCGAAGCTCGTGGATCAGGTGAAGCCCGACCTCGTGCTCATGGGCAAGCAGACGGTCGACAGCGACTCCAATCAGGTGGCGCAGCTCCTCGCGGCGTACCTCGGCTGGCCGCAGGTCACCTTCGCCGCCAACATCGTCAACGAGGACAACAAGGCCCTCAAAATCGGCCGCGTCGCCGACGGCGGCCAGATCAACGTCCGCGTCCAGCTCCCGGCCGTGGTCAACGTCGAGGACCGCGTCGTGAACCCGAAGGGGGTCACGAGCCCGCCCACGCCGGCCACGCACAAGTACGCCGACGGCGTCCGCTTCGCGCCGCTCCCCGCCATCATGCAGGCGAAGAAGAAGCCGCTCGAGGTGAAGAAGCTCGCCGATCTCGGCGTCGAGGCCGCGCCGAAGGTGAAGTACCTCGGCTACGAGGCCCCCCCCGCTCGCAAGGCCGGCGTGAAGGTGAAGACCGTCGCCGAGCTGGTCGACAAGCTCAAGAACGAAGCCAAGGTTCTCTGATCAACCCGTCGAGATCGTTCAGGAATTCAGGAGAACGAAAATGGCCGACATTCTGGTCGTTGCAGAGATCGTCGATGGGATCGTGAAGAAGCCGACGCTCGCCGCGATCGCGTTCGCGCGCGACGCAGCCAAGGCCGCCGGTGGCACCTTTGCCATCCTCGCGGTGGGCGCCGGGCTCGACGCCGCCGCCAAGGAGCTCTCGGCGTGCGGCGCGAGCAAGGTGCTCGTCGCCGACGACCCGTACACCAAGAACTACCTCGCCGAGCGCTTCGCGCCGACCGTCGCCGCTGCCGCCAAGGGCTTCGGCGTCGTGGCGTTCCCGGCCGCGACCAGCGGCAAGGACCTCGCCCCGCGCGTCGCCGCCAAGCTCGGCGCCGGCTACGCCCCCGACATCTCGGGCTTCAAGGCCGAGGGGGGGAAGCTCTCGTACAAGCGCCCGATGTACGCAGGCAACGCGTTCGGCTGGATGCAGGTCAGCACGCCCGTCGAGGTCGTGAGCGTGCGCCCGACCGAGTTCACGGCGGCCGAGCCGACCGGCGGCGCCAGCGCGATCGAGAAGGTCGCCGTGGTGCAGGACGACCCGGCGGCGGGGAAGATCGAGTTCCTCTCCTTCGACGTCGTGAAGAGCGAGCGCCCCGAGCTGACCGAAGCCAAGGTCATCGTCGCCGGCGGCCGCTCGGTGAAGGAGAAGTTCATGGACGTGCTCTCGCCGCTCGCCGACACGCTCGGCGCGGCGATCGGCGCGAGCCGCGCGGCGTGCGACGCCGGCTATTGCCCGACCGACCTCCAGGTCGGCCAGACCGGCAAGGTCGTCGCCCCGACGCTCTACCTCGCGATCGGCATCAGCGGCGCCATCCAGCACCTCGCCGGCATGAAGGGCTCCAAGACGATCGTCGCCATCAACAAGGATCCCGAGGCGCCGATCTTCCAGGTCTCGGACTACGGCCTGGTCGCGGACCTGTTCGCCGTCGTCCCCGAGCTCACCGCCGCCATCAAGGCCGCCAAGGCCTGAGGGGCCTCGCGAACCTCACCCCCCCGCTGTTCTGCGCGTCGCCCTCTTTCCCCTCTCCGCTCGCGGAGAGGGGGTAGGGGGTGAGGTGTTTTTGTGCGCGCTTCGCGGCCGGCGTATACGGCGACGCATGTCCGAGCAGCTCCTCGAGTGCGTGCCGAATTTCTCCGAAGGGCGTGATCCCGCGGTGATCCAGGCGATCACGGACGCGATCGCCTCCGTCGAGGGGGTGATGCTCCTCGACGTGGATCCGGGCAAGGCCACCAACCGCACCGTCGTCACGTTCGTCGGCGCGCCGGAGCCGGTGCTGGAGGCTGCGGTGCGCGGCGCCCGCAAGGCGCGCGAGCTCATCGACATGCGCAAGCACAAGGGGGAGCACCCGCGCTTCGGCGCGGTCGACGTCTGCCCGCTGGTGCCGGTCGCCAACATCACCATGGACGAGACCGTCGAGTGGGCCCGCAGGCTCGCCCAGCGCTTCGGCGAGGAGCTCGGGACGACCGTCTTCTGCTACGAGCGCGCGGCGACCTCGGATGCACGACGCAACCTCGCGACGGTGCGTGAGGGGGAATACGAGGGGCTCGAGGCGCGCCTCGGCAAGTCCGAGTGGTACCCCGACTTCGGGCCGGCCACGTTCGACCCGAAGGGGGGCGCCACCGCCGTCGGCGCGCGCGACTTCCTCGTCGCGTACAACGTGAACATCAACACGACGTCGACCCGCCGCGCGAACGCCATCGCCTTCGACGTGCGCGAGAAGGGGCGCGAGGTCCTCGGCGAAGGCGGCAAGATCCTGAAGGACGCCGCGGGCCAGCCGGTCATCCAGCCCGGCACCCTCAAGTGCGTGAAGGGGATCGGCTGGTACATCGACGAGTACGGGATCGCGCAGGTGTCGCTGAACCTGACCGACATCTCCGTCACGCCGGTGCACGTCGCGTTCGACGAGGTCCTCCGCGCCGCGCAGGCGCGGGGGATCCGCGTCACCGGCTCCGAGCTCGTGGGGCTGATCCCGCTCCGCGCCATGCTCGACGCCGGTAAGTACTTCCTGAAGAAGCAGCAGCGCTCGACCGGCATCGCCGACGCGGAGCTGATCAAGATCGCGGTGAAGTCGCTCGGCCTCGGCGATCTCTACCCGTTCGAGCCCGAGAAGAAGATCGTCGAGTACGCCATTGCGGCCAAGCGCGCGGCGGGCGGCGGCGGCGCGAAGAAGCGGCTGGTCGATCTGACGCTGAAGGCCTTCACCGAGGAGACCGCGTCCGAGTCGCCCGCGCCCGGCGGCGGCTCGATCGCGGCGGCGATGGGCGCGCTCGGCGCGGCGCTCGCCACGATGGTGGCGAACCTCTCCTCGCACAAGCGCGGTTGGGACGCGCGCTGGGAGGAGTTCTCGGGCTGGGCCGAGCGGGGCAAGGCGCACCACGTGGCGCTGCTGAAGCTCGTCGACGAGGACACCGACGCGTTCAACCGCGTGATGGACGCCTTCGGCCTGCCGCGGAGCACCGACGCCGAGAAGGCCGAGCGCACCCGCGCGATCCAGGCGGCCACGCGGTTCGCCACCGAGGTGCCCTTGCGCGTGATGCGCGAGTCGCTCGCGTCGATGGACGTCATCCAGGCGATGGCCCAGCAGGGGAACCCGAACTCGGTGTCGGACGCCGGCGTCGGTGCGCTCTGCGCGCGCTCGGCGGTGATGGGCGCGCACCTGAACGTGAAGATCAACTGTGCCGGACTCAAGGACGTCGGCGCGGCGGCCGAGCTGCGGGCCGAGGCGGCCGAGATCGAGCGGCGCGCGATCGAGCGCGAGGCGACGATCCTCGCGATCGTGAACGCGAAGATGTGACGGCGTGACGGCGTTACGCGCGGCTAGTCGCCGTGGAATTCGCGCACCATCTGCTCGAGCAACGCGCGGTGCCCGAGCCTCACCAGCGAGCCGAGCGTGACGGCGGCCACGCGCGCCGGGAACGTCGCGATGCGGTAGAGCATGCGACGAAGGCTCGCATCGCTCGGTGACGGCCAGGTTTCGCGGGGATCCGGCCGCGCGCTACCCCTGATGGCGTGCGCGCAGCAGCAGCACGACGTGCGCGAGCACGATCAGCGCGAGCACCACCGCGGTCGTCGCGTGGCGGCGCCGCTGCTGCGCGCGGTCGCGGCGCTTCGGATCGCGCAGCCCGAGCCCGAGCCCGCCGTGCGCGATCATCACCAGGAAGGCGAACGCGCCGGCCGCGAAGGCGAGCCCGCCCGCGCCCACGGCTGCGTCGGAGCCGAGCTCCGGCAGCACGAGCCCGGTGTGCACGAAGGTCGCGATCGAGGTCGCGAGCCCGAGCAGCACGTGGGCGCGTACCGTCGGCGTCCCGACGGGCGCGCGCTTCCCCTCGCGCAGGCGGAAGCCGAGCGGAAGCGTCGCGGCGATCACGATGAGCAACGCGGCGATCCAGCCGCTCCAGGAAGCCATGGGTCGGTCCTACTCGGCCTCGGTCAATCGTCCCGCTTGCGGGCGCCTGGCACCATCGGCAGCATCGGCCCGCGCTCGGCCGCGGGCGCGCGGAGCATGCGGCGGACCTGGGCGCCGAGCCCCGGCTGCTCGTCGATCTCCTCGAAGTCCCACGCCTGCGCCTGGTACGCGAAGGCCGAGCCGCTCGCGTTGCAGGCGCGGGGCTCGGTGCGCGGCACGACGGTCCACGCCGCGTAGTCGGGGGTCGAGGTGAACATCTCCAGCGGCAGCGGCGCCCGCGCCACGACCTCGTTCGGGTAAGGGAGCCCGTGGATGTTGGCGAAGAGCTTGATGAGCGACGCGACGTCGTAGTGCCCGTGCGCGACGTAGCCCTGCTTCACCCACGGCCCTGCGAAGACGATCGGCGTGCGGTGGAGATCCACGTGATCGGCGCCGTCCTGCGGGTCGTCCTCGGTGACGATGAACAGCGTGTCCTTCCAGAACGGCGAGCGGCCGAGGGCGTCGAGCGTCGCGCCGGTCGCCTCGTCGTTCACCGAGATCATCGTCTCGGGGGTGGGGCGCCCGCCGTTGCCGCCGAAGGTGTGGTCGTTCGGCAGCGTCATGTAGACGAAGCCGTGGAGATCGCACTTCACGCGGGCCCGCGCGGCGAAGTAGCAGCTCTTGGTCACGTCCTCGAGGCCGATGTTCTGCGCGATCCCGGGGTAGTGCACGTCGAGCGGGTTGCGCGAGCCGTCGGTCGGCGGGGAGGGGAGGCCAGTCCCCTCGCCGAGGATGTCGAACTCGAGCTTCTGGCGCACGAGCCACTCGAAGACCGAGCCCTCCTCGGCGCGCCCCGCGTCGGTCAGCCCGCCGCCCGCGTCGCGCCCGTAGCCGGCCGCGCCGATCATCCAGGTGCGCTCGACGAAGTCCGTGGTGCGGCCATAGGTCGCCCAGACGTGCCCTTGGTTCGAGTACTCGGCGTCGGTGTAGTAGTTGTCCGCGACCGTCCACTTCTTCGCGATGCCGCGGAGGTTCGGGTAGAGCTGCGGCATCTTGCCGGGGGCGAGCACGAGGTCGGCGTGGCCGTCGACGTCTCCGCCGAGGTCGCCGAACACGCCGTCGAAGTTCTTGTTCTCGCGGACGACGAACACGACGTGCTTGATGGACTTGGAGGCCCCCTGCGTGTTGGTCGCGGGGACGGGGAAGTCGTCGGCTCCGGCGGGGCAGCTCGGCGTCGGGTAGCCGCCGACGTTCGCGAGATCGGCGTTCTTCTGCACCTGGGTGGTGAGCTGGCCGAGCGCGGTGGCGTCGAGGGTCGTGAGGTCGATCGACTGCACGCTGCCGTGCATGCTCTCGGCGATCTCGCCGGTCCCCGCGTCGAAGCGCTTGCCGGTGCGGCCGGTGCCGACGCCGTGCCCGCGCCCGTCGAGCACGAGCAGCCGGCCGCCGGTGGCGTCGAGCGCGACGTCGGTCGGCCACCACGACGTCGGGATGCGGCCGCGCGAGGCGAGCACCGGCGCGCTGCCGCTCAGATCCACGTCGAAGACCTCGACGGCGTTGATGACCGCCTCGGTCACGTAGAGCCGCTTGGATTTCGCGTCCCACGCGAGCGTGGAGGGTTCGTAGCCGCGCAGCGCAGGCGGATCGCCCGCCTTCGGCTGCACGATCGGCACCGTCGCGACCGCGGCCTGCGCCACGCGATCGACGAGCGTGAGCGCGTCGCCGTCGGCGTCGGCCACCACCATCCAGCGCGCGTCGAGGAACGCGATCCCCTGCGGATTCTTGCCCGTCGGGATCGACTGCTTGATCATCCCGGTCGCGAGATCGAGCGCGACGACCCGGGAGCTCCCCCAGAGCGGCACGTAGGCGACCTCGCCGGTGGTGTCGGCCGGATCGACGAACGCGCCGTACTGCTCCGCGCCGCCCAGCAGCGGTCGGAAGAGGATGCTGCCAAAGCTGCCAGCCTCGAGCGACACCACGCGCCCCTCGGGGGAGCGCACGCCGCCGACCACGAGGCGCTTGCCGTCGGCCGTGACCGCGAGCCCCTGCGAGAAGAACGGCTGCATCTTGCCGGCGATGTTCTGCGTGCCGAGATCGAGCGCCGTGCCGAGCGTCAGCGCGCCCGTCGCGTCGTCGAGCTCCAGCACGTTCACCTTGCCGCTGTCGCCGCCCGCGACGTAGGCGGTGTGCTTGCCCGCCGCGCCCGCGCGGACCGCGAGCCCCCAGTTCGCCCGCGGGACCTGCACCGTCGAGACGATGACGTTGCTGCCACCGGCGGCGAGCGCGTCGAGATCGATCGAGCGCACCAGGTGCTCGCCGTAGCCCGCGTCGACGACGAGCCCATAATGAGTCGATGGGACGACGGCGAGCGAGGCGGGGAAGCCTCCGACGTGGGTCGCGTCGGTGAGCAGGGCCTCGGCGCCCGCCGGCGTCATGCGGTGCCCGTCAGGGAGGACCCAGGTGCCCGCCTGACCCGCGACCGGCCCGGCCTTGCGGAGCGCCTCGCCGGAGGGGGCCGCGACCGTGCACCTCCCTGTCACCGGCGCGGGGGTCGTCGGGCCCTCGGCGCAGGCGGCCGGATCGTGCGGGAGCTTCGCCCAGTCGTCCATCGACGGGCAGAGGAACGGCCCGGTCGCTTCCTCGGGGCAGCCGTTGGCGCAGTCGAAGGCGCACGACAGCGGGAGCTGCGCGATGAAGTCGTCGGGCTCGATCGAGCTCTCCGCGCCGGTGTCGGCGGGCGCCGCGGCGCTGCTGGAGCTGCTGCACCCGAGCAGCAGGAGCGGGAGCGGCAGGAGCGGCAGGAGCGCGAACCCGAGCGTGCGTCGCATGGGCGCGAGCGTACCCGGCCGCGCGTCACAACTGCGTGTCGATCGGGCGAGGCGAGGTGCGAGGAGGCACGATCGGTCCAGGGCCGAGGGGCGGCGCGGACGGAGGCGGGGGCGGGGGCGGCGCTGACGAAGGCGGTCCCGGCGGCGTGACGGTGGTGATCGGAGGCGGCTTCGTGGCGCCCGCACCGGCCGAGGTCGGCGCCTGCGCAGCGCGGGTGGTGAGGGGCGGCGTCGAGACCGCGCGTCCGACCTGGCTCGCCGGGGCCGAGGGCGCGCTCGTTCGGCCGGGCGGCGTCGGCTCGGCGCGTTCGGGTGCAGCGCCGCTCGCGCTCGGCGTGCCCTGCGCGCCTGCCGAGGTGGCTGCGGAGGCTGGCATCGAGCCGGTGGCCGCTGCGCTGGGGTCTGCGCGGGGAGGTTCGGCGTGCGCCGCCGTCGCGGTCCCCTCCGTCGCCTTCGCCTTGGGCCCGCGCGCGGTCGCGAGGTATAGCCCGCCTCCGACCACCACGGCGATCGCCACCGCGGCCGCGCCGTAGAGCGCGGCGTTCGGGGCGCGCGGGGGCGGGGTCGACGCCAGCACCGGGCCGCTCGAGGACAGCGCCTGCAGGCCGCTCGGCGTCGGCGGGCCCGCGGGGAGCGTCGGCGGCAGCGGATCGCTCTCGATCGGGCGGGTGTCGCCGATGCCGGTGGCGGGCTCGGTCGTCGATGGCGTGCGGAAGACCGCCCGGTCGGCCGGCGAGCTCGAGACGGTCGGGGTCGAGGTCGGGTTCGAGGGCGGCAGCGACGGCGGGCGATCCGAGACCCCAGCGCCGCTGAGGCGCGCGGGGGCGTCGAGGAACGGCGCGAGCGCCTCGCGGAAGGCGGAGGCCGACAGGAAGCGCGCGTCGGGCTCGCGCGCCATCGCCTGGAGGATGACCGACTCGAAGGCGGGCTCGAGCTCGGGCACGAGCGAGCGCGGCGTCGCCGGGCGCTCGAGCACGATCTTGAAGAGGAGCTCGTTGACGTTCTCGGCCTCGAAGGGCACGCGGCCGGTCACGCACTCGTAGAGGATCGCGCCGACCGCGTAGAGGTCGCAGCGCAGGTCGAGCTGCTTGCCGCCGCGGGCCTGCTCCGGCGCCATGTAGTACGGCGTGCCCATCACGACGCCGGTCTTGGTCATGCGCATCTCGCGCGGATCGCCGGCGACCTTGGAGATGCCGAAATCGAGCAGCTTGAGGTGCTCGCGCGCCTCGCCGCCCTTGAGCTTGCGGAGCGTGAGGAAGCAGTTGTCGGGCTTGATGTCGCGGTGGATGACGCCGGCCTCGTGCGCCGCGCCGAGCGCCGAGAGGAGCTGGTCGGCGAAGTCGGCCGCCTCGCGCTGCGAGAGGCGCTCGCTCCTGCGGATGCGCGCGGTCAGCGTCTCGCCCTCGAGCAGCTCCATCACGAGGAACGGCGTCCCGCCGGCGTCGTCGAAGCGGCCGACGTCGATGACGTCGACGATGTGATCGTTGCGGATGCGCGCGGCGGTCTGCGCCTCGCGCAGAAAGCGCTGCACCGCGGTCGGATCCTTCGAGGCCGAGGTCGAGTCGAGCACCTTGATCGCCACCGGCCGCTGCAGGCGCGTGTGCTCGGCGACCCAGACCGTCCCCATGCCGCCGGCCCCGAGCAGCCGCTCGATGCGGTACTTGCCGTCGACGAGCGTCCCCTGGGCCAGAAGCATCCGCCGCAAGCGTGCTACGGCGGCCGCCGCGGCGCCAACCATCGGCGACCTCGCCGCGCGCAGGCCTGCCGCGCGTCCGGCGCAGGGCGTCTGCGCGCGTGCGGCCGCGTGCGAGCGCGAGAAACGTGGTACGAAGCGCGCCCGATGGATCTGGGGAAGCTCCTCTCGCCGTCGCGCGATCCCGCGCGGGCGCGCCCCGCGTTCGCGAAGGGGTTCCCGCGTGATCCCGAGCTCGACGCCCTCGTCGATCGCTTCGCCCGCGGCGATCACGCCGCCGTTCGCGCCGGGGCCGAGGCGCTCGCTGCGCGCACGGACGACCCGGCCGTCGCCGCCGCCGCGCGGGCGCTGCGCGCGCGCCTCGAGCCCGATCGGCTCGCGTACGTGCTCTTGATCTTCCCGGCGCTGCTCCTGCTCACCCTCACGCTCTGGGCCGTGCATCGCTCGCACGAGCCGCCCGCGCCGGCGACCGCGCCCACGGTCGTCAAGCCGCGCCCGCCGACCTTGGGGGCGCCGCGGCCGCTGCCGAGCGCACCGCGCTGAGCGTCGCGTTCGCTACGACGTGAGCCCGCGTAGCAGCTCCGTCCAGAGATCGCGCGCGTCGCTGTAGCCGTCGGTCGAGGAGACGTACGCTGCCGCGCCCGCGGCCTGCTTGGAGAGCGCGCGCTTCTGCTCCTCGGCGCGCCGCTCGGCCTCGCGCAGCCCGCCCGCCTCGACGAACGCGAGCACCCGCGGCAGCTCGCCGTGATCGAACCAGATGCCGTGGGCCTTGCAGACGTCGACGATGACGCCGGAGCGCTCGGCGAAGTTCTTCCGGTTCATGCGCGCATGGCAGACCGGGCAGGGGAGGTAGCGGACCGGGCCGAGCGCTTGCGCGGGGGCGGCCGAGCGCGGCGCGGCGCGGCCGAGGACGGCGCGCTCCTCGAAGAGCGACCGGAGCGTCTCGTGATCGACGAACTGACCGGCGCAGCGGGGGCACTCGTGCACCGCGCCGCGGCCGGCGGGGATCGCCACGAAGTCGACCTCGCCCGCGCACGACGGGCAGCGGAGCGTGTCCCCCTCGGGGACGACCTCCAGGCCGAGCTCGCGCCCGCAGGCCGCGCAGTGCGCAGCGGTGGCGAGGTTGGCGTGGAAGCACGCGAGGCAGTGCCGCGACTCGATGGTCGCGTGGCAGTAAGGGCACGTCCCGACCCCTTCGCCGATCGTCCCACCGCAGGCGCCGCATCGGAGCACGTTCGCGTCCATGTACGGATCGTAGCCGACGCGGGGGCGCGGCTCACGGCGCGACGCGACGCCTCGCGCTCAGGGGTAGGGCGCGTCGTCTTCCTGGGTCGGCGTCACCGCGATCGGCTCGGGCTTCACCTTGCCGGTCGAGCGCGCGCGCGTGATCTTGTGGGGCGACGGCTGAGCCTTGGGGGACGCCTTGGCGACCTCGGCCCGCTCTGGCTCGGCGTGCGCCTTCGGGGGCTTCGCCTGCTTGGCCTTCTTCGGCTGGGCCACCACCGGGAACTCCACGCACTCGGCGCTGTTCGCCGGGCAGGCGACCCGCACGTGGAAGTGGTCGTCGTGCGGCAGCGCGTGCTTCGGCTGCATCAGCAGGTCGGCGACGCGCTGGCGCACCGCGGGGGCGGCGCCGATCTTCGCGCCGTACGCGAGCAGGCGCGTGCGCAGGTGGGTCGCGACGAAGATGTGCGTGACGTGCGCGTGCGGATCGCTGGCGAGCGCGGCGACCAGGGCCCAGTTGCGCCCGTCGTCGAAGCGCACCGAGGGATCGCTGGTGGCGATGCCGTTCTCGCGGATCGAGTGGAACGAGTCGCGCAGCAGTGGCCGGCCGAGCGCGTCGACCAGGTAGAAGCCGAGGTCGGCGTCGCGCCCGCTCTCGTGCGAGTGGTGGCGCTCGATGTTGCCGCCCCCCTTCTTGGAGAGCTGGCCGACGCCGAGCTGTGCCTCGGGGAAGCGACGGTGCACCTCGCGGGCGGCGCGGTCGATGGCGTCGACGAGCTCGCGGGTGCCGTAGCGCACGTCGCCGGCCGCGTAGGCGCCGAGGATTCGAAGGTACGGCGTGGGCTCGACGCGCACGCCGTTCTCGAGGTGCCCCTTGTTGGGCGCGCCGACCGACTTCGACGGCGGCGGCGGGGCGCGCTTCGGCGACGGCGCGGCCCCCGCGACGGTCGCGAGGGCGATCGCGCAGGCCAGGATCGTCGAGCCGAGGGAGCGGCGCATCGGAGCGAGGGCTACGCAAGGGCGCTACCGGGGGCCAAGAAGTCAGCCAAGCGGCTGTCGCGACCTACGCTCAACCGCCGATCGCGCGCTGTAGATCGATCGCGACGTCGGGGGCGACCCCCTGCGCCAGGCGCGCGCGGATCGTCGCCACGAGGCGGCCATCGCGGCCGGGGCGCCGCTCGCGCAGCGCCTCCAGGATCGCCGCGCGCTCCGCGGACGTCCCCGCCTCCAGCGCCGTCACGACCGCCTCGGCCGCTTCGGCGTTGTCGATGCTCGCCAGCGTGCGCAGCGCGGCGACGCGCACCTCGGCGGAGCTCGCGTCGCGCGACAGGCGCCGCAGGGGATCGACGAACACCGGCGAGCGCTTGCGATCGAGCGCCTGCGCGGCGGCCGACACGACGCGCGGATCCTCGTCGCCGGCGGCCTCGCGGAGCAGCTGCGCGCTCCGCTTGAACGGCAGGTTCGCCGCGGCCTGCACCGCGCGCACGCGCACCTCGGGGACGGCGTCGCGCGAGAGCCCTTCGAGCGGGGCGAGCATGCGGTAGTCGACGATCTCGCCGAGCCTCCGCGCGAGCTCGACGCGCGCGGCGCTCGCCCGTGCCGGATCGTTCGCCGAGAGCCGGTCGACCTCGAGCGCGACGAGCCGCGCGACCAGCGCGCGCCGGCGCAGCGGGGTGTGAAGCGTCTCGCGCGCGCGCCCTCCGCTGCGCGAGAGCGGGTGGACGTCGAAGAGCACCTCGGCGCACGCCTCGGCGGCGCGGCCGGCCTGCTCCCACTCGACGACGTCGAGGATCCAGACCTCCAGCGCGGGCCCGGTGGGGCGCGGCGCCTTCGCGTCCGAGCGCGTGGCGACGTCGAGCGCGCCGTCGAGCCTCGCCGCGGCGCGCTCGTGACGCGCGCGGCGTTTGTCGTCGAGCGGCTTCGCGTGCGCGAGCTCGCCGTAGAGCGAGCGGGCCCGGGCGAGCAGGCCGAGCTCGGCCGCCAGCGCGATCGCCGCGAGGAACGCGTTCTCGGCGAGCTCGGCGGGGCCGCGCTCGAGCAGGCGCCGGCCCGCCGCGACGTGCAGATCGATCGCGCGGCGCGCGTAGCCGGTCGCGTCCTGCGCGAGCCCGAGCGCGCCCGCGTAGGCCATCGCCTCGCGCGCGAACGACGCCGCCGCCGCGTGCTCCTCGCGCTTGGCCGAGAGCTCGATCGCCTCGTCGTACTGCTGCAGGGCGTACTGCTGCAGGTAGTCCTCGCGCAGGATGCGGATGGCGTTCACCCGCCCCTCGAGCACGTGCTCGAAGGTGCCGCTCGTCTCGCCGATGGCCGAGAGCGCGTTGAAGCAGTCGAACGCGCGCTCGCGCAGCCCGAGCGCCTCGAAGCGCTGCGCGGCGTCCTCGAGCGCCGAGACCGCGGCCACGACCGACTCGCGTCGGGCGCGATCGTGCCCGACCCGCGCGCCAGGCGTACCCGGCGCGCCCGGCGCACCCGAGGCAGCACGCGCGTCTCGCATGTCCGGCTCCGCGTTGCGCGCGACGTCGTAGCGAGCGAGCCCGAGGATGTAGCTCCGCTCCGCCGAGGCCTCCGGGCCGCGCCGGCCGAGCGTCGGATCGGGCGCCGCGAGCTGGTGACAGAGCCGCGCCCAGCAGGCCCGCGCCTCGGTCGGCTCGCGCGCGCGCTCGTGCGCGACCGCCGCGTGCGCGAGGAGACCGGCCTCCTCGAACGCGCGCGCCGCGGCCCGCTCGTCGCCGCGGAGCCGGTGGGTGCGCGCGAGATCGAGCGGCGGCACGGTCTGGAACCCGCCCAGCTCGGAGCGCCCTTCGTACCAGTCGATCGACGCCGTCACGCGGGGCTGCTGCGTCGCGACCGCGGCGGCGCGCATCGCCTCGAGCAGCACGTCGTAGTCGGAGGGGTCGAGATCGATCTCGCCGAGGGCCGACTGCAGGT
>CAIXWQ010000444.1 GCA_903923175.1 uncultured delta proteobacterium | reverse complement strand
GCGCCTCGTGCGCCTCGCGCGCCGAACCCGCTACCTGCGCCGCGCGAACGTCGCTCGCGCCGGCCGCGTCGGGCAGGCCGCCGCGCGACGGGAACGACATCGGCGCTTGCTCGGTCGTCCCCTCGCCGACGACGGGCGGCTGCGCGGCCACGGCGTGGGGGGCCCGTTCGCCGAGCGAGGTCGGCACCGCCGTCGCGGCGAGCGCGGCGACCGCGGAGAGATCGACGCGCACCGTGGCCTTCGCGCTCGGATCTTCGGCCGCGCGCGCCTGCGCCCACGCGTGCGCGAGCGCGCGCAGCGAGTCGGCCATCGCCGCGGCGGTCGCGAAGCGGCGCGCGGGCTCCTTCAACAGCGCGCGCGCGACGACGGCCTCGAGCCCGGGATCGAACGGCCGCCCCGCGCGCGCGGACATCGACGGCGCGGCGGTGTGCACGTGCGCGTAGAGCAGATCGCGCGCGTCGGTCCCCTCGAAGACCGGGCGCCCGACGCAGAGCTCGAACAGCACGCAGCCGAGGCCGTATACGTCGGTCGCCGCCGACAGCGCGCGCCCCACCGCCTGCTCGGGAGCCATGTACCGCGGCGTGCCGAGCACCATGCCGGCGGCGGTGCGCGCGCCGGTCATGTCCCCCTCCTGCATCGGCTTGGCGACGCCGAAGTCGAGCACCTTGAGCCTGCCCGCGCGTGTGACGAAGAGGTTCTCGGGCTTGACGTCGCGGTGGATGACGCCCGCCTCGTGCGCCACCTGCAGCCCGTCGAGCGCCTGGATGGCGAGCGCGCACGCCTCGGCCGCCGGCAGCGCGCCGCGCGTGCGCAGCAGCTCGCGGAGCACCGCGCCTTCGAGCCACTCCATGGCGATGTACGTGCGCCCGTCGGCCGTCTCGCCGAGGTCGTAGACGGTCACCAGCGCGTCGTGCCGCAGGTTCGCGACGATGCGCGCCTCGCGACGCATGCGCCCCACGACCTGCGCCTCGGCGGCGTAGCGCGGGTGGATCAGCTTGATGACCGCCGGGCGACGCAGGCTCGTGTGCTCGCCGAGCCAGACCTCGCCCATCGCGCCGGCGCCGAGCACGCGGTCGAGGACCTAGGGCGTCCCCTCGAGGCGGTGGCGCGCCGGCTCCATGAGCAGACCAGTAGCGCATAAGCCGCGCCGCCGCCCGCCTGCGCGCGCCCGGAAACGCGCGTTCAGTGCAGTCCGGTCCGACCGCCGCAACTTCCCCGCCGCCCGTGCCGACTCTATGGCGCCCATGATGCGCCCTTCGACCGCCTTCGCCGCGTTGGTGCTCACGACCACGCTCGCCTCGCCCGCGTTCGCCGCGCCAGCCGCTCCGCCCGCTCCGCCTGCCGCCGCCCGGACGTACAAGGAGGCGGTGAAGCTCGAGAGCGACGGCGACGTGGTCGGCGCGCTCGCGAAGTTCGAGTCGATCCCCGCGACCACGCGCGACTTCCTGGTCCGCCTCCACCTCGCGAGCTGCAAGCGCAAGCTCGGGCGCTACCTCGCCTCGCAGCAGGATCTCCTCGAAATCCTCGCGGATCCGAAGATCGACGCCGCGACCCGCGAGACCGCGCAGAGCGATCTCGACGACCTGCGGGCCCGCACGCCGCGCGTGAGCCTGCGCGTCTCGGCGGCCACGTCCGGCGTCGTGGTCACGCTCGACGGCGAGGCGGTTGCGCCGCCGACCGGCCGCGCCCTCGACCCCGGCGCCCACGTCGTGATCGCGACGCGCGACGGCACGCAGGTGTTCAAGCGCGAGCTGCAGCTCCCGGAGGCGACCTCGATCGACGTGGAGATCGACGCGCCCGCCGCCCGCGCCGCTCCGCCGCCTGCCCCCGCCGCAGCGCCCGCCGCCTCGACCGCCGCCTCGACCGACTCCGGCGGAGGGCCCATCGCCGCCGCGCCGAGCTCCGCGCTGCGCACCACCGGCTGGCTCCTCGTCGCCGCCGGCGGCGTCGCGGGCCTCGGCGCGGTCGGCGCGTGGCGTCAGAGCAACTCCGCCTACGACGACTGGCGCGCCTCCTGCGGCCCGACCGGGTGCGACGAAGACAAGGCCTCGCGCGTGCGGACGTGGGACCGCTGGAAGGTCGCGGGGGCGGGCGTCGCGCTCGTCGGAGTCGGGCTCGGCGTCACGCTGCTGGTCGTCGCGCCGGGCGGCAGCGGCGCGGGCGAGAGGCCTGCGGCGGCGGAGCTCACGGTGCGGGCGACCTCGGGCGCGATCACGGGCGTGCTGGTCGAAGGGCGGTTCTGAGATACCGACCGGGTAGCGGATTGACCGGGCCTGAACGGAAGGCTCGTTTCCAGGGGTGGATCGAATGCGTGACGGGAAGACGACCATCGGACTCGCGCTCGCGGCTGCGCTCGTCGCCGGGTGCCATGATCTCAGCTACACCGCGCCTTGCGACTTGGATCCCAGCGATCCGCAGTGCCTGACCGCCGACGGGGCAGCCGATTCCGCGGTCGATCCGCCGCTCGACGCGCGCGCGGATGCGCTGGTGGACTCCCCGATCGAGGTCGCGGAGGACGCGGCGCTCGACGCGGCAAACGATTCGGCGGCGGAGACGGCCACCGATGCGCCGGCGGACGCGCTCGCGGACGTCGGCGACGGCCCCGATTCCGCGGCAGATGGCGCTTCGGCGGCGGAGGCTGCCGCCGACTCGGCTGCCGACTCGGTTGCCGACGCGACGATGGTGGGAGCCGACGCGTCGGATGCGGCCGACACGTCCGCCGGTGACGCTCCCGATTCGGCCGACGGCGGCGACGCCGCGGACACGGCCGACGCGCCCCCGAGCTGCTCGGGCGCGGGACCCACCACCCAGGCGTGCGGCAAGTGCGGCAGTCAGTCGCGGACGTGCGTCGCCGACGGCGTGTATGGCGCCTGGAGCATGTGCGGCGGGGAGGGGGCGTGCACGCCGGGCGAGACGAAGGCGGCGACGGGGACGACGTGCGCCGGCGCGCTCGAGGTCGCCACGCAGTCGTGCTCGGCAGGGTGCGCATGGGGCGCGGTGGTGTGCGCGCTGCCGAAGGGGTGGACGAAGATCGCGCCGCCGCCGGCGGGGTTCGCGGGGAGGTACGACCACAGCGCGACGTGGACCGGCAAGGAGATGATCGTGTGGGGAGGCCGGAGGTTCGATCAGACCCACCTCGCGGATGGAGCGCGCTTCGATCCGAAGGCGAACACCTGGAAGGCCATGGCCGCCCCACCGAGTGGGTTTGCCCCGCGTGCCTCGCACCAAGCGATCTGGACCGGGACCAGGCTGCTCATCTGGGGTGGAAGCAACGACTCCTCACTGCTGTCGTCGGGGGCCGTCTACGCGCCAGATCTCGACGTCTGGTGGAGCATCCCCGATGCTCCCATCACCGGAGTGAGCGGCCCCCAGAAGGTGTGGTTCTCGTCGCTCTCCAAGGTCCTCGTCTGGGGCTCCGAGGCTTCGGTTGCGACAGGTGCTGTCTACTCGTTCGTCAGCAACGATTGGACGCGGACATCCGTCTGCACGCAGTGCAAAGGCGAGTTCGAGGTCGGCGTCGGTGGCTCGGGCACGTCTGCGATCGTCTGGGGTGGGCGTGATCACTCGAGCAACATCACGCGAACGGGTGCGATCTACGATGCGTCTGCAGATTCGTGGACTGCGCTTCCCGTCGTTCCCAGCTCCTACTCCGACCGAATCGCGCCGATGACATGGTCATTCGACGACGGATTCGTCTCGACGGTCGGGTTGCAGCTTGGTGTCGGGCTTCGAGGGGATGCGCTCGCTTGGTATGCGGGGAAGTGGCATTGGCTCGCCGAAGGCTCCTCTCCCGAGCTGTCCACGCTCGGGCACTTGTTCGGGAGCATCTGGTGCAGAGGCGCGACTTGTTCGGTGTGGGGCGGGCTGGGCGTCTCGCCGACGTTCGAATTCTCGGCCAGCGCGTCGCTCGTGTCTTTCGATCTGGACGCGCTCACGTGGGCGGCTCCGCCAGCGGTCTCCGTTCTCGCGCCACGCTACCGAGCATCTGCCGCGGACACTGGTTCCGCAGTGATTCTGTGGGGCGGGGTAAGCGGCGGATCGAATCCCCCCAAGGATCCGACCGCCGATTTCAGCGACGGTGCGCTCTTCGTTCCCTGACGTGAGTCTGCGCCTCACCTTAGGGCACCGCCGCGCACATGCGCTCGCGACGCCGTCCAGCACCGCCGCCGCGCGCAACCCCCGCGTGGTACCCTCGATCGACGAAGCTTCGCGTGTCCGCGCGAGCAGTCCTTCTCTTTGGGGGTACGCGATGCGTCTTTCGCGCCGAGTGAGTGCGCTCTTCGTGCTTGGCTTCGTCACCGGCTGCTCTGGCAGTCCGGACACAGGTGACGGGACCTCTCCCGACTCGGGCGTCGACAGCGCGCATCCGATCGACACTGGCGTTCAGGCTGATACGGCCGACACGGCGAGCCCGGACACCGCCCCGGAGGCCGGCGATGCCGGCGACGACGGCGCGCCCGACGGGATGACGAGCCAGGCCTGCAATCAAGACGACGACTGCACCGCCGCCGATCTCTGCACCAACGCGCGCAAGTGCGTCGGCGGCAAGTGCGCGGTGATCGGCGGCGTCCCTTCCTGCGACGACGGCGTCGCGTGCACCACCGACGCCTGCGACGCGACCGCGGGCGCGTGCACGCACACGGGCGACGACACCAAGTGCGGCAGCGGCCGCTTTTGCGATCCGAAGCTCGGCTGCTCCGACGTCCTCCCCTGCACCGGCGCGAGTGACGCGACCTGCGACCGCCTCAACGACGACGCGTGCAAGGGGACGTTCTCGTGCAACCCGACGTCGCTCCGCTGCGAGCGCGCCGCCGCCCCGGTGTGCAAGGGGCCCGACGCGTGCACGCCGGCCGGGTGCCTCGGCACCAAGACGTCGTACATGTGCCAGTCCGGGATCGGCCCTGACTACACCTCGGATCCGCTGAACTGCGGCGGCTGCATGCAGCCGTGTCCGACGCGCGCCAACGCCGGCGCGACCTGCGCCTCGGCGACCTGCACTTGGACGTGCGCGCTCGGCTCGTTCGACGTCGACGGCGATCTGAACGTCGCGCGCTCGGCGGCCTCGAACGGCTGCGAGTGCAAGAAGTCCGCGATGGCCGACAAGCCCGACCTCGCCTTCGTCGACGACAACTGCGACGGGATCGACGGCGACGTCACGAAGGCCATCTTCGTCTCTCCGCTCGGCAGCGACTCGTCGGGCGACGGCACGATGACGAAGCCGGTCCAGACGATTGCCAAGGCGCTCACGCTGGCGAGCGCGGCGGGCAAGGACGTCTACGCCGACAAGGGGAGCTTCAGCGTCGGCACGCTCGCCCTCAAGAGCGGCGTGGGCATCTACGGCGGCTACGACTCGAGCAAGAAGTGGGCGCGCTCGCTGTCAAACGAGACCAAGTTCAATGGCGGTGTGACCGCAATCTCGGGAACTGGGCTCACTGCCAATCTCGAGCTGCAGCTCATTCACGTCGTCGCCGCGGACGCGAAGACCGCGGGGGCGAGCAGCTACGGCGTCTACCTGTTCAACTCGCCGGCGGTCACGGTCTCAGTGGTCGGGTGCACCATCGATGCTGGCGCGGGCGCGCTCGGCGCGAACGGCACGGCCGGCACGAGCGGCACACCCGGCGCGAACGGCTCGGGGCAGTCGGCCGGCGGTTCGACTTGCGGCGCCTCGGGCGGCGCGGGCGGCTCAGCGCAATCAGGCCAGGTCAACGGCGGTAACGGAGCGCCTGGCACGACCGCACCCGTGGCAGGGGCCGGTGTGTTCGGCAGCGGCGGCGGCGGCTCCGCGGGTCAGTGTGGGGGGTCGAACCCCACGAACGGCAATCCCGGCATCGCTGGCTCGATTGGTGCGATCGGCTCCGAAGCGGGCAAGCAGAGTATGTCGCTAGGGGCCTTCACCACAGGGTGCAGATCCACCGCTGCGGCACTTTGATCGCGGGGACGTTTGTCGCGTAGCGACGGTCGCGCGAGAGGATCACGCGTCGTAGAGCGTTGGAATGAGCAACGCATCGAAGCCCGAAGAGAGCGTGATCGAGTTGGCG
>CAIXWQ010000443.1 GCA_903923175.1 uncultured delta proteobacterium | reverse complement strand
CGTGACCGGCCCGGCCGAGCGCGTGAGCGGCGACCCGATGGTCCCCGGCGACGTCGCGCTGATGGACGCCGTCCCCTCCGTCGGCGGCGCGCTCGTCGCGTGGCGCACGGCGGGCACCAAGATGGTGCCCCAGACGCTGATCCTGCGGCTGATCTCGTTCGATCCGACCAAGAGCGGCTTCGAGCACGAGATCTTCCGCGCGCCGGACGTCGTGCACACGGTCGACGACGTCTCGCTCGCGATCGGCGACGGCCGCGCCGGCGTCGTCGCGACGCTCGGCGCAGCGTGCAGCTTCCACGCGATCACCGTCGACGGCGCCTCGAACGGCGGCACCGATCAGGTCGACACGCGCGCGTGCGCCGGGCTCACCTCGACGGTCGGCGGATACGATCTGCTGGTCGCGGCGAAGTCCGGCGGCCGCACGACCGCGCTGCTCCGGGTGGGCCTCGACGGAGACGGGCTGCCGAGCCAGGCGAACCAGCTTCTGTTCACGGCGCCTTCCGGCCTCGAGCCCCTCGGCCCCGCCGCGCGCGCGACCTTCGACGACGGCTCGTTCCTCGTCTCGCTGACCCACGGTGGCAGCCTCTTCGCGCGCCCCTTCGATCCCGGCGGCGCGGCGCTCGGCGCCGAGCTCGCCATCGAGCGCGCGCCGTACGGGATCGGCGCGTACGCGCTCGCGACGACGCGCGCGGGCGCCATGAGCGCCGCGTATCGCAGCGGCGAGACGACCGGCTACCTCCATGCGCAGGCGCTCGGCCGCGACGGCGCGGCGCCCGCGGGTGATCTCGGCGTCGATCTGCCGGCGTCGCTCGTCTCGTCGCTCGCGCTCGCCACCGATCCGAACGGCGGCGCGCTCCTCGGCTGGACCGAGCCCGTCGCGAACGGCTACGTCCAGCCGCTCGACGAGCGGGGCGAGCCGCGCGGCGCGCCCTTCGCCCTCGCCGCCACGCTGGCCGACGCCGCCTTCGCGCCCGCCATCCGCGTGGTCGCCATCGGCCGCCAGGGGTTCGCGATCTTCGAAGCCCGCACCTCGACCACCCCGCACCGCGTCTACGCCGTCCCGCTCGCGTGCGGGCCGTGAGCCGCGCGCGCTGCGCGTGCCGCGGAAGGGCCCTCGCCCGCGCGCGCGCCGAGTCCGGGGAGCGCTTGCGCGAGCCTCGCCAGCCGTGCTCGATTCTCGGCGCGACTCGCGTTGGCGACCCCGAAGCCAGAGGCCCCCTCATGATCCCTGCGCGCTCCGTCCGAACGCCTCTCCGGCGCAGCCTCTCGGCCCTCGGCCTGCTGGCCGCACTGAGCGTCGTCGCGGCCGGCGTCGTGCTCGCCGGCTGTGGCACCGGCAAGCACGCGCGCCACGCTGCCGATGGCGACGACGAGCGCCCCCTCAAGAAGCGACCGCCTCGCGACGACGCCGAGAACGACATCGTCTCGTTCGAACAGCCCCTCGATCAGGACGCGCCCGGACTCCTCTCGGAGTTCGAGACGCGCGCGAAGCGCCACGGCTGCGAGACCTCGAGCCAGCCCACGAACGTCGTCGCGAAGTGCTCCGAGGGCCCGATCGTCCTGGTGAAGGAGGGGACGCGCGTCACGGTCGCCTGCAAGGCGATGACGCTCGACGCGTGCAAGCGGCTGTTCCAACGCATCGCCGACGCGAAGGAGGGGAGCGCGCCAGGGCGGTGCCCGAAGGGGACCGAGCTCTGCGACTGAAGCCACTCCCGACGCAGCCGACGATCCGAACTGCGCTTCGAGCAAAGTAGGGGGCGGGCGCGACAGGGCCAATCGCGCGGAGCGACCAATGGCCTCGAGGGAGCCGACGCCGAGTCCGCGGTTCACGCCGCCCGGCGACGCCGCCGCGTGAGCGCCAGCGCCGCGAGCAGCGCGCCGGCGAGGGCCGCGCGGCCACGCCCGCTCGTCGGCAGCGTGAACGAGCAGCCGCCGTCGGACGCGGACGTCGGGGTCGCGACGCACAGGCGCTGCGAAACGTCGCAGTTGTAGCCGGGCGCGCAGTCCTCGCTGGTGGCGCACGTCGAGAGGCAGACGCCGAACGCGGGCGCGCACGCGTACGGTCGACAGTCGAAGGCCACGGCGCCGTCGGCGGGGCACGCCTCGCCCTGCGACGCGCAGTAGGCCGGACCGAGCCCCGTGGACGTGCCCGTGCAGTGGCTCGCCGCGCACTGACTCCCTTTGCCAGTGCCGGCGCACTTGCCCGTTCCGTCGCACGTGTCGGAGCAGCTCCCCGACCCCGCGCACTTGTGCCGGAGATCGACGCCGAACGGCTCGACGCTGCACGTGCCGGGCGCGCCCGGGAGATTGCACGCCTCGCACGGACCGGTGCAGGCGGAGTTGCAGCAGACGCCGTCGGCGCAGAACCCGCTGGCGCACTCCCCGCCGCTCGTGCACGCCTGGAACGTCGCCGTGACGGGGCTCGGCTGGCGCGGATCGCAGCCGTCCGTCGTCGCGCACGCGCCCGCGCGGCACACCGCGCAGGAGAGCCCAGGGCAGCGCAGGTGCGGATCGGCTGCGCCGTCGACGCTGGTGCAGCGGCCGCGCGTCCCGGCGCCCGCGCACGTGGTGCACGCGTCGGTGCACGCGCTCTCGCAGCAGACGCCGTCGACGCAATGCCCGCTCGTGCAGTCGGCCGCGCTGGCGCACGTCGCGCCTAGGACGTGCCCCGTGTCGGCGTCGGCCGCGTCGGCGGAGTCCGCGGCGTCGGCGGAGTCCGCGGCGTCGGTCGCGTCCGCGGCGTCGGTCGCGTCCGCGGCGTCGGTCGCGTCCGCAGCGTCGGTCGCGTCCGCGGCGTCGGTCGCGTCGGTCGCGTCGGTCGCGTCGGCGCCGGCGTCGGTGAACGCGGGGCAGCCGCCGTTCGCGACGGATCCGGCCGTGCTCGGGCATAGGTCGCACGCGTCGCCGAGGCCGTCCCCGTCGCCGTCGATCTGGGTGGCGTTGGCGGTCGCGGGGCAGTTGTCGCAGGTGTTGCCGATTCCGTCGCCGTCGCCGTCGACCTGGCTGGCGTTGGCGACGGCGGGGCAGTTGTCGCAGGTGTTGCCGATTCCGTCGCCGTCGCCGTCGACCTGGCTGGCG
>CAIXWQ010000442.1 GCA_903923175.1 uncultured delta proteobacterium | reverse complement strand
CGACTCGAGCACGCGCGTCGACGGCGCATCCGACGGCGACGGGGCAGCGTCCGACGCGCTCGCTCTCGACAGCGCCGACAGCGCCGACAGCGCCGACAGAGCCGACAGCGCCGACACTGCCGACACCGCCGCGCCCGACGTCGCCCCCGAGACGCCTGCGTGCGACGTGGGCGCGTGCGGCGCGCTGCCTTCGGCAGCGAATCGCGTGGCGCTCGTCGATCGCACGAGCGCGTGCCCGGCGGGGTGGGCGAGCACCGACGTCGTCGAGGGGACAGCGGGCAAGGCCTGCGCCTGCTCGTGCGCGCTCACGACGAGCCCGACCTGCCCTGCGGACGTCTCGATGTCGACGTTCTACAGCGACGCCCCCGGCTGCGCGACCACGGGCGCGGTCATCAAGCCGTCCGGCAGCGGCGCGTGCACCAACCTCGGCTTCATGGGGAACCTCCACGCGTACTTCTCGGCCGCGCCGCCCGGACCGGTCGGCGGCGTCGCGACGGCGACCCTCACGTCGGACACCTCGGCGATCTCGCGTCCGCGCCGACTCTGCGTGCCGCCGGCGGGGAGCTGCACGGCGCCGGCCTGCGGCGCGCCCTTCACCGAGTGCGTCGAGGGGAGCGCGGCGTGCGGCGGCGCGTACCCGAACGCGGTGGTCGTCGGCAGCGGCGTCTCGGTGACGTGCCCAGCGTGCACCGCCGCGCCGACCGGCGGCGCGTGCAGCGGGCCGATCGTCTTCCGCGGCGGGACGAACTGCACCGGCTCGACGCTCAGCGTGGCGGCCGACGGTGCGTGCCACGCGGTCGCGGCGACTACGGTCTCGTCCTACACGTACACGCCGACCGTGAGCGGCGCGTCCTGCACCGCGAGCTACACGAAGGCGCCCGGCACGCCCGTGTTCACGGGCACGGTCAACCTGTGCTGCCGGTGAGCGGAGCGCTCGCGGCGCGCCACGCTCTCGCGCGCGTCCGAGCGCGCGCCGCGCGCGGTTGATCCCCGGAGGAAGAGCGGCGAACCACGCCGGCGATGAAGGGCGACGCTTTCGGCCTCGTCGGCTCGGTGATCGACGGCCGCTATCGCGTCGACGCGCCGATCGGCGAGGGCGGCTTCGGCGTCGTGTATCGCGGCTACCACCTCGCTTTCGAGCGCCCGATCGCCATCAAGTGCCTCAAGGTGCCGCCGCACTTCACGAGCGAGGCGCGCGCGCTCTTCTTCGAGCAGTTCCGCCGCGAGGGGGCGACCCTGTTCGCGCTCGGGCAGGCGCACCCGGCGATCGTGCGCGTCTTCGACTTCAACGTCGTCGAGCGGTCCGGCGGCGCCAGCACGCCGTACATGATCCTCGAGTGGCTCGAGGGCGAGCCGCTCGACGCGCACCTGCGACGCCGCGGCGTCCCGTTCGGCGAGGCCGAGGCGATCGCGCTGCTCGCGCCGGCCATCGAGGGGCTCGCGACCGCGCACGAGGCGAACGTCGCGCACCGCGACGTGAAGCCGGAGAACGTCTTCGTCGTGCGCGGCGGCCAGGGGTTCGTGACGCGGGTGCTCGACTTCGGCGTCGCCAAGGCGATGCAGGACGGCGACGTCGCGACGCAGCTGCAGACCCGCACCTCGAGCGGCTTCTCGGCGTTCACGCCCGCGTATGGCGCGCCCGAGCAGTTCAACCGGAAGTACGGCGCGACGGGGCCATGGACCGACGTCTTCGCGATGGCGCTCGTGCTCGTCGAGCTGCTGACGCTGCGGCGCGCGCTCGACGGTGACGAGCTGGTCGAGCTGTTCGCCTCGAGCGCGGCGCAGCTCCGTCCGACCCCGCGGGCGCGCGGCGCGCACGTGTCCGACGCGCTCGAGGCGGTCTGCGCGCGCGCGCTCGCGGTGACGCCGGCCGAGCGTTACCGCGATTGTCGCGAGCTG
>CAIXWQ010000441.1 GCA_903923175.1 uncultured delta proteobacterium | reverse complement strand
CTTTGCCGTCCGTCGAGCCGAGGCGCACCAGCTGCTGGTGCTCACGCTCGGCGTAGACCGAGTCGCCGTCGAGGAAGAGGCCGGTCATCGCGCCCCCCTCGCTCATCCCCTTGCCTTCGAGCGTCAGCGCGCCGCGGACCTTGCCGTCGGGGCCGATGATCGAGACGGCCTTGTCGACGAGGCGATCGGCTACCAGCACCGAGCCGTCGGCCGCGACGGCGATGTCCTGCGGCGCCTTCACCGGCGAGGGGATCGACGACAGCACGCGGCCGTCCTTGCCGATCCGCACGATGCGCCCGTTGACCTGATCGAGCACGAGCGTGTCGCCGTTCGGCGCGACCGCGAGGCTCATGGGCCCCTCGGGGTTCGCCTCTTGCGGCCGGGAACGTCCGAGCTCGCCCTCGCCGCTCCCCCACCTGGCGCGGAAGAACGGGCTCGAGGCGGCGGGCGCGGACGGCCGAGCGCTGGCGAGCGTCGGCGGCGCGCCCGTCGAGAGGATGGCCGGCGCGGCATCGGGGCTCGCGCCGTTCACCACCAGCGAGCTCGCGGTGGAGCCGGCGCCGACCTGCGTGCGCGCGTCGCTCTTCGCGTCGTCGCCCTTCCAGCGCGCGACCACGAACGCGAGCACGACCAGCAGGAGCACGACGCCGACGACGAGCGCCGGGCTCCGACCGCCAGGTTCGCCTCGCACGCCCTTCGCGGGAGAGTCGGCCATCCGCTGCGACCTTAGCGCCTCGCGGCGACGACGCGCCAAGCGAAGATGCTTGGCGCGTGCGAGCCGGGGCGAGCTCGCCGCGACTCGTCACGCGCGCTCACGCAGCGCGTCCCCCACGCGTGCTCGGACCTCGCGCGCGTCTCGCCGATGTGACTGGCGATCGATCACGCGTGACACGGCGTCGATGTGGGCCGCTGTCGTCGAACGGCCCGTTTTTCGGTCAATTTTCGACGTTTTCGCGCTGGCACGCGGCTCGCTGAGTGGCAGGACCATGGCGACCACGACCCTCCGCTGGACCACGCTCATCGGCGCGCTCTCGATCGTGACCGGCCTCGGCGGCCTCGCCTCGACGGCGGGGTGCGCGGCCGAGACCGCCACCGGCGGCGGCAACGTGATCTCGTCGGACGAGTTGGTCGGCGCCGACGACAGCGGCGATGGCCGCGCGGCGGAGAGCGTCCTCGGCAACGTCGCCGTGGGGAGCACCCTCAAGGCCACCACCAACGTGAACCTGCGCAACGGCGCCTCGACGAGCGCCGGCGTCCTCCACGTCGTCCCCTCCGGCGCCACCGTCACCGTCGTCGCCTCGGCGCCGAACAACGGCTTCTACCAGGTGAAGCACAACGGCGTGACGGGCTGGAGCTACGGCCTCTACTTCAACCTCGTCTCCTCGCCCTCGTCGTCGCCGTCGCCGACCCCCGCGCCCACCGGCGGCAGCACGGCGCGCGACCAGGCCATCACGCGGGCCAAGGAAGGCGTCGGCTTCTCGTACTGGTGGGGTCACGGCCGCTGGCTCGCGAGCGGCCCGAGCTCGTCGAGCGCCGGCACCTGCAGCGGCTCTTGCCCGAGCTGCTCGCACGGCGGCAGCTACGGCGCCGACTGCTCGGGCTACGTCGCGAAGATCTGGCAGGTGCCGAGCAGCAACTCGAGCATCGACAGCGACTCGCACCCGTACAGCACCGGCAACTTCGTCTCGGACACGAGCCAGTGGTCGACCGTCGCGCG